>DATJXV010000119.1:0-38544 GCA_035499955.1 Casimicrobiaceae bacterium
AGGGAACGGTGCGGTTCCGTTTGGAACGGATGCTGCTTCCGATCGAAACCGTTAGCTTTCGTCGTCGGGCAGGGAGCACCATGCAGCAGCCGCTGGGCCGGATCGTCGTCGTCAATCCCTTCGAGCAGCCCAACGCGGCCATGGCCGTCGCCGCGTCCCGCGCCGGCGGTTTGGGTGTCGTCGACGTCGGACACGATCCCGTCAAAGCGCGTGCCGCGCTGGAACGCATCGCCGGCGAGCCCGAGCGCAGCCTCGGTGTGCGCATTCCCGCAGGCGTGGATCTGCCTCTCGCAGCGCTGCCGCGCAGCGTCGGCGCGGTGATCGTCGAGGCGGGCATGCCATTCGAATCGTTCATCGATCTGATCGTGGCGGTCGAGGTGACGTCGCTCGCCGAAGCGCGCGCTGCGGAGGCGTCCGGCGCGCGCGCGCTCATCGCGAAAGGCAGCGAGAGCGGCGGCCGCATCGGCGACGAGACGACGTTCGTGCTCCTGCAATCGCTCGTGCCCGCCTGCGCGCTGCCGGTGTATGCGCAGGGCGGCATCGGCCTTCGCACGGCCGCTGCGTGCATCGCGGGCGGCGCCGCGGGTGTGGTGCTCGACGCGCAAGCCGCGCTCGCGCGCGAGTCGTCGCTGTCCGCCGACGTGCAAGCCGCGATCGGGTTGATGGACGGGAGCGAAACCGTCGTCGTCGGCGGCCGCCGCCAATATTCACGTCCGGGCTGGGATCGCGGCACGGTCCTGCCGGCAGGGCAGGACGCCGCGTTCGCGCGCCCGCTCGCCGCGCGCTTCCGCACAACCGGCGGCATCGTGCGCGGCATCGAAGCGGCCATCGACCATAACCTCGACGTCGCGCGCTGTCAGCGCTCGCTCGGCGAGCGCGGCCCGCTCGCCGCGCGTCACGGGCTGCGCTACCCGATCTTCCAGGGACCGATGACGCGCGTGAGCGACCGCGCGGCGTTCGCCGACGCCGTGGCCGACGCCGGCGCGCTGCCGTTCCTCGCGCTCGCGCTGATGCGCGGCCCCGAAGTCGAGGCGCTGCTCGCGGAGACCTCGCAGCGGCTCGCCGGCAAGACGTGGGGGGTCGGCATTCTCGGCTTCGTGCCGCAGGAGCTGCGCGAAGAGCAACTCGAGGTCGTGCGCCGCGTGAAGCCGCCCGTCGCGCTCATCGCCGGCGGGCGCCCCGCCCAGGCGAAGCCGCTCGAGGAGCTCGGCATCAGGACCTTCCTGCACACGCCGTCGCCCGGATTGCTCGAGCTCTTCCTCAAGCAGGGCGCGCGCCGCTTCGTCTTCGAAGGCTCAGAATGCGGCGGCCACGTGGGGCCGCGCACGAGCTTCGCGCTATGGGAAGCGCAGATCGAGTGCCTGCTCGCGCATCCCGCGCCCTCGGAGCTCGAGGTGGTGTTCGCGGGCGGCATCCACGATGCGCGCTCCGCCGCGATGGTCGCGGCCATGGCGGCGCCGCTCGCCGAGCGCGGCGCGGCGGTCGGCGTGCTGATGGGCACGGCGTACCTGTTCACCTCCGAGGCGGTCTCCTGCGGCGCCATCCAGCCCGCGTTCCAGCAGGCGGCGCTCGATTGCGAGGCCACCGTGCTGCTCGAGACGGCGCCGGGCCACTCCACGCGCTGCGCCGACACCGACTACGTGCGCGCGTTCCGCGCGCAGCGCGAGAAACTCACGCGGGAGGGCCTTCCCGTGCAGGCGATGTGGCAGAAGCTCGAGGAGCTGAACCTCGGCCGCCTGCGCATCGCGGCGAAGGGCCTCGCGCGCGACGGCGAGCGGCTCGTCAGCGTCGACGAGAAGACTCAGCGGCGAGACGGCATGGTGATGCTCGGCCAGGTCGCGGCGCTGCGCGACGCGATCGTGCGCATCGACGATCTGCATCGCGACGTCTGCGAAGGGTCGACCGCGCTCCTCGCTTCGCTGCCGGCGCAGGGCGCCGCGCGCGCCAGGAGCGGCGACGTCGCCATCGTCGGCGTGGCGGCGATCATGCCGGACGCGCCCGACGTCGAGGCATTCTGGTCGAACATCGTGCGCGGCATCAACAGCATCCGCGAAGTGCCGCCGGAGCGCTGGCGCGTGGAGGCCTTCTACGACCCGCAGTCGATGAACGGCGAGAAGACGCCCTCGAAGTGGGGCGGCTTCCTCGATCCCTACCCGTTCGACCCGCTGAGCTACGGCATCCCGCCGCTGTCGCTCGCCGCGATCGAGCCGGTGCAGCTCCTGGCACTCGAGGCGAGCCGGCGCGCGCTTGCCGACGCGGGCTACCTCGATCGTCCCTTCGACCGCGAGAACACGTCGGTCGTGTTCGGCGCCGAGGCCGGCACCGATCTGTCGGCTGCGTACGGCTTCCGCGCGGCGTATCGGCAGTTCATCGGCGAGCTGCCCGCCGAGCTCGCGGCGGCGCTGCCGTCGATGACGGAAGACTCCTTCCCGGGCATGCTCGGCAACGTGATCGCCGGACGCATTGCCAATCGCCTCGACCTCGGCGGCTCGAACTACACGGTCGACGCCGCGTGCGCGTCCTCGCTCGCGGCGGTGGACGTCGCATGCAAGGAGCTCGTGGCCGGCACGAGCAACATGGTCATCTGCGGCGGCGCCGACCTCCACAACGGGATCGTCGACTACCTCGTGTTCGCGAGCGTGCACGCGCTGTCGCCCACCGGCCAGTGCCGCACGTTCGACGCCGGCGCCGACGGCATCGCGCTCGGCGAAGGCATTGCGGCGGTCGTGCTGAAGCGGCTCGCGGACGCCGAGCGCGACGGCGACCGCATCTACGCCGTGATCAAGGGTGTGGGCGGCGCGAGCGACGGCAAGAGCCTCGGCCTCACGGCGCCGCGCGCGCAAGGCCAGGCGCGCACGCTCGCCCGTGCCTACGACCGGGCGGGCATCGCACCGCGCGACGTCGGACTCATCGAGGCGCACGGCACCGGCACCGTGGTCGGCGATCGCACGGAGCTCGAGACCCTGAGCCAGTTCTTTGCGGGCGCCGGCGCGGCGCCCGGGTCCATCGCGCTCGGCTCGATCAAGTCGCAGATCGGTCATACGAAATGCGCGGCCGGCCTTGCCGGGCTCATCAAGGGCGCGCTGTCGCTGCACCGTCGCGTGCTTCCGCCCACACTCAACATCACCAAGCCCAATCCCGCCTGGACGCCGCGTTCGCCGTTTACGCTTTCGGGCGGCGCACGGCCGTGGCCGGGGCGTCGGCGCATCGCAGGCGTGAGCGCGTTCGGGTTCGGCGGCACCAATTTCCACGTCGTGCTCGAGGGCTACGATGGCGAAGAGGCGCAGAGCGGGGTCGCGCGCTGGCCCGCGGAGCTCTTCCTGTTCCGCGGCGCGGATCGCGCGTCCGCGCTTGCGCGCGCGGAGAAGCTCGCCGAGTCGCTCTCGGATCACGGGCGGCCGCTCTCGGAGCTCGCCCGCGCGGCGGGCGAAGGCGACGGCGCCGTGCAGATCGCCCTCGTCGCGCGAAGCCGCGACGATCTGGCCAAGAAGCTCGCGATGGCGCGCGAAGGCAAGGCGCATTCGTCGGGCGTCTTCTTGGCGTCAGGCGAGCCGGCCGGCAGGCTCGCGTTCCTCTTCCCGGGCCAGGGATCGCAGCGCGTGGGCATGCTCGGCGACGTCTTCATCGCCTTCCCCGAGCTGCAGCGACTGCTCGAGCGCGGCGCGCGCTGGCGCGATACGATCTTCCCGCCGACCGCGTGGGGCCCGGACGAGGAGGCCGCCCAGCAGGCGGCGCTCACGGATACGCGCGTCGCGCAGCCGGCGCTGGGCATCGCCGGCCTCGCGATGGCGCAGCTCCTCGCCCGCTTCGGCGTGCGTCCCGACATGCTCGCGGGCCACAGCTACGGCGAGCTGGTCGCGCTGTGCGTCGCGGGCGCGCTACCGGAATCCGCGCTGCTCGAGCTCTCGGAGCTGCGCGGCCGGCGCATTCTCGAATCGTGCGCCGACGCCGACGACGCCGGGACCATGGCCGCCGTGTCGGCGGACACCGCGACGACCTTGAGCAAGCTCGCCGGCATCGAGGGCGTGGTCGTCGCCAACGAAAATTCGCCTGAGCAATCCGTCATCTCGGGCCCGAGGCGCGCCGTCGAGCAGGCGGTCGAGCGGCTCCTCGAAGCGAGCATCGCGGCCAAGACCATTCCGGTTGCCTGCGCGTTCCACAGCCCGCTCGTGCAGGGCGCGTGCGACGCGTTTGCGGCCGACCTCGCGCGCATCGACATCGTCGCGCCCGCGCAGGAGGTCTACTCCAACACCACGGCCGAGCGCTACCCGACGTCCCCGGAGGCGATCCGCGCGCGCCTGGCCGATCACATCGGCAAGCCGGTGCGCTTCGCCGCCGAGATCGAGGCGATGTACGCCGCCGGCGCACGCATCTTCGTCGAGGCGGGCCCCGGGCGCGTGCTCACGGGTCTCGTGGGACGCATCCTGGGCAAGCGCCCGCATGTCGCCATCGCATGCGACCGCCCGGGCGACGACGGCATCACGCAATTCCTGCTCGCGCTCGGCCAGCTCGCGGTTAACGGCGTGGCGATCGACGCCGACGCGCTCTACGCGGGACGCGACGTCGCGCGCCTCGCGCTCGACGCGCCGCCGGCCCACCCGCCCAACGCGTGGTGGGTGAACGGCCAGCGTGCCTGGCCGATGCAGGGCGACCCGCCGCCGCACGCGCTGCGCCCGATCACGCAACCCATCGCAATGGCCGCGCCGCATGCGGCAAGCGCGCCGTCGGGCGATCGCGAGGCCGTGGTGATGGAGTACTTGCGCAACATGCGCGAGATCGCGGACACGCAGCGCCGCGTCATGATGAGCTTTCTGGGCACCGTCGAGCCGGCGCGCGCTCCGATCGAAGCCGAGGTGGCGAAGCCCGCGGTCGCCGAGCTGCCCGCGCCCGCCGCGCCCCCGCCTGCCGTCGCGGCGCAAGGCGAGCACGAAAAGCCGGCCGACATCGCCGCCGTGCTGCTCGACATCGTGAGCCAGCGCACGGGATATCCGCTCGAGATGCTCGACCTCGACCTCGACCTCGAAGCCGACTTGAGCATCGACTCGATCAAGCGCGTCGAAATCCTGGGCGCGGTTGCCGAGCGAATGGGCGCGCGCACCGACGGCGGCGCCGGCGAGCTGCCGGAGAACGTCGTTGCGCTCAAGACGCTGCGCGCGATCATCGATGCGCTGCGCCCGCTCGCCGCAGGCGGCGCGCCTCCGCCGCAGCATGCGCCCGCGACGGCCGAGACGCCCAAGCCGTCCGCACCCGTGTCGCGCTACGTCGTGCAGATGCAGCCGCTGTTGCGCGCGAACGGCGCGTGGGCGCTCGGCAACCGCGAAGTGGAGATCATCGGCGCGGCACCGCCGCTCGAGTCCGCGCTCCTCGGCAATCTCGCCGCCGCCGGAAGCCGCGGCAAGGTTGGCGAGGGCGACGCGTCGTCGGTGCGGCACGCGCTCGTCGACCTCACGCCGCTGCGCGCCGATTGGGCCCCGGGCGATGTCCCCGCGCTCTTCGGACGCGTGCGCGAAGCCCTGGTGTCGGGGGCGAGCCACGTGCTCGTGGCCGCGCAGCCGCGCGTGAACGGCAGCCTTGTGCCGCCCGCCGGCGGTGTTCCGGGACTCATCAAGAGCCTGCGCAAGGAGTGGCCCGACCGCCATGTCCGCGTCGCCACCTTCGGGCAGGAGTCGGAGACCGCGAACCTTGCCGAGCTCATCCTGAACGAGCTCAACTGCGCCGACGGCGCGGGCGAAGTGGACTACTCGAGCGGCGGCGTGCGCCACGCGCCGGCGGTGGTGAAGGCCGACCGAGCCGACAGCGCCGCGGCGCTCTCGCTCGACGAGCGCAGCGTTGTGCTTCTCACCGGCGGGGCGCGCGGCATTACCTCGAAGATCGCGCTCGAGCTCGGACGCCGCTTCAAATGCCGTCTCGAGCTCGTCGGCCGCACGCCTGCGCCTGAGCAGAGCGAGGACGCCGAGCTCATGGACGCCGCGGACGAGCGCACGCTGCGCCAGCTTCTGATCGCGCGCCACCCCGGCCGCCGTCCCGCCGAGATCGAGGCCGAATGCGCGCGGCTTTTCGCCGCGCGCGAGATCCGCGGCACGCTCGCGGCGCTGCGCGCCGCCGGCGCGACGGCGTCGTATCACCCGTGCGACGTGCGCGACCGGGCGGCATTCGGGGCGCTCATCGAGGCGATCTACGAGCGTCACGGCCGCCTCGACGGTGTGATCCACGGCGCCGGCGTGATCGAAGACAAGCTCGCGCGCGACAAGACGGCGGAGTCGTTCGCGCGCGTGTTCGAGACCAAGGTGCACGGCGCGCTCGCCATCGCCGAGCACGTGCGCGACGACGTGAAGTTCGTCGTCTTCTTCTCGAGCATCGTGGCGACGTTCGGCAACCGCGGGCAGTCCGATTACGCCGCGGCCAACGATTTCCTCGACCGCCTCGCGCACGCGTTGAAGCACCGTCTCGCGGGCCGCGTGCTGTCGATCAACTGGGGGCCGTGGCGCGACGCCGGCATGGTGTCGCCCGAGCTCGCCCGCGAGTACGCCCGGCGCGGCATCGACCTCATCGACCCGGAAGCGGGTGTCGCGAGCTTCATCGACGAGCTCCTGCACGGGCCCGCTTCGGACGCCCAGGTCATCCTCATGCGCGGCGACCCGACCGCAATGCTGTAAGCGGTATTCCCGTGGATCGCGATGTAGCCATCATCGGGATGGCGTGCGTCTTTCCGAAGGCGCCCAATCTCGAAGCGTTCTGGCGCAACGTCCGCGACGGCGTGGACGCCATCACCGACGTCCCGCCCGCCCGCTGGGACCCGCTGTTCTACGATCCCGCGTCCTCGGCGCCCGACCGCTTCTACGCGCACCGCGGCGGCTTCATCGACGAGTACGCGAAGTTCGACGCCGCGGCGTTCGGCATCATGCCGGTCGCGGCGCAGGGCGCGGAGCCCGACCAGCTGCTCGCGCTCGACGTGGCCGTGGCGGCGGTGGCCGACGCGGGTTACGCCGACCGTCCCTTCGCGCGCGACAAGACGAGCATCATCCTCGGCCGCGGCAACTACATCGGGCCGGCCATGCTTCGCCTCATCAACATCACGCGCGGGGCGCAGCAGATCGTGGACACGCTGCGCACGCTGCTGCCGAGCATGACGCCCGAGCAGCTTACGGCGGTCAAGGCGCAGTTCCAGGCCAAGTGCGGCGTGTACGGCCCGGACACCGCGATCGGCCTCGTCCCCAATCTCGTCGCGTCGCGCATCGCCAACCGCCTCGACCTGGGCGGTACGGCGTACACGATCGACGCCGCGTGCGCGAGCACGCTCGTCGCCGTAGACCAGGCGTGCCGCCAGCTGCGCGAGGGCGAGTCCGACGTCGTCATCGCGGGCGGCGTCCACCTGTGCCACGACCCCGTGTTCTGGAGCGTGTTCTCGCAGCTGGGCGCGCTGTCGCGCAGCCAGCAGATCCGGCCGTTCGACCGCCGCGCCGACGGCCTGCTGATCGGCGAGGGCATCGGCATGCTGGTGATGAAGCGCCTCGCCGACGCGCAGTCGGATGACGACCGTATCTACGCCGTGATCCGTGGCACCGGCGTGGCGAGCGACGGCCGCGACGTGAGCCTCATGACGCCGCGCGTGGAGGGCCAGGTGCTTGCGGTGGAGCGCGCCTGGAAGGCCGCGGGCCTCGATCCTTCGACCGTGGGCCTCGTCGAGGCGCACGGGACCGCGACGCAGGCAGGCGACTCCGCCGAGCTCGCGACCCTCGCGCGCGTGTTCGGGCCGCAGCGCAACGGGCACGATCGCGTGGCGATAGGCTCCGTGAAATCGATGATCGGCCACGCGATGCCGGCCGCGGGCGCGGCCGGGCTCATCAAGGCCGCGCTCGCCGTCTATCACGGCGTGCGCCCGCCGACGCTGCATTGCGAGGAGCCGAACGAAGCGCTTGCGGCAACGCGGTTCCGTCCCGTGCGCGAGGCTGAGCCGTGGGACGACACGCCGCGCCGCGCGGCGGTGAATGCGTTCGGCTTCGGCGGCATCAACTCGCACGTCATCCTCGATGCGTCGCCGGCGGCGCCGCGCCGGGCGCGCGCGCGCCACGACGGTTCGGCCGCCAAAGCGCTGGTGTGGGCCGCGCCGTCGCAAGCGGCGCTGCTCGACGCAATCGACGGCGCGAGCGCGGGCGGCGAGGGCCCGTGGCGGCTTGCGGTGTTCGATCCCACGCCAAAGCGGATGGCGGCCGCGCGCGCTGCCGTTGCCGCGGGGCGCGCGCGCCACGGCCGAGACGGCATCCTCTTCGCGCCCGGCGGCCTCGTCGCCGCCGGCGGCAAGGTTGCGTTCCTGTACCCGGGCGTCGAAGCCGACTTCGCGCCGCAAGTGGACGACGTCGCCGCGCACTTCGGCCTGCCGGCGCCCGACGTGCGCGCGCCCGATCTCGAGCACGCCGGCCTTGCGATCGTCACCCTCGATCATTTCCTGACGCGCGTGCTGGACGCGCTCGGCGTGCGACCCGACGCGATCGCAGGGCACAGCATCGGCGAGTGGGCCGGCATGCTCGCCGCGGGGATGGTGGGCAGCACCGTCGAGGAGTTCGCGTCCGGGCTGCGGCCCGGCACGCTCGAGGTCGCGGACGTCGCGTACGTCGCGGCCGGCGCGGGCGCGCAGCGCCTCGCGCCGCTCATTGCCGATCTGCCCGGCGTCTTCGTCTCGCACGACAACTGCGACCACCAGTCGATCCTGTGCGGCCCGCATGCCGCCGTCGACCCGCTCTGCGCACGGCTGCGCGCGGAGCGGGTGCTGTTCGAAACGCTGCCGTTCCGCTCCGGATTCCACTCTCCGGCGCTCGCGCGGCAGGTCGACTACTACATGGGGCATCTCGCCCGTGTGGAGCTGCGCAAGGCGTCGGTCCCGCTGTGGTCGGCGACGACCTGTGCGCCCTATCCGGACGACGCCGACGCGATCCGCGCCCTGTTCAAGGAGCACCTGCTGAAGCCGGTGCGCTTCCGCGAGCTTATCCGCCGCCTCTACGAGGAAGCGGGCGTGCGCGTGTTCGTCCAGGTCGGCACGGGAAGCCTCGTCGCGTTCGTGGACGACGTGCTCGTCGGGCACCCCCACCAGGCGGTGAGCCTCGTGTCGGCGCACCACCCCGGGATGGAGCAGGTGCGCCGTGCGTGCGCCGCGCTGTTCGTCGAGGGCGCGCGCGTGGATCTCGCCCGCGTCGGCCTCGCGACGGCCAACACCCCCGTGCGCGCGCGGCATCCGATGCTGCTCGAGCTGTCGGCGCCGCTGGTCAAGCTCGATCTGCCGCCGCTTTCGGCACCGGCGCCGCGGCTCGCCAACGGCCACGACCTCGCGCCGCCGCTCCTTGCGGCATTTGAAGCGAACCTGCGCGAGCTCGCGTCCGCGCAGGACGCCGTGCGCGATGCCTTTGTGCGCAAGCCCGCGGCGGCGAGCGCGCCCCCGCCGATGCAGGAGCGGAAGGACGATATTCTGTTCTCGGCGCAAGAGTATCCGGAGCTGTGGCATCACGGCCTCATCCCGCAGCCTGCGGGATGGCCGGTGCTCGCGGACTGGGCGCCGGCGGTGCCGATGACGATGTCGATCGCGCTGATGATCGAGGCGGCGCAGAGGCTCGATGCTGGACGTGTCGCCGTGGCGGTCGAGAACGTTCAGGCGACGAAATGGCTCCGCTGCGAGCCCGCGGTCACGGCGACCGTGACGGCGAAGCGCGCGGGCGCCGATCGCGTGGCGGTGGCGATCGGCGACTACATCGCGTGCACGGTGGTGCTCGCCGACCGCTATCCCGAGGCGCCTCCAGCCAACGACGAGCCCATCGTCGGGACCGTGCCGTTTCCGATCGCGCGGGACGCCGTGTATCGCGACAACTGGCTGTTCCACGGGCCGTCGTACCAGGGTGTGGTCTCCTTCGGCGACTACGGCGACAACGGCCTTCGCGCGAAGCTGCGCATTCCGAAGGGCAAGGGCGCGATGCTCGACAGCGCCGGCCAGCTGGTCGGGCTCTGGGCCATGCTGCGCTCCACGAGCGACCGCCTCGCGCTTCCGATCCGCGTGCGCAGGATCGAGCTCTATGGCCCCGAGTCGGCCCCCGGCGAGTCCTTCGACTGCGCGATCTGGATTCGCCACATGGGACGGCACGAGGTTCGCGCCGATCTCGACGTCGTGGCCGGCGGCCGCGTGCGCGCGCGCATCCTGGGCTGGGAAGACTGGCGCTTCTTCACCGGGCACGGCATCTTCGACGTGATGCTGAATCCGGGCACGAAGCTCTTCGCCGAGATGGACCCGGCCGGCTTTGCCATCGCGCGCGAGCGCGGTTTCGCCTCCGCCACGATCGACTTCCTCGCGAGGCGCTTCCTGTCGACGTCGGAGATCGCCGCGGCCGGAGGCATGACGAGCGTGATGAAGCGTCACGACTGGCTGTTCGGCCGCGTCGCCGCCAAGGACGCGGTGCGCGCGCGTCTGTTCGCGCGGGGCACGCCTTCGCTGTACCCGGCCGAGATCGCCATCGAGTCCGACGACAACGGACGGCCGCGCGTGCGCGGGCCGTGGTCCGCGGACCTGCGCGTCTCCATCGCGCACAAGGACGGCATCGGCGTGGCGATTGTCGCCGAAGGCCGCGACCCCGGGATCGACATCGAGAAGGTCGAATCACGCGGCGACGGCTTCGCAGAGCTCGCGTTCACGGAAGAGGAGCTCGCGCGGCTGCCGGCGGGCGACGCCGACGGGTGGCGCACGCGGCTGTGGGCCGCCAAGGAAGCCGCCGGCAAGGCCGCGGGCACGGGCATGGCCGGCGACCCGCGCAAGCTCGCGATGAGCGCGCGCGACGGGGAGCGGATGCGCATCGGCGAGCGCTGGATCGCCACGCGTCGCGACGGCGACTACGTGATCGCATGGACGGCGTGATGGCGACGGAGGAAGCGCGCGCGCAGATCCTGCGCGAAGTGACGGCGATCCTGCAGACGGTGGTCGGCGAGGATTGGGTTGCGGAGGCTCCGGTCACGATGGCGACCACCTTCTCGCGCGACCTCGAGGTCGAGAGCGTCGAGCTCGTCGTGCTGTTCGAGAAGCTTCGCGAGCGCTACGGCGACGGCATCGATTTTCCCGAGTGGCTCACCGGCATGGACACCGAGGCCGTGATGAATCTCGCCGTCGGCGATCTCGTCGACTTCATCGCCGCGCGAAAGGCGCCGTGAGCGCATGCCGATCGCAACCATCAACGGGCGGCAGGTGCACGTGCAGACGCTGGGCACCGCGGGGCCGCGCATCGTGCTCGTGCACGGGATGCTGATCGGATCCGTCGCGAGCTGGTACTTCACCGTCGCGCCGCCGCTTTCCTCCGGCCACCGGCTGCTCATGTACGACCTGCGCAGCCACGGGCGCAGCGAGTTCTCGCCGCAAGGCTACGGCTTCCGCTCGATGGCGCGCGACCTGCGCGACCTCGTCCTCGATTGGGCCGGCGGGGAGCCGGTCACCGTCGCCGGCCACAGCTACGGCGCGGGCATCGCGCTGCGCTTCGCGCTCGACTACCCGGAGCTCACGCACAAGGTGGTGGTGATCGAGGCCACGCTTCCCGTCGTCACCGACGAGGGCATCCAGAAGCTCACGCGCGAGACCGCCGAGTCGCTCATCGAGATGCTGCCGCCGTGGCAGCGGCAAGCGTTCGAGACCGGCGGCCGCAGGTCGCGCAAGATCACCGAGCAGTTCGAGACGCTCGCGTCCAAGACGTCGATGCTGCAGGACCTCATGGCGGAACCGGACATCGACGACGCCGAGCTCGCGGCGCTCGCGCGTCCCGTGCTCCTCTGCTATGGCACGGATACGGTGGAGATCATGAAGGCGACGTGCCAGCGCCTTCTCGCGACGCTTCCGGACGTGCGCGCGCAGATGCTCGAGAGCGGCCACCTGCTTCCGCTCGAAGCGCCGCGCCACCTCGCGCAGGTAATCGCCGGTTTCGTCGAAGAACAATCCCGTTGACGCTGCGCGGCCGTGGTGCGACCTTGGCCGTAACCTTGAGCCGCTCGCAAGGAGTTCGTGCGGTGTCGATGGCATATCTGCGGTGTGTCGGGATCGCGGGATGTCTCGTCGTCGTTGCGGCGGTTGCGTCCGCGGCACAGCTGCTCGACGGCGACGAGGACTTCAAGCTGATGGCGAGCGAGGGCTTCACGAAGGCCATCGACGGTCCCCACCCCGAGGGCGGCACGCAGAACGACTACGCGTGGTCGATGGCGTGGTTCAAGGGGAAGCTGTACGTAGGCACCGGCCGATTCCAGGCCAACGGCGCGTCCCGGGTGCCGACCGCGGCGCAGATATGGGCGTACACCCCGGGGGGAGCCGACGGCGCATCCGGCACGTGGGCCTTAGCCTTCACGGCGCCGCAGGTCGTCGGCGTCCCGCGCGAGGTCGGCTACCGCTGGATGACGCAGTGCTCGCTCCACGGCAGGGACTACCTGTTCGTCTCGACGATCGGGCCGGTTTAGGGCAACGTCCTCTACACGTTGGACGGCATCACGTTCAACGCGGTGTCGCGCACGGGCATCCCGTTCGGCAGCATCGGCTTTCGTGCGTTGGTCGGCTTCACCGAGCAGAGCGGGCGCTGGGTGCTGGCGATGTCGCCCGTCGGCAGGCTCACTCCGAGCCTCGATTCCGATCTGTCGAACAACCCGCTCGTGCTCGCCAACGCCGATCCCACGGTCTCGGGCACGTGGCAGGCCTACAGCGCAGTCGGGATGGGCGATGCGGACAACGAGTCGCTGTTCTCGCTCACCGCTTACAACGGGTGGCTCTATGCGGGCACGATGAACGAAGTCTCGGGTGCGCAAGTGTGGAAGTCGCGCGGATGCGCCGCCGTCGGCAGGAACGGCTGCACGCCGTCGTGGACGAAGGTGCTCGACCGCGGCGGCGGCCGGCCGCCGACGAGCGGGGGGATCGTGGGCAACATGGGCGTGTCCGACCTCGTCGGATTCGGCGGCGCGGTTTACGTCGGGCTGACCGAGTCCGCGCTGTCGGGCAACTTCGTCGAGGCGGAGCTCATGCGCATCCGAAGCGACGACACGATCGAGGTGCTCGTCGGCGAGCCGCGGCTCGGCACGGGGACCAATGCGGCGCTGCCGCTCAACCTCCGCTGCGGGCTGCCGCTCGAGGACATCGACCACGACGGTGCAGCCAACGATTGCCCGCCGACCACACGGCGCGGCGCCGGTTATGGCGCGCCGGGCGACGCGACGAGCGGCTATCCGAGCGGAACGCAGCTGTACTTCTGGCGCCTTTACCCTTATGCGCGACCCGATCGAGCCCGCGTTCTCGGCGTTCGGCGCGGCGACGACCAAGACGTACGACATGCTCGCCAATGGGACCTACACGTTCTATGTCGTCGCCCGCGACGCGGCGGGCAACGCCGAGGCGCCGGGTGCCGGCAACCGCCGGACGTTTTCGGTGAGCGCGCCCGATCTTCCGCCGAGCGTCACCATCGCGGTCGCGCCGTCGAGCCCCGACACCAA
This sequence comes from Casimicrobiaceae bacterium, assembly GCA_035499955.1. Classification (GTDB taxonomy): domain Bacteria; phylum Pseudomonadota; class Gammaproteobacteria; order Burkholderiales; family Casimicrobiaceae; genus VBCG01. Next base: position 13,486 of record DATJXV010000119.1, read on the forward strand.
CGGGGCCGCGTTCTTTGCGTGGACAGGCAGCGATGACGTCACGCCGGCGGTGAGCCTGGCCTACGACCGTTGGCTCGACCCGCTGCAGACGGACCCGGGGACGTTCGCCCCAGGCACGAGCGCAAGCTACGGAAGCCTGCCGAACGGCAGCTATACGTTCCACGTGCTGGCGAAGGACGGGGCGGGCAACCTGAGCGCTCCGGCGACCGCCACGTTCACGGTCGCAGTGCCGCCGGGGCCTCCAGGTGCGCCCGCGCCGGCAAGCGCGACGCTGATCGCGCCGCATACCGTGCGTGTGGCCTGGGCGAACGTGGCCGGTGAGACGCGATACGTGGTCCAGCGCTGCGCGGCGACCAGGGGCTGCTACTGCTCTACGATCGCCCCCAACGCCGCCGCGGATACGACGCAGCTCGACGACGTCGTTGACTCGGGCTACGGCGCGGGGAATTTCGGCTATCAGGTGCAGGCGTGCAACGGCGCGGGATGCTCGGGGTGGGCGGCGACCCCATTCGTGAACGTGCCCTGAGCCGTCCGCCGCGCGGCCCCGGGCGCCTCTCGTGACCTACTGACCGCGCGACCGCCGTCGCGTTGTCGCGGGCGCGGGGTTGCGCGCCGACTTCGCTTGGCGGCGCCGCTCGCGGACGGGATCGACCGGCGTGCGCACGGCCGGTCTCGCGCGGGCGCGAGGTTTCGCTTTGCTCTCCGGCGCCTTGGGCGGGGCCGGCTTACGCTTGGTGCGGGCGAGGTTCGGGCGATAGAGCACCAGCACCTTGCCCACGTGCTGGACCGGCGCGCAGTCGAGCGCCGCGCAGGCCTGCGCGAGCATCGACTCGCGCGCCTCGCGGTCGTCGCCGAGCACGCGCACCTTCACGAGGTCGTGAGCGAGCAGGGCGAGGTCGATCTCGTGGAGCACGGCGGGCGAGAGTCCCTGGTGGCCGACCGTGACGACAGGCTCGAGGTGGTGCGCCAGCGCGCGCAGTTCGCGGCGCCGGGTTGGCGTAAGCGGGTCCACCGCCGGAGTGTAGTGGGAAAATGGCCTCGTATGCCCAATCCTCTGAACCCCTCCGGCAAGAAGCACCGCTTCGGCAAGGCCTGGATGCACGAGCATGTCAACGATCCGTACGTGCAGGAGGCGCAGCGCCGCGGCTACCGGTCGCGCGCCGCGTTCAAGCTCATCGAGCTCGACGCCCGGGACCAGCTGCTGCGGCCGGGCATGAGCGTGGTGGATTTAGGCGCCGCTCCCGGCAGCTGGTCGCAGGTGCTGCGCGAGCGGGTCGGGCCGGGCGGGCGGATCGTCGCCATCGACGTCCTGCCGATGGACCCGGTGGCCGGTGTGGCCTTCGTCCAGGCCGACTTCCGCGAGGACGCGGGGCTGGCGGCGGTCGAGCAGGCGATCGGCCATGCGCCTGTCGACCTTGTGGTCTCGGACATGGCCCCCAATCTCTGCGGTATCGATCCCGTCGACCAGGCACGCAGCGTGCATTTGGGTGAACTTGCGCTGGAATTTGCCATCAGTCACTTGCGGGAAGGCGGCGACCTTGCGATCAAGGTGTTCCAGGGATCCGGTCTTGCAGAGTTGCAGCGTGCGGTCTCGGCGCGTTTCGCAAAGGTTTACGTACGCAAGCCCAAGTCCTCGCGTGACCGCAGCCGGGAGACGTTCCTGGTCGGCAAGGGGTTCCGGCCGTAGTTGCCGGGTTTTGGCTGATATTGATCAATTTTGGCGCGGATCGTGCTTCGAATTTCCCGTGGTAAGTGGTCCAAGCGGGGGTTCGCGGGTAAAATCCTGCTTTCGAGGCTCTTTAGGGTTTCTTAGGGTGCGGGCTTGAACAATCTCCTCAAGAACATCGGCATCTGGCTCGTGATCGGGCTCGTGGTGCTGACGGTCGTCAAGCAGTTCGACTCGCGGCAGACCAACCGCGACTCGATTCCTTATTCCGAGTTCATGGATGCCGCCAAGGCCGGCAAGGTCACGTCCGCCAGCGTCGAGGGGCGGACGATCAAGTGGGTCAACAGCGACAACAAGCGGTTCACGACCTACAGCCCCGGCGACATCTGGATGGTCGGCGATCTCGTCAAGTACGGCGTCAAGGTCGAGGCCAAGCCGGAAGAGGAGCAGTCGTTCCTCGCCCAGATATTCATCAGCTGGTTCCCGATGCTCTTGCTCATAGGCGTGTGGATCTTCTTCATGCGCCAGATGCAGGGCGGGGGACGCGGCGGCGCGTTCAGCTTCGGCAAGAGCAAGGCGCGCATGCTCGACGAGGCCAACAACTCCATCACGTTCGCCGACGTCGCGGGCTGCGACGAGGCGAAGGAGGAAGTCGCCGAGCTCGTCGAGTTCCTGCGCGATCCTTCCAAGTTCCAGAAGCTCGGCGGCCGCATCCCGCGCGGTGTGCTGATGGTCGGCAGCCCCGGCACCGGCAAGACGCTGCTCGCCAAGGCGATCGCAGGCGAGGCGAAAGTCCCGTTCTTCTCGATCTCGGGCTCCGACTTCGTCGAGATGTTCGTCGGCGTCGGCGCCGCTCGCGTGCGCGACATGTTCGACCAGGCGAAGAAGAATGCGCCGTGCATCGTGTTCATCGACGAAATCGACGCCGTCGGGCGCCAGCGCGGCGCCGGCTTGGGCGGTGGCAACGACGAGCGCGAGCAGACGCTCAACCAGCTGCTCGTGGAGATGGACGGCTTCGAGGGCAACGCAGGCGTGATCGTCATCGCCGCGACCAACCGGCCCGACGTGCTCGACCCGGCGCTGATGCGCCCGGGCCGCTTCGACCGTCAGGTCGTGGTGCCGCTGCCGGACATCCGCGGCCGCGAGCAGATCCTGCTCGTGCACATGCGCAAGGTGCCGATGTCCCCCGACGTGAAGGCCGACATCATCGCGCGCGGCACGCCGGGCATGTCCGGCGCCGATCTCGCCAACCTCGTGAACGAGGCCGCGCTGTTCGCCGCGCGCGCCAACAAGCGCCTCGTGGACATGTACGACTTCGAGCGCGCCAAGGACAAGATCATCATGGGCGCGGAGCGGCGCTCGATCGTGATGCCCGAGGAGGAGCGCCGCAACACGGCGTACCACGAGTCAGGCCACGCGATCGTCGCCAAGCTCCTGCCCAAGACCGACCCGGTGCACAAGGTCACGATCATCCCGCGCGGCCGTGCGCTGGGCGTGACGATGCAGCTGCCGGAGCAGGACCGCTACAGCATGGACCGCAAGCACATGCTGAACATGATCGCGGTGCTGTTCGGCGGGCGCATCGCCGAAGAGCTCTTCATGAACCAGATGACCACCGGGGCATCCAACGACTTCGAGCGCGCGACCGAGATCGCCCGCAGCATGGTCACGCGCTACGGCATGTCGGACGAGATGGGGCCGATGGTCTACGGCGAGAACGACGCCGAAATCTTCCTGGGCCGCTCGGTGACCACGCAGAAGAACGTGTCGGAATCGACGATGCAGAAGGTCGACGAGGAGATCCGCAAGATCATCGACGGCCAGTACGCGGTGGCTCGCCGTCTGCTCGAGGAGAATCGCGACAAGGTCGAGGTGATGGCCAAGGCGCTGCTCGAGATGGAGACGATCGACGCCGACCAGATCGACGACATCATGGCGGGCCGCCCGGTGCGCCCGCCGCGTCCCACGCAAGGGTCGTCGGGCGCGTCCTCGGGCGGCGGCTCGCCGACGCCGGACACCAGCGCTCCGTCGGCGAATCCCGCGTAGAAAACTTCTGATTGGAGACGCGCCCGCGCAGCGGGCGCGACTTTGGGCGTGAAGCTCCGGTGCGGTGCGCACACTTTGGACCTTGCAGGTCCAAAGGTCATGGGAATCGTCAACGTCACGCCCGACTCGTTCTCCGACGGCGGGCGCTACTTCAATCCCGCGCGCGCACTCGATCATGCACGCCGCCTCGTGGCCGACGGCGCCGACATCGTGGACGTCGGCGGCGAGTCCACCCGTCCCGGCGCGGCGCCGGTGGGGGAGGCCGAGGAGCTCGACCGCATCCTTCCCCTCGTCGAGACGCTCGCCAACGACGGCGTGCTCGTCAGCGTGGACACGACGAAGCCCACCGTGATGCGTCCGGCCATCGTCGCCGGCGCCGTGATGGTCAACGACGTGCGCGCATTGCGGGAGCCGGGAGCGATGGAAGCGGTGGCTGCGAGCGACGTCGCCGTGTGCCTCATGCACATGCAGGGTGCGCCGCGCACGATGCAGGCGGAGCCGCGCTACGACGACGTCGTGCGCGAGGTGCGCGGCTTCCTGGTCGAGCGCGCGCAGTCCTGCGAGTCCGCCGGCATCGCGCACGATCGAATCGCCGTCGACCCGGGCTTCGGCTTCGGCAAGACCGTGGAGCACAACCTCGATCTGCTGCGCGGCCTCGCCGACCTCGTCGCTGCCGGCTATCCGGTGCTCGCGGGCCTGTCGCGCAAGAGCGCGATCGGCCGGCTCACCGGGCGCGAGGTGGGCGACCGCCTGGCCGGCAGCCTCGCCGCCGCCCTGGCCGCCGTCGCGCGCGGCGCGGCGATCGTTCGCGTGCACGACGTGCGCGAGACCGTCGATGCGCTCAAGGTGTGGTCCGCGGTGAACGCGCATGATCTAGAATCGTCTGGCTGAACCGGACGGCTTCGCCGCGGTCAACCCGACGACTGGGCTCATCGATGCATCGCAACTACTTCGGTACGGACGGCATTCGCGGCCGAGTCGGGGAACCCCCGATCACGCCCGACGTCGTCCTGAAGCTCGGCTGGGCGGCGGGCCGCACGCTCGCGTCCGCCGAGGGCGCGCGCCGCGGCGACCGCCCTGGTGTACTGATCGGCAAGGACACGCGCATCTCCGGCTACCTCATGGAGGCCGCGCTCGAGGCGGGGCTGTCCGCGGCGGGCGTGGACGTCTACCTGTGCGGACCGCTGCCGACGCCCGGCATCGCGTACCTCACGCGGGCGCTGCGGCTTTCCGCCGGCATCGTGATCAGCGCCTCGCACAACGCGTTCGACGACAACGGGATGAAATTCTTCAGCTCGGCGGGCGCCAAGCTCCCCGACGAGGTCGAGGTGCGGATCGAGCAGCGCATGGCGGAGGAGCTCGCGTGCGTGCCGTCCGCCGCGCTCGGCAAGGCGCGCCGCGTCGACGACGCCGCGGGACGCTACGTCGAGTTCTGCAAGAGCACGTTTCCCAACGAGCTCGACCTGCACGGCTTCCGCATCGTCGTCGATTGCGCGAACGGCGCGGCGTACCACGTCGCCCCGCCGGTGTTCCACGAGCTCGGCGCCGACGTCGTCGCGGTCGCGAGCGAGCCGGACGGCGTCAACATCAACGCCGGCAACGGCGCGACGCATCCTTCCTTCCTCGCCGGGCAGGTGCGCGAGCACGGGGCGGACTTCGGCATTGCGCTCGACGGGGACGGCGACCGGCTCGCGATGGCGGACAGCGAGGGGCGGCTGTACGACGGCGACCAGCTGCTCTACGTGATCGCCACCGACTACCAGCGGCGCGGTGCCGCCAACGGCGGCGTCGTGGGCACCCAGATGAGCAACCTCGGGTTCGAGCAGGCGCTCGCGCGCCGCCACATTCCGCTCGCTCGCGCCAAGGTTGGCGACCGCTATGTGCTCGAGCAGATGCACGCGCAGAAATGGCTCTTGGGCGGCGAGAACTCGGGTCATATCATCTGCCTCGACAAGCACACGACGGGCGACGGCATCATCGCCGCGCTCGCGGTCCTGCGCGCGCTCATCGAGCAGAAGTCCACTCTCGCACAAGCGACCTCCGCCGTCGTCATGTATCCGCAGCGGCTCATCAGCGTTCCCGTGCAGCGCGGCTTCGACTGGCATCGCAGCGACGCCGTCGCGCGCGCCGAGCGCGAGGCGGTGGCTTCGCTCGGCGAAACCGGGCGCGTGCTCCTGCGCCCGTCGGGCACCGAGCCCGTGCTGCGCGTGATGGTCGAGGCCCGCGACGCCCAAGTCGCCGAATCGCACGCCCAGTCGCTCGCGGCGACGATCGCCCGCGTCGCCGGCACACCGCTGTAAGGCGCGCTTCCGCAGGGCCTCCCCGGTTCAGGCACATCCCGGCGGCACGGAGCCGACGCGCGTCAGCGCGATCGTTCCCGCCTGGCCGGCGTTCGTGCCGCCCGTGAACCTGTAGGCGAGCGTGGCGCTCTGGCAGCTTGCGAAGACGAGCGTCGCGGTACCGACCGCTGCCGTCGTTGCGCCCGTCGCTGCCGATGCGAACGTGCCGCCCGTGGTCTCGTAGAGGGTGAGATCGAACGCGCGCGCACCCGCAGCGTAGCTCGCCTGCGCGGTGTACCACCGCTGGCCTGCGGGCCCGCCGATCGCCTGCCCGCCCGGCACGTACGTGTACCACGTGCAGAACACCGCCTGCGCCGGCGGATTCACCTCGATCACGAGGCCCTGCCCCGACGTGCTCTCGGAGAACCAGTTGCCGGAGTGCGCGAAGTCGGCGTCGGTTGCGCGCGCGGACGTGGTCGAGCACGTGACGTTCGGCAGGAGGCGCGTGAGCGGGATCGTCCCGGTGCGGTTGCTGCCGTCGCCGAACGTATAGTCGAGGGTCGCATTGTCGCAGTCCGACGCGCTGAACAACGCAGCGCCGACGACGGTGCTGGTCGTCGCAGGCGGCGCGTCGAAGTTGCCGGCGATGTTGGAGTAGATCGTGAGCGACGCGGTCGGCTGACCGCTTATCACGGCGCCGCTCACCGTGTACCAGCGGTTGCTCGCCGCGTCGCCGGAGGCTGTATCGAACGTGAACCAGCCGCCGAAGAGCAGTCCCGTGCCCGCGGTGCTGAAATCCGGGTAGATCTCGAGCGACAGGCCCTGGCCGCTCGTTGCGGCGTTGTACCAGTTGCCCGTGAGGCCGTGCTGGTCGAGATCGGGCGCGGCCGCAGCGGTGGCCGCCGCGATCCCGACCTCGAGCGTGGCCGTGTAGCCGCCTGCGGTGTTGCCGCCGGTGGTCGCGATCTGCAGTACGCCGCCGTCGTTGCCGAAAACGCTGTCCGTCGCGAGGCTCGTTGCGTTCAGGTTGGCGAGGCTGCCCGGATAAAGCGAGGACTGCGCGTAGACCGCGCGGCACGCGGCGTCGGGCAGCGCGAGCTGCGACGTGTGCACGGCGTTGGCACCCGCCGTGACTTGGTCGAGCGACGAGTAGATCTCGAAATGGATATGCGGCCAGCGGCCGGAGTACGCGCCGGGAAAGATCGTCGTGAAGGTCACGGTGCCCGCGCTGTCGCTCACCTGCACGCCGCGCAGGAAATTCTCTGCGGTCACGCCCGACGAGTACATCGAATAGCGGCCGCTCGCGTCGCAGTGCCACACGTACACCGCGTACCCCGCGGCCGGGGCGCAGTTATCGTTGACGTCGACGAGCTTCAGTGTCAACGTGAGCGTCGTTCCCGGCGCGAGCGTCGTTCCCGATTTGCCGAAGCTCGCACGGATATCGGAGCGGACGATGCCGATTTGCGTGAGCACGTTCGGTCCGTTGCTTCCGTCGCCGGGATACGGCCCGGCCGTCTCGCTCGGAATGAGCGAGCAGGCGAGGGCGCCGACCGGCGAGGTGAGCAGCGCGGCGCCGCCGATCCTGCGCAGCGCGTGCCGCCGCGCGAGAACCTCGCGCTCGCGCAGCAGCGCGACGGTGGCGCCCAGAGGGGCATCGGGATCGGCAAGTCGTGCGGCAGTATGAGTTTTCGTCGTCATCGTACGTCCAAGTCGTGAAATGAAAGAAGGATCAGAAGAAGGGTCGCGGCCGGAACCGTCGCTCAAGGAGCGTGCGTGGGCCGTGCCTTTGGCCGCGGCAGGCCTGCCGATTTGGAGGAGGCATCGATGCGCGGAGTTCGCCCCGAATTCAAAAAAAAAGCCGTGAATCCCTGCGTGCGTGCGCAAGCGTGCACGTCGATGGTGCGGGCATGACGCGGCGCGAGCTGCTTCAGGGGTTGGCCGCGCTTGCGGCGTCGGGCCTCGTGCCGCCCGCGCTGGCGCAAACGACGAGCGAGCTTTCGGCGGCGGAATTCAGGGCACTTTCCACGTCGATGACCGGGTTCGCGTACGGCGACGGCGAAGCGGCATCCGCGATGCTGCACGCGCTCGTTTCGTCCGTCGGGGCAAGCGCGCTGTCGAGGATCGCCTCGCTCGCGTCGGCCACGCCCTCCGCCCGCCTCGGCGACGCGCTCCGGGAAGCGCAGCTCGATGCTGCGGCGACCAAGGTGATCGTGGCATTGTACTCCGGCGTCGTCGACACGCCTTCCGGTCCCGTCGTCGTCACCTACGACAAAGCGCTCGCGTGGCGCGCCGTGCCGTGGACAAAGCCGAACGCCGAATGCGGCGGCGAGACCGACTACTGGTCGAAGGCGCCGCAATGACGCTCGCCGCCGACGTCGTCATCGTGGGCTCGGGGGTTGCGGGCGCCGTCACAGGCTACACGCTCGCGCGCGCCGGCGTGAAGGTGCTGATCCTGGAAGCGGGGCCGCGCGTGGATCGCGGGAAGGCAACGGCGCTGTTTCGCAGCTCGCCGACCAAGACGCCGAACTCGCCATATCCCGCGCACCCCATGGTGCCGCAGCCGGACGAGGGCGACATCGGCGCGTACTACGTGCAGGCCGGTCCCGTCCCGTTCAACGGGTTGCAGGCGCGCGTGGTCGGCGGCACGACGTGGCACTGGGGCGGACTCACGCTGCGCTATCGTCCCAACGACTTCGTCCTGAAGTCGAAGTTCGGCGTGGGCGTGGACTGGCCGCTGTCGTACGTGGACGTCGAGCCCTGGTACGGTGAAGCGGAGCGCGAGATCGGCGTGGCCGGTCCGCCCGATTACGACTGGGGCTCGCCGCGCTCCTCGCCCTATCCGATGCCGCCGATCGCGCCCACCTATCTCGACACTGTGATCGGCGCGGCGTGCAAGAGCGTCGGGCTTTCCATGGCGCCGTTCCCGCACGGGCGCAACTCGGTGGGCCGCGACGGGCGGCCGCCGTGCTGCGGCAACGCGTCGTGCGTGCCCATCTGCCCGATCGGCGCGAAGTACGACGCGTCGGTGCACGTCGCGAAGGCCGAAGCCGCGGGCGCGCGCGTGGAGCCGCTCGCCATCGCGCACGAGGTCGTGGTCGGCGCCGACCGCAAGGTGAGCGCGATCCGCTTCAAGCGCCCCGACGGGAGCGTGGAAGAAGCGCAAGGCAAGATCTTCGTGATCGCGGCGCACGCGATCGAGACGCCGAAGCTGCTCCTCATGTCGCGTCTTCCCGGCAGCAGCGACACCGTGGCCAATTCGAGCGGGCTCGTCGGCCGCTATCTGCTGACGCAGCTCGACGCCGGCATGATCGGGCTCACGAAGGAGAAGCTGTGGCCGTATCGCGGCCCGGTCGAGACGAGCGGCATCCGCGAGCTGCGCGACGGCGATTTCCGCAACCTTCACGGTGCGTCGGGCACGTCGCCGTCGAACGAGGGCTGGTATCGCGCGATAGGGCCGTTCAAGGCCGCGCAGCTCTATGCGGCGCAAGGCTTGCACGGCGCTGCGCTCGCGGCTGCGGTCAGCGATCACCTGACGCGCGAGCTCGCGATCGGGCCCTCGGTCGAGGTGTTGCCCGATCCCGACAACCGGGTGACGCTCGCCGCCGACCGCCTCGACCCGCTCGGCCTGCCACGCCCGCGCATCGCGTTCAAGTGGGGCCAGTACGAGCAGGACGGCATGAAGGTCGCGATGCAGTACGTCCAGGGGCTCATGAATGCGCTCGGCGCGACGGAGCTGCGCACGTTCGGCCCGTCCACGGACGGCGCGGTCATGGGCGGGACGTGCCGGATGGGCAACGATCCGCGCGCGTCGGTGGTCGACCGCAACCTCCGCTCGCACGATCATCCCAACCTGTACATCGTGGGCTCGTCGACCTTTCCGACCATCACGGCGTCACCGCCCACGCTGACGATCGCCGCGCTGGCGCTGCGCGCAGGCCTGACGATACAGACGGAGCTTCGCGCCGGAATTTGAACGGTCGTGCAGCGGCGACGTTGTAACGAAACGCAACGATACCGTTGCGTTTTGTCATCGAGGCTGCTACGTTAGGCGTTATACGGGCATCGTACCCGCGCAAGGAAGCGCCATGATCAAACTTCGCCCCCTTTCCGCCGGCCTCGTCGCGGCCGCACTCGCGGTCGCGCCCGTGTCCTCCGCGCTCGCTGACGGCGGCCACGGGTCGCACGGCGGCTGGAACCACGCGCCCGCCTGGCACGGCGGCTATCACGGTCCGGCCTGGCACGGCGGCGGCTATTGGCGCGGCGGCGTGTGGTGGCCTGCCGCTGCGGCCGCGGCCGTCGTGGGCACCGCGGCGGCGATCGTCGCGGCGCCGTTCGTGGCGATCGGTAACGCGGTTGCGAGCGCGGCGTACGTGCCGCCGCCCACGCCCGTGACGTACTACCCGCCACAGCCGTACTACGCGCCGCCGCCGCAGTATTACGCGCCCCCGCCGCAGCCCCAGCCGTACTACGCGCCGCCGCCTCGGTACGCGCCGCAGGCATACCCCGCGCCGCAGCCGCAGTATTCGGCGCCCGCACAGCCGTACTGACCGGCACGCTGAACAAATGCCGCGTGCGCGCCGGGGAGGGCGCCCGACACGCGAAGCCTCGGAGCGTCTCGGCGAGGCGATCCTCGACGCTGCGACGGCGTCGTTCCTCGCCGACGGCTTCGGCGCGACGAGCATCGATGCGCTCGCGAAGCGGCTGCGCATCTCCAAGCGCACGTTCTACTCCCGCTTCGCCGACAAGGAAGCGCTGTTCGCGGCGGTCGTCCATCGCATCATCGAGCGGCTGCGGCCCGCGGCGGGCGTGCCGCTCGCCGATGACGCGGACTTGCCGGCGGTGCTCCAGCGGCTGGCCACGCTCATCCTGCACGCCGCGCTGTCGCCCCCGGCCATCGCGCTGCACCGCCTGATCGTCGCCGAGTCCGCGCGCTTCCCCGATCTCGCCGCAGTGCTTGCGAGCGAGGGCGCGGCCGAGGAAGCGACGCGGCTCATCGCGGGCGCGCTCGAGCGTGCGGTGGAGGACCGTCGCATTGCGCTCGACGATCCGACTTTTGCCGCGCGCCAGTTCCTGCAGATGGTGGTGGCGATCCCGCAGCGGCGCGCCATGGGCCTCGGCGTGCCGATGAGCAAGCGGGAGATCGCGGATTGGCCGCGCAAGGTGAGGGACCTGTTCGTCAACGGCTTGAGGCCGGCTAAGCGGGCCCACGCGGGTACGGCTTTACAATTGCGGCGTCCACGTCGAACCCATTGATCCCGATGCCGCCACGTCCCGGTGCGACCCCTCGCCTCGTGCGCGTCGCCGAAAACGCGATGCGCGACCGCGGTTTGCTGCCCGGCTTCTCGCCCGCGGCGCTCGCCGAGGTCCGCGCGCTGGCGGGCCCGGCGTCGGACGCGCAGAACCGCGACCTCACCTCGCTGCTGTGGTGCTCGATCGACAACGACGACTCGCGCGACCTCGACCAGCTCTCGGTCGCGGGCACCTCGTCCAACGGCGCCGACGTCGCCTACGTCGCCGTCGCCGACGTGGACGCGGTCGTGAAGAAGGGCTCGGGTGTGGACGACCATGCCGCGGCCAACACGACCTCGGTGTACACGGCGGCCGAGATCTTCCCGATGTTGCCGGAGAGGCTCTCGACCGATCTCACGTCGCTCAACCAGGATGAGAATCGGCTGGCCGTGGTCGTCGAAATGACGATCGCGGCCGACGGCTCCGTGGCCGGGTCCGCCATCTACCGTGCCACGGTCCGCAACCGCGCGAAGCTCGCTTACGACAGCGTTGCCGCCTGGCTCGAGAGCGCGGGGCCCGCGCCGGCCGCGCTCGCCGCGGTGCCCGGCCTCGACGAGCAATTGCGCCGGCAGGCGGCCGCCGCGCAGCGGTTGAAGCGCATGAGGGATTCGCGCGGCGCGCTCTCGCTCGACACCCTCGAGACACGCGCGATCTTCTCCGACGGCACGCTGGCCGACCTCGCGCCCGACGAATCGAACAAGGCGAAGGAGCTGATCGAGGACTTCATGGTCGCCGCCAACGGCGTGGTCGCGCGCTTTCTCGCGGACAAGGCGATGCCGTCGTTGCGCCGCGTGCTCAAGACGCCGCAGCGCTGGGATCGTATCGTGGCGCTCGCCGCGCAGCTCGGCGAGAAGTTGCCGGCGCTGCCGGACGCGCCGGCACTCGACGCCTTCCTCAAGAAGCGCCGTGCGGCCGATCCCGCCCGCTACTGCGACCTGTCGCTGTCGATCGTGAAGCTCTTGGGTTCGGGCGAGTACGCGCTCGACGTTCCGGGGTCACCTTCACCGGGCCACTTCGCCCTGGCGGTCACGGACTACACCCACTCGACCGCCCCCAACCGGCGCTTCCCCGACCTCGTCACGCAGCGCATCGTCAAAGCCGCGCTCGACGGACGGCGCTCGCCGTACTCGAACGCCGAGCTCTCCGCCCTTGCCGCGCACTGCACATTGCAGCAACAGAACGCGACCAAGGTCGAGCGCCAGGTCGCGAAGTCCGCGGCCGCGTTGATACTGTCGTCGCGCATCGGTGCGACGTTCGACGGCATCGTCACCGGCGCTTCCGAGAAGGGGACGTGGGTGCGCATCTCGGGACCGACCACGGAGGGGCGCGTGGTCAAGGGCTTCCAGGGGCTCGACGTCGGCGACCGCGTGACCGTGCAGCTTCTGCGCACCGACGTCGATCGCGGCTTCATCGACTTCGCCGCCAAGCGAGGATCAGCATGACGTCCACGGAAGGGCGGCGGGTGCCGCTCGCGTATAAGAACGAGGCGTTTCTCGACAGCGACGACGCGCGGCCCTTGCGCATCCTCGCCGAGTACCTGCAGCCGCTCTACGCGTTCGAGCGCGAGCGCATCTGCGGCACGGTGGTGTTCTTCGGATCGGCGCGCCTTCGTTCCGACGGGCCGCTCGGCCGCTACTACGACGCGGCGCGCGAGCTTGCCCGCCTGGTGACGGAGTGGTCGAAGGAGCTCTCATCCGACATCTGCCACTGCGTGGTGTGCAGCGGCGGGGGCGGCGGCATCATGGAGGCCGCCAACCGGGGCGCCGCCGACGCCGGCGGCCCGTCGATCGGCCTGAACATCGGCCTTCCGCACGAGCAGCGGCCCAACCTCTACATCTCGCCCGGCCTGTCCTTCGAGTTCCACTACTTCTTCATGCGCAAGCTGTGGTTCGCGCATCTCGCGCGCGCGCTCATCGTGTTCCCGGGCGGCTTCGGGACGCTCGACGAGCTCATGGAGATCCTGACCCTCATGCAGACGGAGAAGATCGAACGCCGCATCCCGGTCGTGCTGTTCGGGCCGGACTACTGGAACGAGGTCGTCGATTTCGAAGCCCTCGTCCGCCACGGCACGATCGACCGCAGCGACCTCGCGCTGTTCAGCTTCGCGGACGATCCGCAGGCGGCACTGGCGATCCTCAAGTCGGGGATCGCGCCGCACACCGAGACCGACACCCCGGCGATCGCGCACTCGCGCACGGCGTGAACGGGGCCCGCTACTTCGCGATACGGTCGATCATCGCCCTGATCGCCTTCATCTGGGTCGCGTTGCGCGTCGCGTACGCGGCGTCGTCGTAGCCCCACCAGTCCCAGCAGCCCTTCGGATTGCGGTCCACCTCGAGCACGCCCGCGAAAAGCGGCGCGCTGCGCGCGGCCTGCGGGTAGAGGACGATGATGTCGTTCGTGTCCGCCCACGCGTTGTAGCCCGCGTGCTGCGCGAACGTGTCGCCGAACGTGACGAAGGCGCCGTTGGCGAAATAGCGATAGTCGGGGTACTGGTCGCAGCCGTGAAGCGCCACGTGGAGCCGGCACGGCTTCTGCGCGGCGCAGTTCTCGGGGACGAATACGAAGCCGGTGTCCGCCATGTCGTGCGCCGCCGGCTCCGCGACGAAATCGCCCTGGTCGAACGTGAGCAGCGTGCCGCGCAGGGCACCGTTGCGTTTGGCGGCAAGGCCCGGGTAGATCCATGCGAGGAGCTTCCCCGCCGCGTCGTAGTTGCAATCCCCGATGTATGGGTCGCCCAGCACCGCGCAGGCGTTGCCGTAGGCGAGGGTGGGCATCGCGTGCTCGGCGCCGGCCTTGGTCCGGTGCACGACGTTCGCGGGCGTGACGAGCTTCTTGTAGTAGTGCTCCAGCGCCGTCACGACCGAGGGCTCGACGACGGTGTCGCCGCCCCCCGAGAAGAGCCAGATCCGATGGTTCGCGAGATTGGCGACGGCGTCGATCTCGCCGCGCTGCGCGCTGTCCTTCGTCTGCTGCACGAGGGCGGCCACGTCGATCGGATTCACCGCGCTCGTGCAGTCCGACAGCGCGACGAAAAGCGACCCTTGCGCGCACAGGTACGGCGGCCCGGCGAGCACGCCCGCGCCCTTCATGATCGAGGAGAAGGCCACGTCGAGCTGGACCGCCATGGCGGCGCCCGAAGACAGTCCCGAGACCGAGGTTTCGTGAACCTCGACGTTGTAGCTGCCGAGCTTGCCGGCGGCGCATACGAGCGGGGCAGCGAGGAAAAGCCAGGCGAGGCGCAGGACGGTCTTATGCATGGTCCACGCGAGCGCGGTTGTCGGGAAAGACGCCATCTTGAGGCCCTCGGCCGCGGCCGTCGACGCGAATTTTCCCCGGGCGCCGCGCGGAGTGTCGCGGTTGGGTGCATTCCATCCCCGTCGTGGTGCATTGCGTCCGCTTTCCCGTAGAGGACGCGACGCCGTTCCGATAATCTCGCCTTCGACGACGAGCAACGGACCCCAGGCACGACCATGACGACCGACGCCCCCGGCACCGACAGCGCGAAGCCCGCGCCTCCCCCGCCGCCCACCGTGAGGCAGACCTTCCGCACGCTGTGGCGGGCGCTGGTCGAGCTGTGGTGGGGCTTCTTCGACTGGCTCGCCGTCGTGCCGTGGAAGACGCTGCTGATCGTATTCCTTCTCGGCTTCTTCATTGCCGGAATCCTCAAGGCGCCCACGCCGGCGTTCCTGTTCATCGTCGTGTCGATCATCATCAAGATCGTCGCCGGCGGCAAGCGCCGCGCCGACATCGCCGCCCGCAGCGCCACCGAGCTCGCCGAGACCGAGCAGCTTACGCGCACCGCGGTGGAGGCGCGCATGGAGGCGCTGCAGGCGCAGATCGAGCCGCACTTCCTCTTCAACACGCTGGGCAGCATCGACCAGCTCATCGAGACGGACCCGCCGCGCGCCTCGAAGATGCAGAAGAGCCTGATCCGCTACCTGCGCTCGGCGCTTCCCCAGATGCGCGACGGCGGCAGGCCGTCGCTCGGCCAGCAGGTGGATCTGTCGAGCGCCTTCCTCGAGATCATGGCGATCCGCATGGAGGAGCGCCTCGCGTCCGTCGTGAGCGTGCCCGAAGGCTTGCGGTCGGCGACCTTTCCGTCAATGATGCTGCAAACGCTCGTGGAGAACGCGATCAAGCATGGGCTCGAGCCGAAGGCCGAGGGCGGAACGATCCAGATCAAGGCGGAAGTGGCCGACGGCCAGCTCGCGGTGCACGTGATCGACACCGGCATGGGCTTCTCGCCCTCGAGCAGCGATGGCGTCGGGCTCGCCAATATCCGCGAGCGCCTCAAGGCGCTGTACGCCGGGCGCGGCGAGCTGATCATCAGCGTGCCGCAGGGTGGCGGCACATGCGCCACGATCAAGGTACCTTACGAAGTCGCCGCCGCTGCCTGACCGGACATGAACGCCAAGCCTGCCCCGACGGCCCTCGTGGCCGACGACGAACGCCTCATGCGCGAGCAGATCATCGGCCGCCTCAAGGCGGCGTGGCCCGAGCTCGTCATCGCCGGCGAGGCGGTCAACGGCCGCGAGGCGGTCGCGATGGCGCAGGGCCTCGCGCCGGACATCGTGTTCCTCGACATCAGCATGCCGGAGATGGACGGCATCAAGGCGGCGCGCGCCCTGGCCGGAAGCGCGCACGTCGTGTTCGTCACCGCCTACGACCAGTACGCGATCAGCGCGTTCGAGCAGGGCGCCGTCGATTACCTCCTGAAGCCGGTCGAGCCGGAGCGCGTCGCGCTCACGTGCGCGAGGCTGCGCGAGCGGCTCGCGCAGAAGCCGGATCCGATGGGCGACATCCTCGACCGCCTGTCGCGCAGGCTCGAAGGTGGCACCCTCAAGCCGCGGGAGTACCTGCGCTGGGTGCAGGCGAGCGTGGGCTCGAGCATCCGCATGATCCCCACCGCCGACATCCTCTTCTTCCGCGCCGAGGACAAGTACACGCGCGTGCAGACCGAGAAATTCGAGGCGCTCATCCGCAAGCCGATCAAGGAGCTGATCGACGAGCTCGATCCCGCCGAGTTCTGGCAGATCCACCGCGCGACCGTCGTACGCGTGGACGCCATCGCGCAGGTGAGCCGCAACCTGCGCGGCCACCAGGTCGTCCACGTGAAGGGCCGCGACGACAAGCTCGAGGTGAGCCGCAGCTTCAATCACCTCTTCAAGCAGATGTAGGTTCTGGCTTCGCGAGGTCGAGCAGGAGGTAGTACGGGACGCGCGCTGCGTCCGCGAGTTCGGGGCGCGCGGCCACCGCTGCGGCGGTCGGCGCAGGCTCGTGCAGGCCCCGCACGGAGAAGCCCGCGCGCAAGATCCAGCCGAACCAGTCCTCGAGCGTCGCGTGATAAGCCGGCGTACGGAACTCGTACAGCCACCCTTGCCACGTGTACTCGAGCGGCCCGCGATCGAAATAACGGTCGATGCAAAGCCACTGCTTCTCGCCGGCATCGTCCTTCGCCCACACGCGGAAGGGCGTGTCGGTGCACGGATGCGCGATCGAGGCCACGAGCCTGCCGCCGGGGACCAGGAGGTCGTGGATCGCGCGCAGCACGGCCGGTATGTCCGGCATGTCCTGCAGAGCGAGGCACGAGGTCGCGAGGTCGAACGATTCGGCGGGAAGGCGCTCGCGCAGTCGAGCAGCGTCGCAGTCCACATAGCGGATGCCGAGCGGCGCCTTCGCCTCGAGCTCGCGCGCATGCGCGAGCATCGCCGGCGAGAGGTCGGCGCCGGTGACGATGGCCCCGCGCCGTGCCATCTCACGCGCGAAGTATCCGGTGCCGCACCCGACGTCGAGTACCCGAAGTCCTTGCGCCACGGCGCATAGCGCCAGGTGCGCCGGACCGAAGAATTCGAAGCGGTAGTAGTCGCGGCCGCTCGCCTGGCCTTCGGCATAGGCGTCGGCGGCGGCGTCCCAGGCCTTGCGCACCGAGTCGGCGTCGAAATCGCGTATCCGCTGCGGCATGGCGCGCCTAGCGTCGGCTCTCGGCGTTCGTCCGCCGCACGAGCGCCAGCGCGATCGCGGCCGACGCGACCATGAGAAACAGACTCACCGCGTTCAGCACGGGGGTGGATCCCTCGCGCATGCGGCCGTACATCATCACCGTCAGAGGCGGATCCGAGCCCACGAGCATCAACGTGGTGTTGAAGTTCTCGAACGACATCAGGAAGGAGATCGCGGCGGCGCCGACCAGCGCGGGCCGGAGGTACGGCAGCGTCACCGTCCACAGCACCGCGCCGCGCGACGCGCCCAGGTTGAACGCCGCGTCCTCGAGCGTCGCGTCGAAGCGTGCGAGGCGCGCCGCGATCGTGAGTGTCGCGATCGACACGATGTACGAGAACTGCCCCGCCACGACGAGGGGAAGACCGGGTCGCAGGAAATCGAGGTCGAGACCCCACCAGTCGTCGGCGAATTGGGCGATGCGGCTCGCGAAGGCGAGGATCGAGATGCCCAGGATGACCCCCGGAACGACCAGCGGCGCCAGCATCAGCAGCGACAGCACCGACTTGCCGCGGAAGCGCGCGCGCTCGAGGAGGAACGCGTTCGCGGTGCCGACGGCCACGGCGAGCGCGGTCACCCAGCACGCCACGAGCATGCTGGTGGCGATGCTCTTCAGAAGCGGTCCGTCGCCGAACAGGCCAACGCGGCCGCGTCCGCCCACGAACCAGTCGAGCGTGAAGCCGCGCCAGGGCGGCGCCGGGTAATTGGCATCGTTGAAGGCGAAGGCGACCACCACGGCGAGAGGCAGGAACAGGAACACGAAGAACGCCGCGACATAGCCGGCGGTCGACCAGCGCACGAAGCGCGAGCGCGGCAGCGAAGGAATCACGATCGCCTCATCACGTCGCCGAAGCGCTGCCCGCCGAGGGCAAGGCCGATCCAGACGATCGCGGTCGACAGCAGCAGGAGGAGGAATCCGAACGCCGCGCCCTGCTCCCAGTTGAAGCGCGTGATGAATTGCGTGTAGATCTGCTCGGTGAACCACAGCGAGTTCTTGCCGCCGAGCAGGGTCGGCGTGAGGTAGTTGCCGATCGTGAGCATGAACACGACGATGCAGCCCGCGACGATGCCCGGGGCCGCGTGCGGCACGACGATGTCGCGCAGGATCGTCGCGCCGGTCCCGCCCAGGTCGTACGCCGCCTCGATGAGCGAGTCGTCGAGGCTTTCCAGCGCGCCCACCAGCGGAACGACCATGAAAAGAAGCGAGGTGTAGACGAGGCCGACGAGGATCGTCGCGTCGTGGTACAGCATCTCGACCGGGGCGTCGGTGACACCGACGTCGACCAGAAGGCGCGGCAGCACGCCCGACTCGCGCAGCAGGATCATCCAGCCCAGCGTGCGGACGGCTTCGCTCACCCAGAACGGGATGAGGCACAGCACGAACAGCAGCGACTTGGCGCGGCCGCGCGCGATCTTGGCGATGTACCATGCGGTCGGGAACGCGATGAGCAGCGTGCACGCGGTGGCGAGCAGCGAGATCGCGGCCGTGCGCACGAAGGTGTGCCAATACAACGGCTCGTCCACGAAGGTTCGGTACTGGTCGAGGCCGAATTCGTAAACGCGGGGCGCGACGCGGGTGCGCAACGACAGCACGGCGAGCTCGACGTGAGGCAGGACGATGAGGCCCACGAGCCAGACGAGGGCGGGCGCCATCAGGAGCAGCAACGCGAGGCGTGTGCCCTCCGGCGAGCCTCGTGCGGCACCCTCACGCGCCATGGCCGGAGGCTCGAAAGCAGACGGCGCGCTGCGGCTCGAAGCCGAAGGCGATCGCCTCGCCGACCTCGAGATCGGAGAAACGTCCCGTCTGCGGCAGCGCGATGCGGATTTCCGCGCGGGTCCTCGCCTCGCGCACGAGCACGGCGGAGTTGGCGCCGTCGAACAGCAGGTTCTGCACGCGGCCGTCGAAACGCTGGGCGGCGGGGGAGAGCTCCGCCGCGCTGCGCGCGAGCGCGAGCGCCTCGGGCCGCACGAAAGCCTCGACGGGATCGCCCACCGCGATCGTCCCGCCGGCACCCGCGCGCAGGGTGAGCCCGCCGGGCGTTGCGAGCTCCACGAGATCGGCGTCCACGCGCGTTGCGGTTCCGGCGATGCGGTTGTTGGCGCCGACGAACCCGGCGACGAACGGCGTTGCAGGGCGGTAGTAGAGCTCCTGCGGCGTGCCGACTTGCTCGAAGCGCCCCGCGCTCATCACCGCAACCCGGTCGGAGAGCACGAGCGCCTCGGACTGATCGTGCGTGATATAGACGAACGTCGTGCCGAAGGCGGCCTGCAGCTGCTTCAGCTCGATTTTCATGTGCTCGCGCAGCTTGAGATCGAGCGCGCCGAGCGGCTCGTCGAGCAGCAGCAGCGTAGGCTCGAGCACGAGGCTTCGCGCGATGGCCACCCGCTGCTTCTGGCCGCCCGACAGCTGGTCGATGCGCTTGCCTTGCGCTCCGGGCAGCCCCACGCGCGCGAGCATCGCGCCGACGCGACGCGCGATCTCGCCCGTGGCGACACCTCGGCGCGCGAGCCCGTAGCCCACGTTGTCGCCGACGCTCATCATGGGAAACAACGCAAGGTGCTGGAACACCATGTTGACCGGGCGGCGGTTGGGCGGCACGCCGCGCATCGACTTGCTGCCGATGCGCACGTCGCCCTCGTCGGGGACGAGGAAGCCGGCGATCATGCGAAGCAGCGTCGTCTTGCCGCAGCCCGACGGGCCGAGGATAGAGAAGAAGCTGCCGTGCGCGACGTCGAGCGACAGCGCGTCTACGGCCACGTGCGCGCCGTAGCGCTTGGTGACGCGGTCGACCTCGAGGTCCTGCTGCATCGAAGGCGGCGACGAAGCGACGGCGGCGCCTGATGCCGGACGCCGCCGCCCCTCCTGCCGGTCGGACCGTCAGCTCGCGGCCTTCACGCGGTCGAGCACTTTGCCCTCGATGTCCTCGATGCCGGGCGGTACGGCCGGGTACCACTTGATGTTCTTGAGCGCTTCCTCGGGGAAGCTCTTCGCGAACTGCGCCTTGAGCTTCGGATCCATCAGCTGGTCGGCGCCCTTCGATCCCGTGAAATTGCCCGCCGAGGCCGCGACCTTGGCCGCGATCTCGGGGCGCATGTTGAAGTTGATCCACGCGTAAGCGGCGGCGTCGTTGCGGCCCTTCGCCGGCAGCGCGTAGGTGTCGATCCAGCCGAGCGCACCGGACTTGGGTGCGATGAACTGGATGTCGGGATTCTCGCTGTTGAGCTTCCAGCCGCCCGTGTCCCACATCATCGCGCCGACGATCTCGCCCGTGCGCATGCCGTTCAGCAGCTGGTCCTTGTTGTCCCACCAGAACTTGACGTTGGGCTTGCACGCCGCGAGCGTCTTGCCGATCTCGTCCATCAGCGCGCCGTACGCCTTGGGATCGCCGTAGAGCGCGAACGGGTCCTTGCCCTGCGCGAAGGCGAACGCGAGCAGGGCCGGGCGCTTCAGACGCATGCTCGTCTTGCCCTTGTATTCGGGCTTGCACAGGTCGGGATAGTCGCCCATCTTGGCGAGCTTGGTGTTGACGACGAGGCCGTCGGTGCCCCAGATGTGCGGCAAGCCGTACACCTGGCCCTTGAGTGTCGTGTTCTTCTTGGTCGCCTCGAGCATCGACGGGATGAAGAGCTCGGTCTTGATCTTCGAGATGTCCATCGGCTTGTAGATGCCGAACTCCTGCTGCGGCCCGACGATGCGGTCCTGCGACGGCTGCGCGAGATCGAAGCCCGCGCCGCCGGTGGCGCGCAGCTTGGAGATCATCTCCTCGTTGTTGGAGAGCGTGATCTCGACGTCGATGCCGGTCTCCTTCTTGAACTGCGCGACCACGTCGGCAGGCGCGTAATCGGCCCAGGTGATGAGCCGCAGCTTGTTGTCCTGCGCGAATGCGCCGGTGGCAAGCGCTGCGCCGAGCATGAGGCCGGCGGCGTTGAGCAAGCGTTTCATCGTGGTCTCCTTGAGAAGTGGCCGACGCGGGAAGGCTATTCTGCCAAAGAATCCGATCGGGCGACGCGTTATGTCGTCCACCCGAGCACCGGCCCCAGCATCCAGAGGATGACGCTGATCGTCACGAAGGACGCAATCGTCGCGACCAGCAGGGCGGCGGCGCAGAAGCTTTCGAGTCCGTACTTCTGCGCGAGGATAGGGTAGATGCTGAGCATGGGCACCGCCGCGTAGACGACGGCGGCGCTGCGCAGCCCGGCCGCTGCCGGAGGCAGCAGCCAGACCATGGTTCCGACGGCAAGCGGATGCAGGAGGAGCTTGCCGAGCGCGATGGCGGTCGCGTCGCGCCGCACGCCGGAGATCTCGAGGTCCACCAGCGAGCCGCCGATGACGAACAGCGACACCGCCGTCGACGACATCGCCAGCAGGTTGATCGTGCGAGCGAGCGGATCAGTGACGGAAATGCCGAGCAGCGCCACGCCGAACCCCGCGACGATGGCGATGATCACGGGATGGCGCGCGAGCTGCGCCAGCGACTGCAGAAGGATGCGGTGCCACTTGCCGTGCCCGGCGCTGCCGCTGTCGGCGAGCAGGATCCCCAGCGGGATGACGAGCAGGTTCTCGACCATCATGCACATGGTGAGGCCGACCGCCGCAGCCGCGGGGCCGCACACGAGCACGGCGATCGGATAGCCGATGAAGCCGCTGTTGGAGCTCGACATGCCGAGGCCGCACAAGGCGCTCAGCGTGAAGCTCTTGCCTTGCATCCACAGGCCCCAGCCGAACGAGATCAGCATCACCAGCAACGAGCCGACTGCGTACGCGAGCAGGAATCGCGGGTCGAGGATCTCCTGCACCGACCGCTGCGAGAGCGCGGTGAAGATCAATGCGGGAAGCGCGAACTTGACGACGAACGACCCCAGCACCCGCATGTCCGCCTTGGAGAAGATCCGAAACCGGCCCGCGAGAAAGCCGAGGCCGATGACGAGATAGATGGGGCCGGTGATCGCGAGCGTCTGATGCATGGGCGGCGTACGGGCGCGGCGCGCCCCGCAGTGTCTCACGCCGCGCCTGGAGCTTCGATTCCGGGCGGTTCGATGGGCGCAGCGGAAAGGCGCGCCCGCCGCGTATAATTTCGCCCATGGTTGCGGTGCTGCATGCCGCGCCGCAGGCCGCTGCGCCGCAGGCGGTCGCCGCGTGGCTCGCCTCCCTCGTTCCCGACTACTCCGACGCCGAGCGCGCGTCGTTCGCCGGCGCGCTCGACTTCGCGCGCGCACGCGTCGGCGATGCCGCGATGGCCGACGGCGAGTCCGCGCTCGACCGCGCGCTCGGCACGGCCACGATCCTCGCCGGCCTCAAGCTCGACGCCGACTCGCTGCGCGCGGCGATCCTGCTCGGCGTGCCGGTGGCGGGCGTGTTCGACGCGGACGAGATCAAGGACAGGTTCGGCGCCGAGGTCGCAACCCTCGTGGCCGGCGTGGCGCGCATGGGCGGCATTCGCACCACCACCGACGCGGCGAGCAAGGAGGAGCGCGCAACGCAGGCCGAGAACCTGCGCAAGATGCTGCTCGCGATGGTCGAGGATATCCGCGTGGTCCTCATCAAGCTCGCCGAGCGCACGCAGGCGCTGCGCGCGCTCATGGCCGGCGACCCGCAATGGCGCGAGCGAACGGCGCGCGAAGTGCTCGACCTTTTCGCGCCGCTCGCGAACCGCCTCGGCGTCTGGCAGCTCAAGTGGGAGCTCGAGGACTTGAGCCTGCGCGCGCTCGAGCCCGGCACGTACAAGACGATCGCCAAGCTCCTCGACGAGCGCCGCCTCGACCGCGAGCGCTACATCGACGACGTCGTGAAGACCCTCAAGCGCGAGCTCGCCGACGCCGGGATCGCGGCCGAGGTCACCGGCCGCCCGAAGCACATCTTCAGCATCTACAACAAGATGCAGCGCAAGCAGGCGGGCATCGACGCGCTGTACGACATCCGCGCGGTGCGCATCCTGGTCGACTCCGTGAAGGACTGCTATACCGCGCTCGGGCTCGTGCACCACCGCTGGACCCCGCTCGCGCGCGAGTTCGACGATTACATCGCCAAGCCCAAGGCCAACAACTACCGCTCGCTGCACACCGCGGTGGTCGGGCCCGAGGGCAAGCCGCTCGAGGTGCAGATCCGCACGCGCGAGATGCACCAGCACTCGGAGTACGGCGTGGCGTCGCACTGGCGCTACAAGGAAGGCGCGCAGAAAGTCGGCCGGCACGATCCTACTTTCGACGAGAAGATCGCCTGGCTGCGCCAGGTGCTCGACTGGAAGGACACCGTCGCCGACACGAGCGAATGGCTGGCCGCGTTCAAGGAAAGCCTCTTCACCGATGCGATCTACGTTTTGACGCCGCAGGGCAAGGTGATCGACCTGCCGCGGGGCTCCACGCCGGTCGACTTCGCGTACGCCGTGCACACGGGCCTCGGGCATCGCTGCCGCGGCGCGAAGGTCGACGGTCAGATGGTGCCGCTCAACTTCCAGCTCGCGAGCGGCCAGCAGGTCGAAGTCGTGGCGGCGAAGCAGGGCGGCCCCTCGCGCGACTGGCTCAATCCCGATCTCGGGTACGTGCACAGCAACCGCGCGCGCTCCAAGGTGCGGCAGTGGTTCAAGGCGCAGCAGCACGAGGAGACGGTGGCGCAGGGACGCGCACTCGTCGAGCGCGAGCTCGCGCGCCTCGGCCGCACCGCGCTCAAGCTCGATGCGGTCGCGGCGAAGGCGGGCTTCGACAAGACCGATGATTTCTTCGCGGCGTTCGCGCGCGACGACATCAACAGCAAGCAAGTGCAGACAGCGATCCTCGCCGTCGCCCAACCGGGGGCGGCCGCGGCGCCTGCCGCGCCCGAGGTCGCGATGCGTCAGAGCCGCGCGAGCGGCTCCGGCGGCGGGATCCTCGTGGTCGGCGTCGATCGGCTGCTGACAGGACTTGCCCGCTGCTGCAAGCCCGCGCCACCCGATGCGATCGTCGGTTTCGTGACGCGCGGCAAGGGTGTCACGATCCACCGCGCGACCTGCAGCAACGTCGTCCGCATGCGATCGCTGCAGCCCGAGCGTCTCATCGACGCGGACTGGGGCGCGCCGCGCGACGAGGTGTTCCCGGTCGACATCGTCGTCGAGGCGATGGACCGCCAGGGCCTGCTGCGCGACATCTCGGAAGTCCTGTCGCGCGAGAAGATCAACGTCACCGCGGCCAACACGCTCACCAAGAACCTCCATTCGCGCATGGCGTTCACCATCGAGGTGGGGAGCCTCGATGTGCTCAAGCGCGCGCTCGCCTACGTGCGCGACGTGAAGGGCGTGCTGAGCGCGATGCGGCGGTAGCGGCGATCAGGCGATGGCGGCGGCAGGCGCCGACGTCCAGATCTGATGCAGCACGTCGAGCAGCGCGCGCATCTGAGGATCGTTCTCGCGCTGCTTGAGGTGCAGAAACTTGAGCGTGGTCTCGAGGCGGACGCGGTTCCATAGCGCGACTTCGCCTGCGGCGGCCGCCTCGAGCGCCAGGTCCTCGCGCATCAAGGCGATGCCGCCGCCGGCAATCACGAGCGAGCGCATGACGGCTTCGTTGTCGGCCTCCACGTGGATGACGGGTGCGCTCCCGCGCTGCGCGAACAGGCCCTCGGCGAGCGAGCGCAGCGTGCTGATGGGCGGCGCCATGATCCACGGCATCTGCACGATCTCCTCCCACGAGGCGTGGCGAATGCGGTCGCCCCACGCCGCGGGGGCGACGACGCGGTAGGCGTAGTCGAGCAGCGGCACGGCCGCGACGTCGGGATGCTCGAGGCTGCCGTAGTAGAAGCTCGCGTCGAGC
>DATJXV010000120.1:0-2221 GCA_035499955.1 Casimicrobiaceae bacterium
GCGCAGCTTCGTCGAGCATCCGCAGCGGATTCTTGGCCGCGACCAGCTCCTGGAATTGGCGCACGGCGGCGAGCGTGATGTCTACGATCGCGCAATCGACAGCCAGATCAGCCGCCTGCGCCGCAAGCTCAACGAACGCGCGCGCAACGAGCTAATCCGAACCGTGCGCAATGAGGGCTACATGCTGGTTCCCAAGGTGGAGCGGCCATGACGATCGCGCGGCGTTGGCAGGCGTTGTCGATCTCTGCCCGCACGTTCCTGCTCGTGGTGGCGGCGCTGGTCGCTTGCAACACGGCTTGCCTCCTCCTCCTCGACGTCAACCTCGGCCCGCCCCCCAAGCCGGCGGACTTTCACGCGGGCGACAGGCGACCGCCGCCACCGCCGGAGGGCCGTGGACCGCCCGGCGGCGGCGACCCGACGCTCCGCGGAGCGGGCCCGCCCGACCCCGGACCCGGTTCGCACGTACCTCCGCGCGGTGCACTGCGCCTGCCTATTATTCTCGCGATCGAGCTCCTCGCGATCGTGCCGCTCGCGTGGCTGTTCGCGGCGACGCTGTCGGCGCCACTGCGTCGCTTCGCCGACATCGCCGGGGCGGCAGGTCGCGACGGCGTCCCGCTGCCTGTCCCCCGCGAAGGCCCGCCGGAGATCCTCGCCGCGATCGATGGCTTCAACTCCATGCAGGCACGCCTGCACCGCTCGGTGCAGGAGCGCACGCAGATGGTGGGGGCCATCGCGCACGACCTGCGGACGCCGCTGACCCGGCTGGCCTTTCGCCTCGACGACCTCGAGGGACCGCTCGGCGACAAGATGCGGGCCGACATCGACGAGATGCGGGTCATGATCGCCGCGGCGCTCGACTTCATCCGCGACCGGTCCTCGCGCGGACGGGTTCAGCGGCTGGATTTCCTGTCCCTGGTCGAACGGGTCGTCGAGGAGCAGAGCGATCTCGGACACGACGTGACGCTGGGCAACCGGGTCAGCATGACGATCGAAGGGGTGCCACTCGATCTCAGGCGGGCGGTCGCCAACCTCATCGACAACGCCGTGAAGTACGGCAATCGCGCGCGGCTCAAGCTCGAGGAGCGCGACGGCGAGTGCCGGCTGGAGGTCGAGGACGATGGCCCGGGGATCCCGGCAGCGCTGCACTCGCAGGTGTTCGACCCGTTCTTTCGCATCGAGGGCTCACGCAACCGCAACACTGGCGGCATCGGACTCGGTCTCGCGACGGTTCGGGCGATTGTGAGCGAGCACGGGGGTACGATCTCCCTGGGCAACGTGGTCGGCGGTGGCCTCAAGGTGACGGTGGCGCTGCCACTCAGCGCGGACTGAAGCGGAGCTTCAATGCTTCCGGGGGCGCGATCTCGCTCGCACGACCCTTGCCGAAGATCCCGCACGGTCGAGGCTAATTGCCGTCATTGGCGATCCGGCCCCTGGGCTCACCCTGTCGCGGAGCCGACCGCCGACGCAAAGCTCGCCATGGCGCCGAAGTAGCACTCGATCGACTCGATCCTGTCGTTAAGCACCCGCAGGTATTCGACGTTGCGAAACGTATTGCCGTTCTTCGTGTGGCCAACGTAGAGCACGAAAACCTCATTGCCCTTCGCAAACACGCGGAGCAGGTCGAACCCCTTGATGAAGTCGATCTGCGTGTCCCAGCAGCGCGACTTGAACAGCTGCTTGCTGATGTGGTCGTCGTTGTTCGCGCTCGTGAACGTGAAATTGTCCGCGAGCAGTTCATCGAACGGCTTCCAGTCCTTCGTTTCCCACGCCTTGTAGTACCTGCGTGCCGCCGCCTCGCTTCCGTGGCTCCGGCCGGTCTCGCCACCCGCCTCAGCAAACGACGGCGCGCCGAGTGCAGCGAACAGCGCAGGCGCTCCGTACGTGAGTGCTGCACGCCGAGAGACGGGTGTATTGCTCATGAGTGGAGTCTCCCCTTCGTCGTGCCGACCGAGCCTTGGGCGGACTAGGAGCTTGCGCCCGACGCTCATTGGAGTGCAAATGTCCACTTCACCCATTCCCAGCGCTCGACCGGCTCGCCGTCGACCAGCCAGAGCGCAAACTCCTTTCGCGACAGTGCTTTCACGACGATGTCGTCGAGCTTTGCGACGCCGCTCGATGTTTCGATGATGGAATCGGTCGCCCGACCGTCGGCGCCGACCTTCACGAGCATCACGATCGATCCCTGGCGTTCCAGGTGCCGCAGACCCATCGGGTGCTTGAT
>DATJXV010000121.1:0-24928 GCA_035499955.1 Casimicrobiaceae bacterium
GATTTCCATCATTTGTCCTTCCAGCCGGAACGAGGCTCCGGCCTCGGGAATGTCACCGAGATGCTCGAGGATCAGGCCGTTCAGCGTCTTGGGGCCGTCCAGGGGAAATTGAGTGCCCAGGCGGCGGTTGAGGGTGCGCAAGAGGGCCATTCCCGATGCGATGACGCTGCCGTCCGGCTCGCGGCGAAAGATCTCCTGGCCACCGGGAGCCTGCGTGGTGAATTCGCCGATGATCTCCTCGACGATGTCCTCGATCGTGACGAGCCCCAGGAGCTCGCCGTACTCGTCGACCACGAGCCCGAGCCTCTGGCGGTCGTTCTGGAACTGGGTGAGCTGGGTCAGGAGCGGGGTCCCGGCCGGGATGAAGTAGGGCGGGCGCAGCAGCGGGCGCAGGCGCTCGCCCGAGAGCTCGCTCGCCGTGAGCTGCAGGTTCACGACGGACTTCAAGGGAAGCACGCCGACCAGGTTGTCGAGCGTGCCCTCGTATACCGGCACGCGGGAGTGGTAGGACGTGGCGAGTTGCTGGCGCAGCAGCGAGGGTTTCTCGGCGAGGTCGAGCGCGTGGATCCGGTTGCGCGGCGTCATGACGTCGTCGACGGTGATAGCTTCGAGGTCCATGAGGTTCGCGAGCATCGTCTTGTGCTTGCCTCGGAAATACTGGCTGCCCTCGAGCACGAGCGAGCGCAGCTCCTCCTGCGTGAGCTGAGCCCCCGTCTCGGCCTCCGCCTTGATGCGCAGCAGCTTGAGCAGCGCCTGCACGAACAGGTTGACGAACCAAACGACGGGGGTGAGGCCGCGCAGCATCGGCGCGAGGACGTAGGCCACGAGCGGCGCGATGCGGTCGGCATGCGTGGCGCCGATCACCTTCGGGGTGATCTCGGCGAAGACGAGGATCAGGAACGTGACGACGACGGTGCTCGCCGCGAGCGCGATCTCGCCGGCGCCGATCAGCCGGGCCGTGATCACGCCCGCAAGTGTCGCCGCGCCGGCGTTGATGAGGTTGTTGCCGAACAGGATCACGCCGAGCAGGCGGTCGGTCTGGGCGAGCAGCGAGAGGGCGAGCTTCGCGCCCTTGTTGCCGCGCGCGGCCTGATGCTTGAGGCGATAGCGATTGACCGCCATCATTGCCGTCTCCGCCATCGAGAAGAATCCGGAGACGACGAGCAGCACCGCGAGCGCGACGTCGAGGGCGGAAAGCGATATTTCGTCCAAAGGAAGGGCCTAGCGGCCGAGCACCACCTGGGAGACGAATTTGCTGCCGAGATAGCCCAGGATCAGGAGCACGGTCCCTGCGATGATCCAGTATAGGGCCCGCCGGCCGCGCCATCCGTAGCGCCAGCGGCCGACGAGCAGGACGGCGAAAGTCGCCCAGCCCAGCACCGAGAAGACGCTCTTGTGCGTGAAGGTGACCGGCCTGCCGAACACTTCCTCGGAGAACACGAGCCCGCTCGCGATCGTAAGGGTCAGCAGCACGAAGCCGGCGGCGACCAGGCGGAACAGGAAGCGCTCGAGGGTGAGGAGCGGCAGCGCGCCGTCGGTTTCCGGACGCGCGATGCCGCTGTGCAGGCGCTTCTCGAGGCCGGCCAGGAGCAGCGCCTGCAGCGCGGCGACGGTGAACAGCGCGTAGCCGACCAGCGCGACCGCGATGTGCGCGGCGGCCATCGACTCGCCCGCGTACGCGAAGCGGTGCGGTGCGCCGCCCGCCAGCGGTACGAGCGCGCATGCGGCGGCGACGGGAAGGATCACGTTGCCCGCCGCGGGAAGCTTGGCGAAGAGCCCGGAGACGACGGCGACGAGCACCGTCAGCCACGCCACGAGCGACAGCGCCTGCGGAAACGAAAGGTCTATGCCGTCGGGCGTGAATACGGCGTGCACGACGGTGACCGCGTGCACCATGAGCGCGAGCACGATGATGGCGAGCGGCAACGACGGCGCGGGGGCGCGCGGCGCAGCGGGACGTCGAAGCCACACGGCGAGGCCATACAGGGCGGCGACGGCGACGTACAGTAAAATCACGGGTTGCCGCATTGAGCCCGCGCGGCGCGCGCGAGGCGATGCCGTCCAGTGTACCCGATGCGCGCCGCCGCCTTTAGGACCCGCAAACCATGCTCGAGACCCTGACGCTGCGATTGTCCCGCGTGGTGAAGGAACTGCGCGGTCAGGCGCGTCTCACCGAAGACAACATCCAGGACGCCCTGCGCGAGGTTCGTCTCGCGCTGCTCGAGGCCGACGTCGCGCTGCCCGTCGTGCGCGAGTTCATCGCCGCCGTGAAGGAAAAGGCGCTCGGCGAGGAGGTCGCGGGCTCGCTGACGCCGGGGCAGGCGCTGATCGGCGTCGTGCAGCGAGAGCTGACGGCGCTCATGGGCGGCGCTGCGACGCCATTGTCGCTCGCCGTGCAACCGCCCGCGGTGATCTTGCTTGCGGGTCTGCAGGGTTCGGGCAAGACGACGACGGCGGGCAAGCTCGCGCGCCTGCTGTCGCAGGAGCAGAAGAAGAAAGTGCTGCTCGTGTCGGCCGACGTCTACCGACCCGCCGCCATCGAGCAGCTGCGCACGCTCGCCTCGCAAGTCGGCGTCGATTTCTTTCCCTCGAGCGCCGACCAGCAGCCGGTCGCGATCGCGCAGGGCGCGGTCGATTGGGCGCGCAAGCACTACGAGGACGTGGTGATCGTCGACACCGCCGGGCGCCTCGGCGTGGACGAGGCGATGATGAAGGAGATCGCCGCGCTGCACGCCGCCGTACACCCCGTCGAGACGCTGTTCGTCGTCGACGCCATGCAGGGGCAGGACGCGGTGAATACGGCGAAAGCCTTCCGCGACGCGCTGCCGCTGACGGGCGTCGTGCTCACCAAGCTCGACGGCGACGCGCGCGGCGGCGCGGCGCTGTCCGTGCGACACGTGACGGGCGCGCCCATCAAGTTCGCGGGCGTGGCCGAGAAGATCAACGGCCTCGAGGTGTTCCATCCCGAGCGCATGGCCGCGCGGATTCTCGGCATGGGCGACGTGCTCACGCTGATCGAGGAGGCGCAGAAGAGCGTCGACGTCGAGGAGGCGCGCAAGCTCGCGAAGAAGGTGAAGTCCGGCAAAGGCTTCGACTTGACCGACTTCAAGGCGCAGATCGGGCAGATGCGCAAGATGGGCGGCCTCGCCGGCCTCGTCGACAAGCTTCCCGCGGAGCTTGCCCGCGCCGCGCAGAACACGACCGTCGACGAGCGGCGCATCGCGCGTATCGAAGGCATCATCGACTCGATGACGCCGCAGGAGCGCGCCAAGCCCGAGATCCTCAAGGCGTCGCGCAAGCGGCGCATTGCCGCGGGCGCCGGCGTGAGCGTTCAGGAAGTCAACCAGCTTCTGAACCAGTTCGAGCAGACGCAGAAGATGATGAAGATGGTGGCGAAGGGAAATCTGCAGAAAATGATGCGCGGGATGAAAGGGATGCTGCCCGGCATGCGCTAGTCGCGGCGCCCCGCCATCTTCGGCCGCACGAGCCCGGCGGCGATCAGGAGCAGGTACACGTAGGACGCGTAGCCGACGTTCGTCGCGTAGCGGATCTCGAGCATCGCGGCGGCGATGCCCGTGACGATGACGCCGGCGGCGAAGTAGAAGCGCGTGCGGATCGCGCGCCAGAGCGCGTCCGGGTCGGTCACGCTCTCGTTGGCGAGATGGCGGCACGCCCGCCGCCACATGAGCGTCTCGGCGCCGAGGATGAGCACGAGGTTGACGCCGTACACGATCGCCGCGGCAGGTTTCGTCGACTCGTGCCCCACCCACGACGTGAGCGGCGGCACGAACGTCGTGAACAGGAGGAACGCGAGGTTGAGCCAGGTGAACGTCGCGTCGATGTCGCGCACGCGCTTGACGAGGCGCAGGTGCGCGAGCCAGAACACGCACAGCACGACGAAGCTGATCGCGTAGTCGTCGATGTAGGGGCCGAGCGCCGCGAGGTCATGCCACACGCGGCTCGGGTCGCTGCTCACCCGGTCCGCGAACTTGAGGTCGAGCACCAGCAGCGTCATCGTGACCGCGAAGATGCCGTCGGTGAGGGCCTCGAGGCGCGCCTTGGGCAGGGGCTGGGGCTCGATCATTGCGGCGGCAGTGTAGACCGTGCGGGGCGCGCGGCGTAAGCCCCTGTTTCGACGGATTTTCAGGCGTGCGAACACCCTGGAGCGCGACCCTCGCCCCTTGCGGCAACAGCTATTTTTATCGTAGAATCAACGTCTTTTCGCCAACCGAAGACAAAAGCAGCCATGGTCGTGATCCGCCTAGCCCGAGGGGGCGCCAAGAAGCGTCCCTTCTACAACGTCGTCGTCGCCGATTCGCGGAACCGCCGCGACGGCCGCTTCATCGAGCGCGTCGGCTTCTACAACCCGATCGCGACGGCCAATGAGGAGGCACTTCGCCTTGCCGTCGACCGCATCAGCTACTGGCAGGAGCGTGGCGCGCAGCTGTCCGACACCGTGGCCGGCCTCGTGAAGCGCAACGCGACCGAGAAGAAGCCGGCGCCCGCTGCAGCTTAAGACGCCGCTGGGCAAGCTCGACATCGTGGTCATGGGGCGCGTGGCCGCCCCGTACGGCATCAAGGGCTGGCTCAAGGTCGTGCCGATGACGTCCGCCCACGATACGCTCCTCACGCATGCGCAATGGTGGCTGCGAAAGCGCGGCGGCGAATGGCAGGAAGCAAGGCTCGAGTCCGGCCGGCCGCACGGCAATACGCTGGTCGTGCAGCTGTCCGGGGTGTCGGATCGCGAGGCCGCGGCGGCATTCTCGGGCGGCGAGGTCGGCGTGCCGCGCAGCGCCCTGCCGGCGCCGGCGCCGGGCGAGATCTACTGGGCGGACCTGGTAGGGCTCGCCGTGTGGAACCGTGAGGGCGAGCGCCTCGGTGAGGTCGCCGCGGTGCAGGAGTACGGCGCGCATCCGGTGCTGCGCGTCGTGGACGGCGCGGGGGCGGCGAGGCTGATCCCGCTCGTGGCCGCGTACGTCGACGCGGTGGACGTGACCGGGCGCCGCATCGACGTCGACTGGCAGAAGGACTATTAAAGGATCGCCCCGTGGAGATCGACGTCGTCACGCTGTTCCCCGACATGGTGACGCAGGCGGCGAAGGTGGGTGTGACGGGCCGGGCGCTCGAACGCGGGTTGTGGCGGCTTCGCACCTGGAACCCGCGCGACTTCGCCACCGATGCGCACCGCACGGTCGACGACCGGCCGTACGGCGGCGGCCCGGGGATGGTGATGCTGGCGGCCCCGCTCGCGCAGGCGATCGCGATGGCGAAGGCGGCGCAGCGGGAAGCGGGCGTGCCGGCGCCCCGCGTGATCCACCTGTCGCCGGCCGGGACGCCTTTGCGGCACGGCCGCGTCGCCGAGCTGGCGGCCGCGCCGGGTGCCGGGTACGTGCTGCTGGCCGGGCGGTACGAAGGCATCGACGAGCGCTTGATCGAGCGCTTCGTGGACGAGGAGATCGCGGTGGGCGATTTCGTGGTGTCGGGCGGCGAATTGCCGGCGCTGATGCTGATCGACGCGATCGCGCGGCTTCTGCCCGGCGCGCTCAACGACGAGCAGTCCGCGCTCGAGGATTCGTTCGTGGCAGGCCTCCTCGACTGCCCGCACTACACGCGGCCCGAGGTGTACGAAGGAATGGCAGTGCCCGACGTGCTCTTGTCGGGGCATCATGGCGAGATTCGACGCTGGCGCCTCGCGCAATCGCTGCGGCGCACGCAAGCGCGGCGGCCCGATCTGCTCGCGGGCCGGACGCTGACGAAGGACGAGGCCGCCCTGCTGGGGCCCCGGGAGCAGGAACCCGCAAAAACGCGCGCGCCATCAGGGTCACCCGATCCTGCGCTGGGCGCCAAGGAAAAGGAACACGAGCGATGAACATCATCGAACAGCTGGAAAAGGAAGAAATCGCCCGCTTGGGCAAGACGATCCCCGACTTCGCGCCGGGCGACACCGTCATCGTCAACGTGAGCGTGGTGGAAGGCGAGCGCAAGCGGGTGCAAGCCTACGAAGGTGTCGTGATCGGCAAGCGCAACCGCGGTCTGAACTCCTCCTTCACCGTGCGCAAGATCAGCAGCGGCGAGGGTGTGGAGCGGACGTTCCAGACCTACTCGCCGCTGCTCGCCAGCATCGAGGTCAAGCGCAAGGGCGACGTGCGCCGCGCCAAGCTCTATTACCTGCGGGCCCGCTCCGGCAAGTCGGCGCGCATCCGCGAGAAGCTCGAGCACAAGGAAGGCGGCAAGGCGGAATAGCCGGCCCGGCTATGCCGCCGGGTTACGCAATGCGCCGGCAACTTTCCACAAACGGCCCGTTTTCGGGCCGTTTGTGTTTGCTCACCGCAGCGTTGCGAGCGAAGCGCGGGCACAGCGTCCCAAAGATCACGTTTCATCACGCGGCCCGGTTCTTGCTTTAATCATGCTGCCCTAGCGGGGCTGTCCGCCCACGATTCCAACGGCATAATTGCGGGTCGAAAGGTACCCAAGCCGGCTGCATGAAGGCGACGCTGTACGAAGCGCTCGGAATCCTGCCCACCTCCTCGGAAGAGGACGTGCGGGCCGCGCTGCGCCGGCTCATCCGCAAGTACTACGCCAAGACGCGTGACGGCCAGGGCAACGTCGAGGAGGCGTTGCGCTTCATCAACCATGCGAGCCGCATCCTGTCGGACCCGTCGCGCCGCGAGCGCTACGACCAGGAGCTCGCACTGTCGACCGGGACGACCGAGCAGCGCATCGAGCACGTGGTGAGCAACGCGGTCGCCGAGGCCGGCGAGCAGACCGATGTCGACCATCTCGAGGAGCCGGCCCTGCGCAAGTCGACGGAGGCGATGGACGCGGAGCTCGAGACCGGACTGGATGCCGACGAGCCTCCGGCCGAGCGCAACCCTCACCACCCGGGCCTCACCGAGCGCGTGGCGTCGTTCGGCCGCTCGCCGATCGTGACCATCGGCTTGTGCGCGTTCTTCGGCGCCTTCATCGCCGCCGCGATCGTGTTCGTCACGCCGGCCGACACGATCCTCGTCGCGAAGCAGGTGCTGGTCTGGCTCACGATCACGCTGCTCGGCCTCACGCTCATCTACGGCGCCGTGCACGGCGTCGCGTACATGCGCAGGCGCCGCGGTGCGCCGCAGGGCGGCCTCGTGCCTCAGACCGAC
The DNA here is from genome assembly GCA_035499955.1 of Casimicrobiaceae bacterium. Taxonomy (GTDB): domain Bacteria; phylum Pseudomonadota; class Gammaproteobacteria; order Burkholderiales; family Casimicrobiaceae; genus VBCG01. The sequence continues at coordinate 7,143 of DATJXV010000121.1, forward strand.
CTCGCGATCCTCAACTGGCGGCGCGAGAAAAGCGTGTTCCTCGGAACCAACCAGCCGCAAGAGGACGCGAGCTGGATTTTCCAGCTTCGCATGGCCGAGCTCGAGCGCGCGAAATCGGGGCGCACGAGCGAGCCGCGGCCGTGGCAGCGGCTCGCGGCACGCATCTTCGACTACGCGATCTGGGGCCTCGTCCTCGCGCTCCTTCTCTCCGAGCTGCGCGGCGTGGGCATGGTGCCCTCCGACCTCGCGTTCTGGGTCGGCCATCCGCTCGTGGCGCCGATCCTCATCACCGGCTCCTGGGTGCCGATCGAGGCGCTGCTGATCGCCTCCATAGGCACCACGCCCGGCAAGTGGCTGTTCGGCGTGTTCCTTCAGTTCTCGATCTCGGATGCCTACGCGCGTCGCGATACGCGCGCGCAGCTCGACCGTGCGCTTCGCCGCTCCTTCCGCGTGTGGTGGGAAGGCGTCGGCTGCGGATTTCCCCTGCTCGCGCCCGTGCTGATCGCGGTCGCGTACGAGAAGCTCGCGCAGAACCAGGAGACCGATTGGGACTTCGCGCAGGACGTGCTCGTCACGCACGGGCCGCCGGGCGTCCTCAACACGGTGACCGGGGTGTGCGGCCTCGCCGCGATGCTTTGGCTCTACGGAGTCGCCTGGCACCAGCCCATGGCGGAATCCATCGCGTGGGCGCGCACGACGATCGCCGAGGCCATCCCGTCGGCCAACAGGCTAACCGGCGGCTTCGCCGGCGGCGCGGGTCGCATCTCCGGGCTGCCCCAGCCGCCGCCGCCGGCGGCGGTGCCGCCGCCGGCGGTCGCCCCATCGACCATCCGCGCCTCGGCGCCTATCACGACGCTCCCATCGGGTACGCCGCCCACGCCTGCCGTCGCGCGCCCCGACGACACGGGGCCGATCGACACCGACATCGCTTCGATGTTCGCCGAGCGCAAGGCCAAGATCGCCGTCGTGAGCTCGGAAGGACCGCGCATGCTGCGCGCGGGCAACTGGCGGCGCGCCGCGGAGCTTTGCAAGGCGTGGACGGAGCTCGAGCTCGCCAACGCCGAGTCGTACCGCTGCCTGGGGACGGCGCTGCAGGCGCAGGGCTATCACCAGGACGCCATCACCGCCTTCCGCAAAGCGAAGCAGTACGATCCTTCCGACCGCACGCTCGACGCGGCGATCGACCGGTCGCAGAAGGGAATCGTCGCTGAATTCCTGAATCGATATCGACGATAGACGCTGACCGAAGCCGCGATGCTCCCATGCGCGCGCTACCGAACGGCCCGCGAAGCGGGCTTATGATCGGCGCGCCGTCCGAAGTTCCGCGCGAAAAGCGAAGGGCCGCTCCCGAGCTTTTCGCGGAGACATCACCGCAGATGAATCGCGCAGCTCGCGAAGCTGCGCACGCGATTCATCGACGTCTCAGTAGAAAGTAGAAGGCGCCGTCGCGCTCGCCGTGCTCGACGAGCTCGTTGCCGGTCTGGCGCGCGAACGCCTGGAAGTCGCGCACGCTCGCCGGATCGGTGGCGAGGATGTGCACGATCTCGCCCGACTTCATGTCGTTCAGCATTTTCTTCGTGCGCAGGATCGGCAGCGGGCAGTTGAGGCCGCGCGCGTCGACTTCCCGCTGATGTGCGATCGTGCTCATCGCCGAAATTATACCTACGCGCCGCCCTTGCGGATGCGCGCGAGCAGCGCCGACGTCGAGCGGTCGTAGGCGAAAGGGATGGCGGCGAAGCGCCCGCCGCGCGCGATGACTTCGGTGGCGCCCGCCGTCGTCTCGGCGGAGTAATCTCCGCCCTTCACGAGCACGTCGGGCATCGCCGCTACGATCAAGTCGCGCGGCGTGTCCTCGTCGAAGGGCACGACGAGGTCCACGCAGGCGAGCGCCGCGAGCACGGCCATGCGGTCGGGGAGCGGGTTGAGCGGCCGCTCGTCGCCCTTGCGCAGGCGCTTCACCGAGGCATCCGAGTTGACTGCCACCACGAGGCTCGCGCCCTCCGCGCGGGCGGCTTCGAGATACGCGACGTGGCCGCGATGCAGGATATCGAACACGCCGTTGGTCATGACGAGCGGCCGCGGCAGGCGGCCGATACGCGGCAGCGCGTCCTCGCGCGTCGCGATCTTGGCCGCGGAGGAAGACATTACTACGCCCGGTACTCGAAGACCTTCACGACCTTTACGACGCCGTCGGTCCCCGCCGCGATCCCCCCGGCGGCGTCGCCCTCCTGCCGGGTCACGATGCCCATGAGGTACACGACGCCGCGCTCGGTGACGACCTTGACCACGTTGGGCGGGAACTTGCTCGCCTCGATGAAGCGCGTCTTGACCTTCGACGTGATGTAGGCGTCGTTCGTGCGCTGCGACATCTCCGACGGCTGCGCGATCACGAGCTCGTTCTGCACGACGCGCACCTTCGGCATGGTCTTGGCCATGCCGCCGATGCTCGCCCACACGCCCTGGTCGGGCACCTCGCCGGTGAGGAGCACGACGCCGTTGTAGCTCGTCACGTTGACGTGGACGCGCTCGCCGTACTGGGCCGTGATCTGCTGGCCCATCTTGATCTCGATCCCCTCGTCGTCGACCTGCGTGCCGGTGGTGCGGCGGTCGGTGGCGACCATCGCGGCGCCGCCCGCGGCGCCTGCAACGACGACCGGAACGCATCCGGAAAGCGCGATCGAGACGGCGGCGAGCGCCGCGACGCCGGCCGCGAGCCTCATGAGTCGTCGCCGAGGAGGGTGGCGTCGATCGCGTCACAGACGCAGTGGATCATCAGCAAATGGACCTCCTGGATGCGCGCCGTCCGCGAGTGCGGGACGCATAGATGGACGTCCTCCGGCGCAAGAAGTTCACCGATCCGCCCGCCGCCCTTGCCGGTCATGGCGACCACACGCATCTCGCGCGCTCGCGCCGCCTCGATGGCCGCGATCACGTTGGCCGAGTTGCCCGACGTCGAGATGGCGAGCAGCACGTCGCCGCGCGTGCCGAGCGCGCGCACCTGCTTCGCGAACACCTGCTCGAAGGAATAATCGTTGGCGACCGCGGTCAGGAGCGACGTGTCGGTGGTGAGCGCCACCGCCGGAAGCTCGGGGCGCTCGCGCTCGAAGCGGCCGACGAGCTCGGCCGCGAAATGCTGCGCGTCGGCCGCCGAGCCGCCGTTGCCGCACGCGAGGATCTTGCCGTCGCCGAGCAGGCACTCGGTGAGCAGGGACGCTGCGCGCGCGACGTGCGGCGCGAGGGCTTCCGCCGCGTCGAGCTTCAGGCGCGCGCTCTCCGCGAAGTGCTCGCGGACCCGCCTTTCGTGATCGATCATGGCGGCAATGGTAGCAAAGGCGCCGGCGCTCACGCCTCGACCACGTCGCGCAACCATTCCACGCGGGCGGGGTCGAGGCGGTCGAGCAGCACGGCATCGAAGCGGCAGGGCGGCTCGCGGCCGATCGCGCGCAGGTAGCCCAGGGACGCGGCGATCAGTCGCTCGCGCTTGCGCGCGGTGACGCTCGCGGCGGCGCCGCCGTAGTCGGCGCGCGAGCGCATGCGGACCTCGACGAACACGAGCGTGTCGCCGTCGCGTGCGATGAGGTCGATCTCGCCGTGGCGTGTACGGAAGTTGCGCGTCACGATGACGAGGCCGCGTCGCGCGAGGTAATCCGCGGCGATGCCTTCCGCGGCCGTCCCGACCTCAGCGCGGCGCATCGAGCGGCACCAGCACGCCGTCGCGGAAGACGGCGAAGCGGCCCTCGCGGGCGAACTGTCTGCCCTCGACGAGCGTGAGCTGGCCGCTCGCGCCTTCGAGCGCGAACTCGACCGGCGCGCCGTCGCGAAACGCCTCGGCAACGCGAAACGCATCGAGGCCGAGCGCATACAGCCGCGTGAGTGCCGCACTTCCGAAGTCGCGTCTCGGCAGCTTGTCGAACTGGGGCGCGTTGGGGGTGACGATCCACGGGATCTCGGTCACGACGAGGCCGTCGAGATCGCGCATCGTGGCGATCGTCTCGCGCTCGAACACGAGCGCGCTCGCGTAGGTGGGCACGGTGCCGAGGTAAGGCTTGGCGAGTGTCGCGCTCGGGCCGTCGGTGGCGAGGAGCACCGCGGACGGCGGCTTGCGCGTGAGCTCGCGCCGCATCGCGGCCAGGGCGTCCGCGCTGTTCTCGAAGCGCAGCGCCCCGGGCACGGCGCCGCCGCCGGCGAGCCACTCGCTCGTGAAGGCTGCGGCGAAGCGCCGCATGAGCGGCGTGTCCGACGTCACGACGACCACGCTCGGCTGCGTGGCTGCCGCGCTGGTCGGTGCCTCGCGCATCCGCCGTGCGATCAGACGCGCGTCGCTGTCGATCGACAGCGGCAACGTGTAGAGCGTGAGCGGCGGCCCCGCCGCTTCGTCGAACTGGTTGAGCGCGATCGTGAACGGCAGATCGACCGCCATGGCCGCCACGACCTTGAGATCGTCGCGCACCAGCGGCCCGACGATCACGCGCGCGCCGGCGCGCTGCGCAGCCTCGAACGCGGTCAGCACGCCATCGTCGCCGTGCGAGAACACCTGGGTGCGCAACTTCGACTTCGACGCGTCCGCTGCGGCGAGGAAGCCGGACCGCACAGCCTCGGCGGCGCGTGCGTAAGCGGGCGATTCGAGCGGCAGCACGAGCGCCACGTCCACGCCTGCCGGCGATTCCGGCTCCGCGGCGGCGCGCGGTTCGCTTGCGGGGGGCGGTTCGCTTGCGGGGGGCGCTTGCGCAGCGGAGAATGCGGCGGCGCACGCGAGCGCGAGGGCGGCCATCCACTGCGTAGCGCGAGCCTGAATGCGCATCATCGTGGGAGAAGGCTTGGCGTGAGTGAAACGGAATCTGGATCCGAAGGAAAGACGCGAAGCCTGCAGGCGGACCCGCGCTTTCGCGCGAGGCCGGGCACATTATATGTGGTGGCCACTCCGCTGGGTAACTTGCGCGACGTGACGCTTCGCGCGCTCGACGTGCTCGCCACCGCCGACGTGGTCGCGGCCGAGGACACGCGGCTCGCGGCCATCCTGCTCAAGCATTACGGTCTGATGCCACGCATGCTGTCGCTGCACGCCCACAACGAGGCGCAGCGCGCGGAGGCGCTCGTCGGCCGCCTGCGCGAGGGGCGGAGCGTGGCGCTCGTCACCGATGCAGGCACGCCTGCGATCAGCGATCCGGGCGCCCGCCTCGTGCGCGCGGCCCGCGACGCGGGGTTCGCGGTCGTTCCCGTGCCAGGCCCGTCGGCGGTCGCCGCGGCAGTGTCGGCGGCCGGGCTCGCCGCGCGGGCGTTCGTCTTCGCGGGATTTCCGCCCGCGCAGCCGAAAGCGCGACGGGCTTGGCTCGCGTCGCTGTCCGCAGCACCGGGCGCCATCGTCTTCTACGAGGCGCCGCATCGCGTGCGGGCGAGTGTGGAGGATCTTCTGGCCGCGTTCGGTCCCGTGCGGCGCCTGGTCGTTGCGCGCGAGCTCACCAAGGCCTTCGAGACGATCGCGGCGATGCCGCTCGGCGAGGCGCCGACGTGGCTCGCGCAGGACGCGAACCGCGAGCGGGGCGAGTTCGTGCTGATCGTCGACCAGGCCGACGACGAGCCTGCGCACGCCGCGCTGGGCCCGGACGCCGAACGCTGGCTCGCCGCGCTTCTCGCCGAGCTGCCGCCGGCGCGCGCGGCGCGCGTGGTCTCGGCGGTGACGGGCGTGGCGCGCGACGCCGTCTATGCGCGCGCGCTCGCGATCAAGCCGCGCGCGTGAGGTCGAAGAGGCTCGTCGCTTCCAGGTCGAGGACCGGGGACGCGCCCTGGTTGGCGAGCCGCCAGCGCCAGCGCACGATGCCCAGCGACGGGTTGCTGCGCGCAACCCGCTGGTCGAGGACTTCGACCGTGCAACGCAGGACATCACCAGCGCGAACCGGATTCTCCCACTTCAAATACGCGAGCCCCGGCGAGCCGAACGACTCGGAGTTTTCCAGCACCGCCGTCACGACGAGGCGCATCGCGAGGCCGCAAGTCTGCCAGCCGCTCGCGATGAGCCCCTCCCATTGGCTCGCCGCCGCGCGGCCCGCGTCGGTGTGGAACCACTGCGGGTCGTAGTCGCGCGCGAACTCGACGATCTCGCGCTCGGTGAGCGACGCCGTGCCGCAGTCGATGACACGGCCGGCCGTGAGCTCGTGAAAGCGCATTGCGATCTGCGCCTCAGTACGTTTCGAGGTGGTAGCGCCCGGCCGCCCGCAGCCTGGGCAGAATCGCGTCCCAGTCGAGGGCGCGGCCGCGGCAGAGATCGCGCAGCGCCTCGGTCACCCCCTCCTCCATGCTGCGCAGGCCGCATACGTATACATAGCAGTCGTCGTTGCGCAGGAGCCTCGCCACGTCGTCGGCGCGCTCGCGGATCAGGTCCTGCACGTACTGCTTGGGACGGCCCGGCACGCGGGAGAAGGCGAGGTTGATGTCGATGAAGTCGCGCGAGAGCTTCATGAGCGGCCCGAAGTAGGGCAGCTCCTCCGGCGAGCGGGCGCCGAAGAACAGCATGAGCTCGCCGCCTTCCTTCTGCGCGATGCGGCGGCGGCGCCGCTCGGTCATCGCGCGCATCGGCGCCGATCCGGTGCCCGTGCAGATCATGAGCAGGCTCGACCCGGGATGGTTAGGCATGAGGAAGCTCGCGCCGAACGGACCGATCACGTTGACAGCGTCGCCCTTCGCGAGGTCGCACAGGTAGTTCGACGCGACACCGCGGATCGGGTTGCCGGCATGATCCTCGGTGACGCGCTTTACGGTCAGCGCGACATTGTTGTAGCCGGGGCGCTCGCCTTCGCGCGGGCTCGCCACCGAATACAGTCGCACGTAATGCGGGCGCCCCTGCGTGTCGGTGCCCGGCGGAACCACCCCGATCGTCTGCCCTTCGAGGACGGGGAACGCGGTGGCGCCGAAGTCGAGGACGATGTGGCGTATGTCGCTGGTCGCGCCTTCGCCCGTCAGCGGGTGGTTGCCGGTGACCGTGGCCACGGCAGGGCGCGCGATCGTGTGAAGGTTGACCGCGGGCTGCGCGGCGGACCACGGCGCCGGCGCGGCCCCGCCTTGACCGGAGCTCGCCTCCGCCGTCAGGCGCGCGACGTCGGCGGGAACGTCGATGCTGTCGTCGGTGGCGATCTCTTCCTGGGCCGGGAGCGCGTCCCAGCCAAGCTGCGCCTCGATCGAGTACGCACCAGCGCGAACGACCTGGCGCCAGTTGTCGATGGCGCCGGTCGGGCACGGCGAGATGCACGCGTTGCAGGCGTTGCAGATCGCGGGGTCGACGACGTAGTTGCGCGAATCGTGCGTGATGGCGTCGACCGGGCACGTCTCCTCGCAGGTGTTGCACCGGATGCAGATCTCCGGGTCGATGAGATGTTGCCGCAGTACATCGACGTTCATGCGAAGCGCACGTACTCGAAATCGATCGGCTGCTTGTTGATGCCCATCGGCGGCGGTGCGATCCAGTTCGCGAACTTGCCGGGCTCGACCACGCGGCCCATGAGCGAGGCGACGAAAGCCCGGTCCTCGGGCGTAGGCAGCCACTCGCGCTCGCGCCCTGCCCACTCCGCCTCGCTCAGGACTCGGCCGTCGGGGGACACGCGCGTGCTGGCGAAGGTGCCGATCTTGCGGTTGAACGCCTTGTGCGGCACCGTGAGCCGGAAATCGACTCCGGCCTTCTCGAGCACACGGTTCCAGCGGCCGATGCCGGCGACCGAGTCGCGTATGAAGTCGTCGCGCAGGACCTCGTTGAGCGCGTTGAGCATCGGCGCCTCGCGCTCGACGAGCTTGCCGCCCTCGATGCCGAGCACCGGGTACGTCGCGCCTTGCAGGCGATGGTCGTCGCTGCGCTTGCTCTCCTCGAAGCGGCCCTTGAGCCCGGCCCCGTAGAAGATCGCGGCGTTCGACGACTGGTCGGCGCCGAAGAGGTCGATCGTCACCGAGTAGTGGAAGTTCAGGTAGCGCTGAATCGCGGGCAAGTCGACGACCCCGGCGGCGCGCAGCCTCGCGGGATCGTCCGTGCGCAGCTCGTTCATCACTTCCGCCGTGCGCTGCAGGATCCGCGCGATGCCGGATTCGCCCACGAACATGTGATGCGCCTCCTCGGTGAGCATGAACTTCGTCGTGCGCGCGAGCGGGTCGAAGCCCGATTCGGCGAGGGCGCAGAGCTGGAACTTGCCGTCGCGGTCGGTGAAGTACGTGAACATGAAGAAAGCGAGCCAGTCCGGCGTCTTCTCGTTGAATGCGCCGAGGATGCGCGGGTTGTCGCGGTCGCCCGAGCGGCGATCGAGGAGCGCATCGGCCTCCTCGCGGCCGTCGCGGCCGAAATGGCGGTGCAGGAGGTACACCATCGCCCACAGGTGACGGCCTTCCTCCACGTTCACCTGGAACAGGTTGCGCAAGTCGTAGAGCGATGGGCAAGTGAGTCCGAGGTGGCGCTGCTGCTCGACGGAGGCGGGCTCGGTGTCGCCTTGCGTGACGATGATGCGGCGCAGGTTCGCGCGATGCTCGCCGGGCACGTCCTGCCACGCGGGCTCGCCCAGGTGCTCGCCGAAATGGATCCTGCGATCGGCGACCTGCGGCGCGAGGAAGATGCCCCAGCGGTAGTCGGGCATCTTCACGTAATCGAAATGCGCCCAGCCGGATGGATCGACGCTCACCGCGGTGCGCAGGTACACGTCGAGCGCCTGCGTGCCCTCCGGCCCCATCTCGCCCCACCACGCGAGGTAGTTGGGCTGCCAGTGCTCGAGGGCGCGCGCGAGCGCGCGGTCGTCGGCCAGATTGACGTTGTTGGGGATCTTCTCGCCGTAGTCGATCGTGGCCATAGCTCTCACACCCGGTCGAAGTCGAACTGCGCCTTGCCGCCCTTGCCGTAGACCTTGAGCGCGCCCTTCTCGCCGACGGCGTTGGGGCGGTTGAAGATCCAGTTCTGCCACGCCGACAGGCGCCCGAAGATGCGGGTGGCCATCGTCTCCGCGCCGCCGAAGCGCAGGTTGGCCTCCATGCCCGAGAGCGCGTCGGGCGACATGCTCGCGCGCTCCTCGAGCGCGATACGCAGCTCGTCATCCCAATCGAGGTCGTCGGGCGCGCTCGTGACGAGGCCGAGCGCCATCGCCGCCTCGGTGGACAGAGGCTCACCACGCCGACGCAGGATCGCGGCGATCGCCTCGTCCTCGTCGTGGAAGCGCGACGCGAGGCGGCTGCGGCCGTTCACCATCTCGTAGGCGCCGAAGTTCATCGCGGACAGCGCGATCGACGGCTCGCGGCCGGGTTCGTCGGGCAGGCGCAGCATGTAGACGCGGTCCGCCGCGAGCGCGAGCTCGAGCAGCGTGCCCGCGAAGCACGAGCCCGGCTCGACGAGCGCGAACAGCGTGCGCGAGGATACGTCGAGGCGCGCGAGCGTGCGCCGCAGGTAGCCGACCGTCTCGCGCACGAGCCAGTGCGTGCCGTGCTCCGCGAGCGCGGTGTCCACTGCGAGCACCGCCGACGCGTCGCCCTCGGTCTTGAACAGCCACGTGCCGATCGCGAGCTCGTTCGTGCGCATCGAAAGGATCGCGTCGTCGAGCTCGCGCGCCAGAGCGAGCGGCCACCACGCGGCGCCCGCGGCTTCGATGCCCGCAGCGTCGGCGGGCTGCGCGTGCCCGGGCGCGCGCACGGTGAAGGTGGCGGTCCGCGCCGCGGCGTCGATAGCGACATCGACGTGTTCGTAGTGGTATCCAGCGTCGTCGCGGCGGCGTGCGAGCGGCGCGAGCGTCACGCCGCGCACGTTACGCGGCCGGTCGCTGGTGGTCGCGAGCGCGAGCGCGCGCTGCCGCACGGCGCTCGCGAACTCGGCCGGCTTGACCAGCGCATCGACGAGACGCCAATCCTTCGCGCGCTGGCCGCGCACGCCTTCCGTGACCGTGCAGAAGACGTCGGCGAGATCGTGCCGCACGCGGCGCTTGTCGACCAGGCGCGTGAGGCCGCCCGTGCCGGGCAGTACGCCGAGCAGCGGCACCTCGGGCAGCGCAACGGACGACGAGCGATCGTCGACGAGCCAGATCTCGTCGCAGGCGAGCGCAAGCTCGTATCCGCCGCCCGCGCAGGTGCCGTTGATCGCGGCTACGAACTTGAGGCCGGAATGCCGGCTCGAGTCCTCGATGCCGTTGCGCGTCTCGTTCGTGAACTTGCAGAAATTGACCTTCCACGCGTGCGAGGAGCTGCCGAGCATGAAGATGTTCGCGCCGGAGCAGAAGACGCGGTCCTTGGCGCTGGTCACGATCACGCTCCCCACTTCGGGATGCTCGAAGCGGATGCGTTGCAGCGCATCGGCGAGCTCGATGTCGACGCCGAGATCGTAGGAGTTGAGCTTGAGCTTGTAGCCGTCGCGGAGGCCGGCGTCTTCGGCGACGTCCAGCGCGAGGGTCGCGACGGGACCCTCGATGCGCAGCTTCCAGTGCCGGTAGCGCGAGGGATCGGTGCGGTAATCTACGTCGACGGCGTGCATGGCCCTCCCCTTGGGCCATGCATCCTAGTGCATAGTCGCGCCTCGGTCAAGCCGCGGCCACTGCAGCCGATTTCATCTCCCGTGACGGCAACCGCGCGAACACCGCGTCGCGCAGCGCAAGGTAGGTTCCTGCGAGCGGCTCGTTGCTCGTGTCGAACACGAGATCGGCCTTGGCGTACGCCGCCTCGCGGCTCGACAGGATGCGCTTCAGATCCTCCATCGCCTCGGTGTGCCCGGCCATCGGGCGAAGGTCGCCCTGTGCAATGACCCGCTTCATGTGCTCTTCCGGCGTGGCGCGCAGCCACACCGTGAAACAGCGCGCGAGCAGGAGCTGGTACGTCGCGGGCTCCGTCACCAGCCCGCCGCCGGTCGCGATGACGGCGCGCGGATGGCCGCCGATCGTCTCCTCGAGCGCCCGGAACTCGTAGCGGCGGAACGCCGCGGCGCCGTAGAGCGAGTGGATCTCGCCCACGTCGCAGCCGGCGATGCGCTCCACCAGGCGGTCGAGCTCGATGAACGGCGCCTCGAGGTCGTCGGCGAGCATGCGGCCGAGTGTCGACTTGCCTGCGCCCCGCAGGCCGACGAGGGCGATGCGCCCGGTGCGCGAGCTGTCACCGGCCTTGACACCCAGGAGCTCGGCCAACGTGCGCCGCGCTCGCGTAAGCGTGGCTTCGTCGCGGCCGCGCAGGAGCTCGCGGATCGTGGCCCACTCGGGCGATGCGAGCGCGTCCTCGCCCACCAGCTCGGCGATGCTTGCGCCGAGCGCTTTGGCGAGCTGCCGCAACAGCATCACCGACGCATTGCCCTGGCCCGTTTCGAGGTTCGCGAGGTGTCGCTCGGAGACGCCGGCAGCGGCCGCCAGCCGCTTGCGCGTCATGCCGCGACGCCCGCGAAGGGCGCGCACGCGGTCGCCGAGTTCGCTCAGGAAGAGGTCGCGCGCAGTGGGTGCTCGGGATGTAATAGGATTCATAATATTGCCAGCGGATAGAGTAATTTATGCAGTTCGTTGCTTGACAACGTGAACTCTGCTGCATTAACGTTAGCAGAGGCGACGTGCGATATCAATCCAAAACGCCGGCATTTGCGGGCAACATTTGACCGCCGTCAAAAAAGTGGGGAGGAGGCCGCATGACCAAGCCCGGCGAACCGCTGCCGGACCGCTTCAACTTCGCGCAGCATCTCGCCGACCTCAATGCGGCCCGCGCCGCAAAGGCGGCCTACGTCGACGATACGTCGTCGCTGACGTACGGCGAGCTCGCGCGCGGCGCTCGCGGAGTCGCGGCCGCACTCCTCGCGCTCGGCCTGCGCCGCGAGGAGCGAGTGCTGGTCTGCCTGTACGACAGCGTCGACTACCCGGTCACCTTCCTGGGCGCGCTTCGAGCGGGCGTGATCCCGGTATGCGCCAATACGCTGCTCGCGGCCGACGACTACGCCTACATGCTCGAGCATTCGCGCGCGCAGGCGCTGATCGTCTCGGGTGCGCTGCTGCCGATGCTGACGCAGGCGATGAGCCGCGCCGCGCACGAAGTGCGGCACGTGATCGTGTCGAAGCCCGCCTCCGGATTGCCGCCGGATGCGCGAGAGTTCGGCGGCTGGGCACTGGCGTCCGGCGAGCTCGCGGCAAGCGCGGCGACCGGCCCCGACAGCATCGCGTTCTGGCTGTACTCCTCCGGCTCGACCGGCCGCCCCAAGGGTACGGTGCACACCCACGGCAATCTCTACTGGACCGCGCAGACGTACGGCCGCCACGTGCTGGGCCTCGGCGAGCGCGACGTCGCCTTCTCGGCGGCGAAGCTCTTCTTCGCCTACGGCCTCGGCAACTCGCTCACGTTCCCGCTGTCGGCCGGCGCCACCGTCCTGCTCATGGCCGAGCGCCCCACGCCCGCCTCGGTGTTCAAGCGTTTGACCGGGCACAAGCCTACCGTCTTCTTCGGCGTGCCGACGCTGTACGCGGCGCTGCTCGCATCGCCCGACCTGCCCGTGCGCGGCGACGTCGCGCTGCGCCTGTGCGTGTCGGCCGGCGAGCCGCTGCCGAAAGAGATCGGCGAGCGATTTGCCGCGCGCTTCGGATGCGACGTGCTGGACGGCATCGGCTCGACCGAGATGTTGCACATCTTCCTCTCCAACCGTCCCGGCCGCGTGCGCTATGGAACGACCGGAACGCCGGTGGACGGCTACGACGTCGAGCTGCGCGGCGAGGATGGCCGCGGCGTCGGCGTCGGCGAGATCGGCGATCTTTATATCCGCGGCCCGAGCGCCGCGCTCATGTATTGGGATAACAGCGCGAAGACGCGCTCGACGTTCCAGGGCGAATGGACGCGAAGCGGCGACAAGTACGTATGCGACGCCGAAGGCTTCTTCACCTACGCCGGGCGCAGCGACGATATGCTCAAGGTGGGAGGGCAGTTCGTGTCGCCGTTCGAGGTCGAGGCCGCGCTGATGCGGCACGACGCGGTCCTCGAAGCGGCGGTGGTGGGCAAGACGGAGCAGGGCCTGACGCGGACGCTGGCTTACGTCGTGCTCAAGCCCGGCCGCAGCGGCGACGCCGCGCTCGCCGAAGCGCTCAAGGCCTTTGTCAAGGACGCGCTCGCGCCGCACAAGTATCCGCGCGAGATCCGCTTCATCGCCGAACTCCCGAAGACGGCGACCGGCAAGATCCAGCGCTTCAAGCTGCGCGAGGTGGCCTCGCGGTGACCGCCGGGCACGTGCGCGTGGCGGCCGGCGGCCGCGGCTTCGACATCGAGCACGCATGGGTGGGCACGCGCGACGAGCGCGCGCCCGTGATGGTGTTCCTCCACGAGGGCTTGGGATCGCTTTCGATGTGGAGGGGGTTTCCCGAGGCCCTGTGCGCGGCGACGCACACACGCGGGCTCGTTTACTCGAGGCCGGGCTACGGACGGTCCACGCCGCGCGACGCGGACGAGAAGTGGCCGATCGAGTTCATGCATTTCCAGGCGGTCTCGGTGCTGCCGGAGATTCTCGCGGCGCTGCGCGTGCCGCCGCGGCCGTGGCTGTTCGGTCACAGCGACGGCGGGTCGATCGCGCTGCTGTACGCGTCTGCGTTTCCCGCCGCCCCGGCCGGCGTCGTCGCCGTCGCGCCGCACTTGTTCGTCGAAGATGTGAGCGTGCGCAATATCGAAGCGGCGCGCGTGGCGTACGAGACGCACGACCTGCGGCCGCGCCTTGCGCGGCATCACGACGATCCCGACTCCGCGTTCTTCGGGTGGAACGACGTCTGGCTCGATCCCCGGTTTCGCCACTGGAACATCGAGGACGAGATGGCGGCCATCCGCAGCCCGCTCCTCGCGGTGCAGGGTTACGGCGACGAATACGGCACCATGGCGCAGATCGACCGCCTCGCCGTGCGCGTGCCTCATGCCCGGCTGCTGAAGCTCGAGCGCTGCGGCCACTCGCCGCACCGCGACCAGCCGGCGCAGCTCATCGAGGCCGTCGCGGCCTTCATGAGGGAGAATGCCCCCGGCGACGCGCGGCCGCTCGTCAATCCTTCCTGATCGATCCGGCGGACGGCGACGGCGCGATGACGTCCGTGGCGTTGTCGATCTCGGACAGCGTCTGGTTGCACAGCGACAGCGCGCGTGCGACGTGGCCGGCGGCGAGCTCGTCGCGGATGGCGACGATGCGCTCGCGCAGGCGCAGCTCGTAGAGCTCGGCCTGCTCGAGTTCGCGGGCGAGACGCTCGACGTCCGGATCGCTCATTTGTCGATGGTAGCGCAACTGGGGACGCTCGCCGTGCAATGGTAATCTCGTCGCTCGCAATCAAGCGACGAGGAGCCCGACATGGCGATCGAAAGGAAGGCGAGCGTTCACTGGGAGGGCCGGGGCAAGGCGGGCCGCGGCCAGATCAGCACGGAGACCGGGGCGCTCGCCAGCTACCCGTATGGATTCGCGAGCCGATTCGAAGGCGACAAGCGCGGCACGAATCCCGAGGAGATCCTCGGCGCGGCGCACGCATCGTGCTTTGCGATGGCCTTCTCCTTCACCTGCGACAAGGCCGGCTTCGAAACCAAAGCCGTGGACGCCAAGGCCGCCGTGCGCCTCGTGCAGCAGGGCGACGGCTTCCTCATCGATCGCATCGCGCTGACGCTCGACGCGTCGATTCCGGGCATCGACGAGGCGAAGTTCCAGGAGCTCGCCGATGCGGCGAAGCGCTTCTGCCCGCTGTCGAAGGCGCTCGCGAGCGTTCCCGAGATCACGCTGACCGCGACACTTCGCGAATAACGGCACGGTAGACTGGCGGGATGCCCGACGCATCCCGCGGCTGGCTCGCTCGCCTCGAACTCGCGTTCGATCGCGAAGGCTGTCGCACGCGCCTCGCGCGGCGCGCGCACGAAGGGCCGCTCGTCGTGCAGAAGCCGCTGTACCCGGAAGGTGGCGAGGTATGCCAGTGCATCGTCGTGCATCCGCCGGGCGGCATCGCCGGCGGCGACCGCCTCGAGCTCGCGATCGACGTGCAAGCGGGCGCGCACGCGCAGCTCACGACACCGGGCGCGGCCAAGTGGTATCGCGCCGCCGGCCGCCGCGCGTCCCAGCAACTGCGCTTTGGCGTTGCCGCGTCGGGCGTGCTCGAATGGCTGCCGCAGCCGACGATCCTGTTCGACGCCGTCGACGCCCAAAGCGACGTGCACATCGAGCTCGAAGCCGATGCCCGCTATATCGGCTGGGATATCGTCTGCCTCGGTCGTACGGCGTCGAGCGAGCGCTTCGGCTGCGGCGCCTGGCGCCAGCGCATCGACGCCGTGCGTGAGGGCGCACTGATTTGGAGCGAGCGGGCCGCGTTACGCGGCGGCGACCCGCTGCTTGGGTCCGCCGCGGGCTTGAACGGCGCGCCGGTCTTTGGCACATTCGTGGCCATGGCCGCGATTCTCGACGACGATCTGATCGCGGCTTGCCGGCGCGTGTCCCCGCCGGGCGGGGAGGGTGCCGTGACACGCCTGCCGCATGCGCTCGTCGGCCGCTATCGCGGCGAATCGAGCGAAGCCGCGCAGGATTATTTCCGTGCGCTGTGGGCGGCCGTGCGGCCCGCCGTCGTCGGTCGCGCCGCCGTGGTGCCGCGCATCTGGAACACCTAGGCCCTCGATGGAGCTGACACCGCGCGAGAAGGACAAGCTGCTGGTTTTCACGGCGGCGCTCGTGGCGGAGCGCAGGCTCGCTCGCGGCCTGCGCCTCAACTACCCGGAAGCCGTCGCGCTCATCACCGCGGCGATCCTCGAAGGCGCCCGCGACGGCCGCTCGGTGGCGGAGCTCATGAGCTTCGGCGCCACCGTGCTTGCGCGCGCACAGGTGATGGAGGGTGTGCCGGAGATGATTCCCGAGATCCAGGTCGAGGCGACGTTCCCCGACGGCACGAAGCTCGTGACCGTGCACAATCCGATTCCATGAGCACCATGAGCACGAATGGCCGCTCCCGAGTGCGAATTGCGCCCCCCCGCGGGGCAGCGAGCGAGGCGAGCGTGGAGGCTCATCCATGATTCCGGGCGAAATTCTCGTCGCCGACGGCGACATCGAGATGAACGCCGGCCGCGAGACCGTGCTGCTGGTCGTCGCCAACACCGGCGACCGGCCGGTCCAGGTCGGCTCGCATTACCATTTCTTCGAGACCAACGCGGCGCTTGCGTTCGATCGCGCCGCTTCGCGCGGATTCCGGCTCAACATTCCCGCGGGGACCGCCGTGCGCTTCGAGCCGGGCCAGAAGCGCACCGTGGAGCTCGTCGCCTACGCGGGAGCGCGCAAGGTCTACGGGTTTCGCGGCGAGGTGATGGGGCCGCTCGACGCGGCGAAGAAGCCCGCGAAGAAGGCCGCGCAGCGAGGCAAGCGATGAAACTCGGCCGGCGCGCCTACGCCGAAATGTTCGGCCCCACGGTCGGCGACCGCGTGCGCCTCGCCGATACCGATCTCGTGATCGAGGTCGAGCGTGACCTGACCGTATACGGCGAGGAGGTGAAGTTCGGCGGCGGCAAGGTGATCCGCGACGGCATGGGCCAGAGCCAGCGCCTGTCGAAGGACGTCGCCGACACCGTCATCACCAATGCGCTGGTGGTCGATTGGTGGGGCATCGTCAAGTGCGATCTCGCGATCAAGGACGGCAGGATCGCGCAGCTCGGCAAGGCCGGCAATCCCGACGTGCAGCCCGGCATCGACATCGTGATCGGCGCAGGCACCGAGATCATCGCCGGCGAAGGGATGATCGTCACCGCCGGTGGCATCGACACCCATATCCATTACATCTGCCCGCAGCAGATCGACGAGGCGCTCATGTCGGGCGTCACGACGATGATGGGCGGCGGGACCGGCCCGGCGACCGGCACGTTCGCGACCACGTGCACGCCGGGCCCGTGGCACATCCATCGCATGCTCGAGTCGGCGGAAGCCTGGCCGATGAACCTGGGCTTCATGGGCAAGGGGAATTGCGCGACACCCGGCGCGCTCGCCGAGCAGATCGAGGCGGGGGCGTACGGCCTCAAGCTGCACGAGGACTGGGGCACGACACCCGCCGCCATCGACAACTGCCTGAGAGTCGCCGACAAGTACGACGTGCAGGTGACGATCCACACCGACACCATCAACGAGTCGGGCTTCGTCGAGACCACGCTGCGCGCGATCGGCGGACGGGCGATCGGCACGTTCCACACCGAGGGCGCGGGCGGCGGCCACGCGCCGGACATCATCAAGGCGTGCGGCGAGCCGAACGTCCTGCCGTCGTCGACGAACCCGACGATGCCCTACACCGTCAACACGGTCGACGAGCACCTCGACATGCTCATGGTGTGCCACCACCTGGACCCTGCGATCGCCGAGGACGTCGCGTTCGCCGAGTCCCGCATCCGACGCGAGACCATTGCCGCGGAGGACATCCTGCACGACATGGGCGCGTTCTCGATGATGTCGTCCGACAGCCAGGCGATGGGCCGCGTCGGCGAAGTGATCGTCCGCACGTGGCAGACCGCGCACAAGATGAAGCAGCAGCGCGGCGCGCTCGGCCCGGACACCGCACGCAACGACAACTTCCGCGTCAAGCGCTACATCGCGAAGTACACGATCAATCCGGCGATCACCCAGGGCATATCGCACCTCGTGGGCTCGGTCGAGCCCGGCAAGCTCGCCGACCTCGTGCTGTGGCGCCCCGGGTTCTTCGGCGTCAAGCCCACGCTCATTCTCAAGGGTGGCGCGATTGCCGCAGCGGCGATGGGCGACCCCAACGCGTCGATTCCCACGCCGCAACCCGTGCATTATCGCGAGATGTTCGGCACGCGCGGACGCGCGCTCACGCAGACCTCGCTCACCTTCGTCT
>DATJXV010000122.1:0-8956 GCA_035499955.1 Casimicrobiaceae bacterium
GCTGAAGCGCGCGGCGGAGGACATTCGCCTGCTTACACAGAACCTGCTGGCGCAAGGCGTGGGTGCCGAACCCGTGACGCGCACGGTGGCGGCACTCAACGACGCGCTGTCGCGCCGCGCGATCGACGTCGTTCTCGCCCGCCACGAACTCGCCGATTTCCGGTGGTGCTGGCTGGCGCTGGGAAGCGAGGGCCGCGGCGAGCAGACGTTCGCGACGGACCAGGACAATGCGCTGCTGTTCCAGGCGGATGACGCGGCGCAGGCGCAGACGCGCCGCGCGCGCCTCGCAGGGTTCGCGCGCGAGGTCAACGACTGCCTCGCCATGGTGGGGTTTCCGCTGTGTCCCGGCAACGTGATGGCGAGCAACCCCGAGTACTGCCTGTCCACGGCTGAGTGGAAGGCGAAGTTTCTCGGGTGGATCGTCGCGCCGTCTCCGCCTGCGCTGCTCGGGGCGAACATCATGTTCGATTTCCGGGCGTTGTACGGCGATCTGACGCTGGCCGACGCGCTGCGCAACTGGCTGTTCGAATACACGAAGGGTAGTCCGCTGTTCCTGCGCCTCATGGTGCAGAATGCGATCGACGTCGAGCCGCCGCTGGGTCTGATCCGGACCTTCAGCGTCGACGACGACGCCAAGGCCAAAGGGACGATCGATCTCAAGACGCGCGGTACGCGCCTGTTCGTGGATTGCGCCCGCGTGTTCGCCCTCGCCCACGGGATTGCGGACACGGGGACGGCCGCGCGGCTGCGACTCGCCGCAGCGCGGCTCGAGGTCGCGCAGCGCCACGTCGACGCCGCCGTGGAGGCGTTCCACTTTCTCCAGCTCCTTCGCCTTCGCCAGCAGGACCACGCGGCGCCGGGCCAGGACCCGAACCGGATCGACCCCTACGAGCTGAACGAGATCGCGCAGCGAATGCTGAAAGAGGCGTTCCGGCAGGCGAAGCAGCTGCAGGAGCGGCTGAGGCTCGCTTATCGCCTGTAACGCGGAGGACCGATGAAGCTTTCGACCGCAAAGAGCCAGCGACTTCTCGTGCTGTTCCTGGTTGGCCTCATGCTGTTCAACTATCCGCTGCTGGCGCTCTTCGACCGGGCCGCCACCGCGTTCGGCGTTCCCGTGCTGTACGTCTACATCTTTTCCGCGTGGGCGGCGCTGATCGCCTTGCTCGCGCTGGTGATCGAGCGTTCGCGCTGACTGCGCAGGGCGCCGCCAAGCGATCGCCATGCTGCAGGGCTACGTGATCATCCCGGTGGCGCTGGCCTACCTCGGCGTGCTGTTCGCCATCGCGTATTTCGGCGACAAGCGCGCCGACGCCGGGCGCTCGATCATCGCCAATCCCTACATCTATGCGCTCTCGCTCGGCGTGTACGCGACCGCCTGGACGTTTTACGGGAGCGTGGGACGGGCGGCGGCGGACGGCGTCGGTTTCCTGCCGATCTACATCGGACCCACGCTCATGATGGCGCTCTGGTGGCTCGTCGTGCGCAAGATCATCCGCATCAGCAAGACCCATCGCATCACGTCGCTCGCCGACTTCGTCTCCTCGCGCTACGGCAAGAGCGCGCTGCTCGCCGGGCTCGTCACGGTGATCGCGGTGGTCGGCGTCGTCCCTTATATCGCTTTGCAGTTGAAGGCGATCTCGGGGAGCTACGCGATCCTCGCTGCGCATCCGGACATCGCCGCCGTGGGTCAGCGCGCTTCCGCTCCGTTCGCCACCGATACCGCGTTCTGGATCGCGATGCTGCTCGCGGTGTTCACCATTCTGTTCGGCACCCGCCATCTGGATGCGTCCGAGCGGCACGAGGGCATGGTCGCGGCGATCGCGTTCGAATCGATCGTCAAGCTGGCAGCGTTCCTCGCGGTGGGCGTGTTCGTCACTTACGGCATCTACGGCGGGATGGGCGACCTCTTCGCCCGCGCCGCAAGCCATCCCCGCCTCGCCACGCTGTTCGCGCCGCTCTCGGGAGCGGCGGGCGGCTACGCGAACTGGGCGTGGCTCACCCTCCTGTCGATGCTCGCCATTCTGTTTCTCCCACGCCAGTTCCAGATCGCCGTCGTCGAAAACGTCAACGAGCGGCACCTCGGCAAGGCCGTGTGGCTGTTCCCGTTGTACATGCTGGCGATGAACGTGTTCGTGCTGCCCATCGCCTTCGGCGGCGCCATGCATTTCGCTGGCACGTCGACCGACCCGGACACCTTCGTGCTGACGCTGCCGATGGCCCAAGGGCACCCCGCCCTCGCGCTGCTCGTCTTCATCGGCGGCCTGTCGGCCGCGACCGGGATGGTCATCGTGGAGACCATCGCCCTGTCGACGATGGTGTGCAACGACGTCGTGATGCCGGTGCTTTTGCGGGTCCGCTCGGCGTGGCTTGCGGAGCGTCCTGATCTGACGGGTCTGCTGCTCGGCATCCGGCGCGGCGCGATCGTAGCCGTCGTGCTGCTCGGCTACCTCTATTTCCGCCTCGCGGGCGAGGCGTACGCGCTCGTTGCCATCGGTCTCATCTCATTTGCGGCCGTCGCGCAGTTCGCGCCGGCGGTCATCGGCGGCCTGTACTGGAAGGGTGCGACCAGGGCCGGTGCGTTTGCCGGGCTCGTCGCCGGCTTCTCGGTATGGCTCTATACGCTGCTGCTCCCGTCGTTCGCGAAGTCGGGATGGCTGGCCGAGAGCTTCGTCAGCGACGGACCCTACGGCATCACCCTCCTCAAGCCGTATGCCTTGTTCGGTCTCTCCGGATTGAACGACATCACGCACGCGATGCTGTGGAGCATGCTCGCCAACATCGGCGCCTACGTTCTCGTCTCCGTCGTTACCGTCCAGAGCGCGGCCGAGCAGGCGCAAGCCTCGCGCTTCGTGGACGTGTACCGGTACGCGAGCGGCCAGCTCGACGCCCACGCGTGGAGAGGCACGGCCGCCTCGCCCGACCTGGCGGCGCTGCTCGCGCAATTCCTGGGCGCCGAACGCGCGGAGGCTGCGCTCGAGCAGCATGCGCGAAGCCGCGGCTTGCGCGGCGCAAGCGAGCTGCCCGGCGACGGAGCGCTCGTGCAATTCGTCGAGAACGCGCTGGCCGGCGCGATCGGGGGCGCCTCCGCCAGGATCATGGTCGCGTCGGTCGTGAAGGAGGACGCGCTCTCGGTGGATGAGGTGATGACGATGCTCGACGAGGCGTCGCAGGCGATCGCCTACAGCCACGAGCTCGAGCAGAAATCGAAGGCGCTGATGGCCGCCACCGCCGAGCTGCGGGCTGCCAACGAGCGCCTGCGCGAGCTCGACCACATGAAGGACGACTTCGTCTCCACCGTCACGCACGAGCTGCGCACGCCGCTCACGTCGATCCGCGCGTTCTCCGAGATCCTGCACGACAACCCCGGTCTTCCCGTGGAGGAACGCCAGCGCTTCCTGCCCATCGTCATCCAGGAAAGCGAGCGGCTGACGCGCCTCATCAACCAGGTGCTCGATCTTGCGAAGCTCGAGTCCGGCCGGGCCGAATGGCAGGTGGGCGACGTCGACATGAAGGCGGTGGTCGAGGATTCCGTCGCTGCCGCGGGACAGCTGTTCACGGCCAAGGACGTGGCGCTGGAAGTGAAGCTGCCGTCGCACGTTCCGACAGTGCGCGGCGATCGCGACCGGCTGGTCCAGGTGCTCATCAACCTGCTGTCCAACGCGGCGAAGTTCGTCGAAGCCGGCACCGGCCGCGTCGCGGTAACGGTGGGCAGCGACGCGCGCGAGGTGACGGTACGCGTCGCCGACAACGGCCCGGGTGTGGCCGCTGCGGACCAGCGGATCATCTTCGAGAAGTTCCGCCAGGCCGGCGACACGCTCACGGAGAAGCCGCAGGGCACCGGCCTCGGCTTGCCGATCAGCCGTCAGATCGTCGAGCGCCTGGGCGGTCGGCTATGGGTGGAGAGCGTCCCGGGGAGCGGCGCCACGTTCGCGTTCGCGTTTCCGGCCGTGCGGTAGGTTACCGGCCGGGCAGGGCGGGACCCGTTTTCAGCTCCTGCCGGTGCCCGCCGCAACGACAAGCGCCAGGCAGACAGGCGCCGGAGGATTGGATGACCAAGAAGATCCTGATCGCGGACGACGAGCCCAACATCGTCGTCTCGCTCGAGTTCCTGATGAAGCAGAAGGGCTACGCCGTCAAGGTCGTGAGCAATGGCAAGGACGCACTCGACGCCATCGCCGATTTCGCGCCCGACCTCGTTCTGCTCGACGTCATGATGCCCGTGCTTTCGGGCTACGAGCTTGCGCAGAAGGTGCGCGCGAATCCCGCATGGGCCGGCATCCGGATCATCATGCTGTCGGCCAAGGGCCGCGACGTGGAAGTCACGAAGGGCATGGCGGTGGGGGCCGACGCCTACGTAACGAAGCCGTTCTCGACGAAGGACCTCGTCGCCAAGGTCGAGGAGCTGTTGCGGGAAGCCGAATGAGCGAAAAGCGGCGCTTCGCGCTCGCGCTCGCGGCGGCGTGCGGCTTCGTGCTGGCTGCCGCGGCGGGCGGGGCGCTCCTCGTGGCCGCGGACCTCGCCGATACGCAGCGCGCCGCCCTCGCGGACATCGTCGCGAGCCGCGCCCCGAACATCGTCGTCGCCGCGGCGCTGGTGCTCGCCGCCATCGCGATCGCGCTGCGCGAGCTGTGGCGCCGCTACGTCGTCGCGCCCGAGCAGCTCGCGCAGGACGCGCGCATCATGCTCGTGGCCAACCACGCCCATCGAGCGCCGCAACGAGGCTCGGCGGAGATCGCGGCGCTGGCCGGGATCTTCAACGACTTCGCCGACGCGCACGCGGCGCTGGCGCGGGACGTCGACGGCAAGGTGCGCGACGCCAACGCACGCATCGCGCAGGAGCGCAACCGGCTGGCCGCGCTCATGTCCGAGCTCGCGCAGAGCGTGGTCGTGTGCAACTACGAGGGCCGCATCCTTCTTTACAACGCACGCGCGATGCAGCTCCTGCGAAAGCCGCTGGCAGGCGCCGCCGGTGGGAAGGCACACAGCCTCGTGGGGCTCGGCAGGTCGGTCTTCGCGATCTTCGACCGCAACCTCATCATCCACGCGCTCGACAGCGTTCACGAGCGCGGGCGCCAGGGCGTGCGCAATCCGGTGGCGACCTTCGTGACCTCGGCGCCGGCGGGCCAGCTCGTGCGCGTGCAGCTCGCCCCGGTGGCAGGCGCCGCGTCCGAAGGCGCCGAGGGCGGCGCGGCGGGATTCGTGCTCCTCCTCGACGACATCACGCGCCGCATCGAAAGCGGCCATCGCCGCGACCGCCTGCTGCAATCCCTGACCCAGGGCACCCGCGCGTCGCTCGCCAACATGCGCGCAGCGGTCGAGACCGTCGTCTCGTTCCCGGACATGGACAAGCCCGCGCGGGACCGCTTCATCGGGATCGTCGGTGAGGAGGCGCGCAGCCTGAGCACCCAGCTCGACCGCACCGCGACCGAGTTCGCCGATGCGCTGCGCACCGAGTGGCCGCTCGAGGAGATGCGAGGCGCCGACCTCATCGCCGCGGCGCGGCGCAGGATCGAAGCGAAGCTCGGGCTGCCGACTAAGCTCGAGGAGGTCGACGAATCGCTGTGGCTCAACGTCGACAGCTACTCGCTCATGCAGGGCATCACCTACCTCGCGGCCCGCCTGCGCGACGAATTCGCGGTCCGGGAGGTCCGCTTCGCTCTCGCGCCGGCGCTCGCGCTCGCGCACCTCGATCTCATATGGACGGGGGCGCCGCTCGGCTTCGAGACGACGATGTCCTGGCAGACCGACGCCATGGAGCAGGGCGGCGAGCCGTGCCCGCTCACGCTCGGGGAGATCGTCGAGCGCCACGGGGCGGAGATCTGGTACCAGATCGACAAGCCGGCGCAGCGCGAATATTTCCGCATCGCGATCCCCATTACGCGGCCGGACGAAGCGCCATGGAGCGCGATGCCGACGGCGGACAGCCGGCCCGAGTTCTACGACTTCGACCTCTTCCACCAGGCTGGACAGACGGCCGAGCTCGACAACCAATCGCTGGCCGCGCTGAGCTACACCGTATTCGACACGGAGACCACCGGGCTCGACCCGTCCGGCGGCGACGAGATCGTATCGATCGGGGCGGTGCGCATCGTCAACGGGCGGCTGCTCGATCACGAGGTTTTCGAGCAGCTCGTCGATCCTTTGCGCCCGATGTCTGCCGAGGCGACCGCCGTCACCGGCATCGAGAGCGCCATGCTGCAGGGGCAGCCCACACTCGACCGGGTCCTTCCCGCCTTCGGCGCGTTCTGCGCCGAGACGGTGCTGGTCGCCCATAACGCGGCCTTCGACTTGCGCTTTCTGCACATGAAAGAGCAGGCGACCGGCGTGCGCTTCAGCCAGCCCGTGCTCGACACGCTGCTCCTGTCGGCGGTGCTGCACGCCGACCTCGCCACGCATGCGCTCGAGGACATCGCCGAGCGCATGGGGGTCAATCCCATGGGGCGGCACACCGCCGTGGGCGACGCGATCATGACGGCGGAGGTCTTCCTGCGCATGCTGCCGCTTCTGGCCGAAAAGGGCATCCACACGCTGGGCGAGGCGCGGGCGGCGTCGCAGAAGACTTGGCTTGCAAGACTCACGTACTGACGGAAGGCCGGCCCGAGCGCGTCTGACCGGATCCCGATTTCGCCGCAGTTGCGCGGAACGCGCCGGCAAAAGCATAATCGCGCGTCCTGCGTCTCGCGGCAGCCCCCTGCCGCCCGCTGCGATGGCCGACGACACTATCCTAGAGACCCGCGGACTCACCAAGGAATTCAAGGGCTTCGTCGCCGTCCGCGACGTGAGCCTGTCGGTGCGCCGGGGTACGATCCATGCGCTGATCGGCCCCAACGGCGCCGGCAAGACGACCTGCTTCAACCTGCTCACGCACTTCCTCGTGCCCACGCGCGGGCAGATCTTCTTCAACGGCCGCGAGATCACGGGATCCCGTCCGGCGCGCATCGCGCGCATGGGCCTCGTCCGCAGCTTCCAGATCTCCGCCGTGTTCCCACACCTCACGGTGCTCGAGAACGTGCGCATCGCATTGCAGCGGGCGCGCGGGCATTCCTTCGATTTCTGGCGCTCCGAGCGTACGCTGTCGTCGCTCGATGGCCGCGCGCTGGAATTGATCGAAGCCGTGGGGCTGACCGAGTTCGTGACGAAGACCGCGGTCGAGCTTCCCTACGGCCGCAAGCGCGCGCTCGAGATTGCGACCACGCTGGCACTGGATCCGGAGATGATGCTGCTCGACGAGCCGACCGCGGGCATGACGCACGAGGACGTCGAGCGCATCTCGGCGCTCATCCGGCGGGTGTCCGCCAACCGCACCGTGCTGATGGTCGAGCACAACCTGTCGGTCGTCTCCACCCTGTCGGATCACATCACGGTGCTCGCGCGCGGCGAGATCCTGGCGCAGGGCGACTACGCCACGGTGTCGAAGAATCCGGACGTCGTGCAGGCTTACCTGGGAGCAGGACATGGCTGAAGCCGTCGCCGAGCGAACGAAGGCCGCGGACTCGAACGCCGCGCCGCTGCTGTCGGTTCGCGACCTGCATTCGTGGTACGGGGAGTCGCACATCCTGCACGGGATGAACTTCGACGTGCCGAACGGCGAGGTGGTGACGCTCCTCGGCCGCAACGGCGTGGGCAAGACGACCACGCTGCGTGCGATCATGGGCATGGTGCCGCGGCGCGAGGGCTCGATCGTGTTCGAGGGCACCGAGACGATCGGCATGCCGTCGAACCGGATCGCGCGGCGCGGCATCGCGATCTGCCCCGAGGAGCGCGGCATCTTCTCGAGCCTCAACGTCTACGAGAACCTGATGTTGCCGCCCGTGGTGAGGGAGGGCGGTTTGTCGGTCGACAAGATCTTCGATCTCTTCCCGAACTTGAAGGAGCGGCGCACCAGCCAGGGGACGAAGCTCTCCGGCGGCGAGCAGCAGATGCTCGCCATCGGGCGTATCCTGCGCACGGGTGCGCGCCTGCTTCTTCTCGACGAGCCGACCGAAGGGCTGGCCCCCGTCATCGTGCAGCAGATCGGACGTACGATCCTGCAGCTGCGGGCGCAGGGCTTCACGATCCTCCTGGTCGAGCAGAATTTCCGTTTCGCGGCAACCGTCGCGGACCGGCATTACGTCGTCGAGCACGGACAGGTGATCGACATGATCCCGAACGCCGAGCTCGACGCCAAGATGGACAAGCTGCACGAGTATCTCGGGGTATAAGCGACATTGGGTCAACTTTTTCGAGGAGGAAGCATGAAGATGCACAAGGTCACGATGGTCGCCGCCGCGATCGCCGGAGCGCTCGCATTCTCGCCGGCGCAAGCTCAGATCTCCGATAACGTCATCAAGATCGGCGTGCTCTCGGACATGTCGAGCCTGTACACCGACCTCGCGGGCGCGGGGTCGGTCGTCGCCGCCAAGATGGCGGTGGAAGACTCCGGCATCGAGAAGCGCGGCTACAAGGTCGAGATCGTCTCCGCCGACCACCAGAACAAGCCGGACGTCGGCTCCGCCATCGCGCGCCAGTGGTACGACGCGGACAAGGTCGACGTCATCGTCGACGTGCCGAACTCGGGGGTCGCGCTGGCCGTCAACCAGATCACCAAGGAGAAGGGCAAGGCTTTCCTCGCCTCCGGTCCCGCGAGCTCCGACCTCACCGGCAAGGCTTGCACGCCCAACACGGTGCATTGGACGTACGACACGTGGATGCTCGCCAACGGAACCGGCGGCGCGATTACGCGCACCGGCGGCGACACCTGGTTCTTCATCACCGCGGACTACGCCTTCGGCCATGCCCTGGAACGCGACACGAGCGCCGTCGTGGTCAAGAACGGCGGCAAGGTGCTGGGCGACGTCAAGGTGCCGCTGAACACGCAGGACTTCAGCTCCTTCCTGCTGCAGGCGCAGGCGTCGAAGGCCAAGATCATCGGCCTTGCCAACGCCGGTGGCGATACCACCAACTCGATCAAGCAGGC
>DATJXV010000123.1:0-6100 GCA_035499955.1 Casimicrobiaceae bacterium
CGACCCACTCGCCACATCACCCGACTAAGGAATGGGTCGACAAGATCAGCGGCATGCACCTTTTCGACCAGGGCTGGAACAAGCTGCGCGATCAGATCTTCGCCAATCAGAAGCGGCTCGGCGTGATCCCGGCGAACGCGAAGCTCACGCCGTGGCCCGACGAGCTGCCGAAGTGGGATTCGCTCACGCTCTTGCAGAAGAAGCTGTACGCGCGCCAGGCCGAGGTCTACGCAGCCTACACGGCGTACACGGACTACGAGATCGGCCGCGTCATCCAGGCGGTGCAGGACATGGGCAAGCTCGACGACACGCTCATCATCTACATCGACGGCGACAACGGCACGAGCCCCGAGGGCACGCTGTCCGGCACCTACAACCAGATGACCGCCTATAACGGCATCCTCGACGTTCCCGAGCCGTTGCAGCTTCTGCACTACGAAGACTGGGGCTCGGCAGCGACGTACCCGCACATGGCGGTCGCGTGGTCGTGGGCGTTCGACACGCCGTTCAAGTGGACCAAGCAGGTGGCCTCGCACTTCGGCGGGACGCGGCAGGGCATGGCCATTTCCTGGCCCGGCCACATCAAGGACGTCGGAGGCATCCGCCACCAGTTCCACCACATCATCGACATCGTGCCCACGATTCTCGAAGCCGCCGGCATCACGGCGCCGGGGATGGTCGACGGCATCCCGCAGAAGCCCATCGAAGGCGTGAGCATGGTCTACACATTCGATGCGGCCAATGCCAATGCTCCCTCGACGCGCAAGACGCAGTACTTCGAGATGGCCGGCAACCGCGGGATCTACAGCGAAGGCTGGTACGCGAACACGCATCCGCCGGTGCCGCCGTGGCAGTTGAATGCGAAGTTCCCGGACGTGGGCGACTACAAGTGGGAGCTGTACAACCTCACGGAGGACTATTCGCAATACGACGACCTTGCGGCGAAGATGCCGGACAAATTGAAACAGATGCAGGCGCTGTTCCAACAGGAGGCGGAGAAGTTCGGCGTGCTGCCGCTCGACAACTCGCAGTTCCAGCGCGCGATCGCGCCACGGCCGAGCGCCGTCGCGGGACAGACCGTCTTCACCTACGTCGGCGAGAACGCCGGCATCCCGACCGGCAACGCGCCTTCCATCCTGAACAAGTCGTTTACGATCACCGCCGAGATCGAGGTGCCGCAGGGCGGCGGCAACGGGATGATCGTCACCGAAGGCGGCCGCTTCGGCGGTTACGCGCTCTACCTCCTCAAGGGCAGGCCGGTCTTCGTGTACAACCTGCTCGACCTCAAGCGGTCGCGCTGGGAGGGCGGCGTGGGCGGCGAGGACTGGCTCGGCAAGTCGCTCAAGGCGGGCAAGCACACGATCGTCTTCGACTTCACGTACGACGGGCCGGGCATCGCGAAGGGCGGCACCGGCGTGCTCAAGGTGGACGGCCGCGACCTGGCCACGCTGAAGCTCGAGCACACGATCCCGTTCCTGATGCCGGCCGACGAGACGTTCGACGTGGGTGTGGACACGCGCACGCCCGTGGACAGCAGCTACTCGATCCCGTTCCGGTTCGACGGCAGGATCGACAAGCTGACCTTCAAGCTCGGTCCCACGCAGCTAAGCGCGGAGGACGAGAAAAGGGTACAGCAAGCCGTCGCGAGGGCGCGCGATTAGGGCCCTCCCGTGCCGAAGGCGCTGCTCCGGCTCGCTTGCATCGTCGAGATCGCCACGGCGGTCGCGGCGATCGCCGCTCCGCGCGCGGTCGTCGCGTTGCTTCTCGGCGAGGACGTCACCGGCGTCGGCGTGGCGGTCGCGCGCTG
Source organism: Casimicrobiaceae bacterium (assembly GCA_035499955.1). GTDB lineage: Bacteria > Pseudomonadota > Gammaproteobacteria > Burkholderiales > Casimicrobiaceae > VBCG01. Next base: position 1,808 of record DATJXV010000123.1, read on the forward strand.
CTTCGGCGTCGCGTTGCTCGCACTGGGATTGGCGTGTTGGCCGGGCGCGCCGCAGGCGCGGGGACCTGCCTTGCGCGCGATGCTGGTCTACAACGCGGCGATCGCCCTCTACCTTGCCTATCTCTTCGCGTTCCGGCAGGTCGGCGGCGTGCTCTTGTGGCCGGCCGTCGCGCTGCACGCCGCCGTGGCGGCGCTGCTCGTCGTGGCGTGGCGAAGATCTAAAGCGACTGGCTGATCCGGTACAGCCCCTCGATCACGAGGTTCTCCTGCAGCTGGAACGGGATCGACAGCCGCGGCGCGACAGCCCCCGCGGCGCCGCCCGACAGCATGCACACGACGTCCGGCATCACGCGCTGCTCGTTCGCGTACAGGCGCTCGATCGCGCCGGCCTGCGCATGCTGGCAGCCGCTCGCGATCGCGTCCACCGTCTGCGTCGGGTAGGAGAAGAACTCGCCGCCCTGGTCGGGCAGCGCCGCGGTGCCCTCGTGCAGCGAGCGCAACATGAGGCCGACGCCCGGCATGATCACGCCGCCCTTGAACACGCCCTCGCTCGTGAGGAAGTCGATGGTGGTCGCGGTGCCGCACACCACGACCATTGCGGGCTTCGGGCCCAGTAGGTGGCGCGCGCCGATCAACGCGGCCCAGCGGTCGCTGCCGAGCTGCGCCGGGTTGCGGTAGCTGTTCACCACACCGCACTGTGCATCCTGCGGGTGGAGCCAATAAGGTGCGGGCGCGTCGGGCCACACCTCGAGCATGCGGATCGTACTGGCGCGCACGCGCGTTCCGGCGACGTTCGAGATGACGATTTGGCTGGGAGTGGGCAGCTTGGCCAGCTGCGCCGGCAGCGCGGTGATCTCCTCGAGCAGCGCGTGCCCGGACTCGACACGGTTCTCGCGCGCGGTGCCGTCGTGCGACGGCCGGAACAGGCCCCACTTGAGGAACGTGTTGCCGATGTCGATCAGCAGCGTGTAGTCGCGCTCGGGGATCATGGCGGGCGGGCGACGCGTTGAAGGAGCGCGAAGCTTACATCGGATCGAGCGGGAAAATCGGTCGCGTGAGCTTTTGGTACGGGTAGACGGAAAGGTCGGCGTTGGTGACGCCTTCGCCCGCGCATTCGACGATGTGCGAGCAGATCGGCTTGAAGCCGGCGCGGTAATGGATGCGCGACTTGAGCACGAGGTAGCGCTTGGCGCGCGGGTCGATGCCGGCGTGCGTGAACACGCCCGTGTCGAAGGGTTCGTGCGCGCGCGAGGTGACCACGATCCGCGCGCGGCCCGTGTCGAGCACCGCGGTGCGGCCGAGATGCATGCGCAGGCCCGTGTACATCGGCCCGGTCACCACGAACTCGCCGTCGGTGACGGCGGCGACCCGGCCCTCGACCATCAGCGGCTTGCCGGCGAGGCCGATGGACGGCATGTCGGTGTGGCCGCCGAGCGCGAGCCGCACGTGCTGGCCCGCGCCGGCGTCGACCATCGTGGCGACCGCCGCGGGATCACGGATCGGCGCCATCGCGACGTCGTCCAATCCCTGATTCAGGACTTCCGCGACTACGGCCATCACGTCCTGCGCGCCGCCGGACCCGCAGTTGTCGCAGTGGTCGACGAGGATCACGGGCGCGCCCGGGTTGGCGAGACCGAGCGATTTCGCGCGCGCCACGGACTCGGCCAGCGGCGGCGCGTGAAAGACGTATTCGTCGCGGCGATCCCACGCCATCTTGAGCATGTGGTTGCAAACCGCCTGCGCGTGCTGGCGGCCGCCGTGGCGCGCGTCACCGACCACGATCGCCGACACGCCCGTGTACGGTGTATCCGCATGCGGGAACGAAGGCAGCAGGGAGGCGGCAAGCACGGTGCCGTCGGCCTCCATGTGCCGCGCGAAGGCGAGGATGTCACCCGAGGGGCCGTCTTCCGGCGCGTGGCGCATGATCGACGCGAGCAGCGGCCGCCAGCCCCACGCCATCACGGGCTCGATCGCGCCGTCCAGCGCACCGACGAGGATGCCGCCCGCGAGCATGCCCGCCTCGTACATGTCCACATGCGGGTACGTTTTGTAGCCGGCGATCGCGGTGGCGTTTTCGACGAGCGTCGCCGAAAGATTCGTGTGGTAGTCGAGCGTGACCGCGATCGGTATGTCGGGCGCGATCCGGCGCAGCCGCTGCGCGATCTCTCCTTCCGCGTCGTCGCAGTCCTCGGTCACCATCGCCCCGTGCAGATCGAGGAAGACGGCGTCGCAGCCAGCGCGCACCGCGTCCTCGAGCGGGCGCACGATCGCCTCGAACGTCGCGCGCGAGGTCTTGTTCGACGGCCACGCCTCGGCGGCGACAGGTGTGACGATTTCCGCGTTCTCGCGCCGCGCGAGGTCGAGATAGGCTGCCATCGGCGTGTTCGTCCGCTCGAACCGCGCGCGCGCGGCCTCGCCGAACGCAGGCCCTTCGCCGTGTCCGAACGAGGACAGGGGCGTGGCGATCGGCGAGAACGTGTTGGTCTCGTGCTTGACGAGGCCGATGACGAAGCGGCGCTTCATTCGAATGCCGGCCCAAGCGGCTTCAGGCGCAGTCCCTTGCGCAGCCGCGTCCATCGAAACATCGTCGGATCGGCCTTCGCCGGCCCGGGCGCGACGACGACGAGCACCTCCTTCGCGATCGGCTGGAAGTCGGCGCGGAAATGCACCGAGCTCTTGAGCGCGAGCACGCGCTGCTGCACGGGCTCGATCCCGACGTGGCGGAACATCTCCTGGTCGGCCGCCTGCACCTTCTTCGATGCGAGCACGACGCGCACGTTGCCGCGCTGGAGCACCGCCATCGGCCCCAGCCCCATCTTGAAGCCCTTGAACATGGGACCCGTGCACGTGAACCTGCCGTCGGCGAGGCTCACCACCTTGAACTCGCCGGCGAGCGGCACGTGACCCGGTACGCCCGAGGTCTCGCCCAGTTTGAATTCCGCGGTGTGGCCGATGCCGACCGCGTGCGCCTGCTTCGCCGACGCGCGATCGATAAGCAGGCCGAGCACGGCGTCGCGCGCATCGCGCTCGATGAGCGCCGCCAAAAGCCCGGTCGTGTCGCCGTTGCCGCCCGCGCCCGGGTTGTCCTGCGTGTCGGCGAGGACGACCGGCGCGCCGATGTCGCCGCGCTGCGCCGCGCGCGCGACCGCCTCGTCGGGCATGTAGAGCTCGAGCGCGAACTCGGGCTCGGCGTCGTGGATCGCGCCGGCCAGCAGGTCGACCGCGCCCTGGACGCGCGCCGGGTCGGGGCCGTAGCCGAACACCGCCATCTGGCATTCGGGAAAATCGGCCATCGGAAAGCCCGGCGTGAACGACAGCACGGCATCGTGCTCGCGCTCCAGCGCTTCGAGCAATTCGTACAAACGCTTGCCGGGTTCGATGAACGTCGACTGCGAGGAGAGCCCGGTCAGGAAGTCGAGCGGCCGGAACGCGTGCGCGAGGCGATGTCCAACGGCGAGCGTGCGCGCGAGCAGATCGGCAGCGCGCGTGCCGGTGGCGGCCATGTCGATGTGCGGATACGTGCGGTACGCGACCAGTCCATCGGCGAGGTCGATCATGCGGCGCGTGACATTGGCGTGCAGGTCGAGGCTCGCGACGATCGGCACCCGCGGCCCCACGATCCGGCGGATGCGGGCGAGGATCTCGCCTTCGCCGTCGTCGAGGTGCTCGGTCACCATCGCTCCGTGCAGGTCGAGGTAGACGCCGTCGACCGCGCCGGCCTGCGCGAGGCGCAATGTCATCTCGCCCACGATGCGCTCGAACGCGTCCTTCGTGACGTGCGCCGAGGGCGAGGCGGCGCCCCACGCGAGGCCCGGCGTGCGGTGACCCGCGGCGTGCAATGCGTCGAGCGCGCCACGGGCGGGGATGTTCGCGCCGGCAAGCCGCGGCGCGATCGCTTCGCCGAGCGTGAGTGGCGGCCAGCCGCCACCCTGCTCGAACGCGTTATAGTCCGCCTTCGACGGCGCGAAGGTGTTGGTCTCGTGCTGGAAGCCGCCGACGGCGATCACACCCATTTCGCAACGGACGCAAGAACGTTTTCCGATGAGCGAGCGTAGCACAGCAGGCGGGCCGCTCTGGACCTGGGACGCGGCGGCGCTGGCGGCGGCCATCGGCAAGCGCGAAATCTCGGCGCGCGAGGCGGTCGAGGCGTGCGTTTCGCGCATGCACGCGGTCAATCCGCGCCTGAACGCGGTAACGGTCGATTTGTCCGACGCTGCGCTCGCACACGCCGACCGCGCCGACGCGGCGGTCGCACGCGGCGATGCCCTCGGACCTCTGCACGGCGTGCCGGTG
>DATJXV010000124.1:0-28883 GCA_035499955.1 Casimicrobiaceae bacterium
CGCGGCCTAGCAGCGCAAGGTCGAGCGGCGGGTCGCTCATGCGCATGCCGATCCAGCGGTTCTCGACCGGACGGCCGCGCATGCGCGCCACGCGTTCCTGGTGCAATTCGTCGTTGAAAAACGATTCGTTGTTGGCCACGATGATCAGCACGGGAATCTTGTAATGCACGCCGGTCCAGAGCGCGGTGAGGCCCATGAGGTAGTCGCCGTCGCCGAGCACCGCGACGGGGAGCCGATCGCCGCCGCGCAGCGCGAGGGCGGCGCCGATCGCCATGCCGGGGCCGGAGCCGATGCCGCCGCCGCCGTCGAACCCGATGTAATCGAGCGGATGCGCGAAGCGGCAGTGCTCGCCGGGCCAGCCGAGCGGCAGGCGAAGGTACGAGGGATTGAACGTGGCGAGCGTCTCGGTCGCCACACGCGCCATCTCGGCGAGCGGCATGCGGTCTTGCGCGGAGGCGGCCGCCGCCGGCTCCGGCGCCGTCCGCGAGGCCCACGGCACCGGCGCCGCGGACGTGCGCGGCCCGAGCGCCTCGACGAATGCGCGCACGCACGCATCGGGCGGGGCGAGGATCGCAAGGTCCGCCGCCGGCAGCGCCTGATAGTCCATGTTCCAGCCGTTGTGCACGTACTGGTCGAGCGAGCACGAGATCACTTTGCCCGTCGGATTCGCGCCCTCGCAAGCCTGCCGCACGCTGCCGCCCAAGTCGATCCAGTCGAGGCTGACGATCACGTCGGCGTCGCGGATGGCTTGCGCGGCCGCGCCCGTGACGTACAGGCCAGGCGGGAACGGGTGGCGCGCAAGCTGGGTGGGAAAGCTCGCGCCGGTCTTGATGTCGGTCAGCACGATCGCCCCGACGCGCTCGGCAAGCGCGACGCGGCGCGCGAAATCATCCGCATCGTTCGACACCCGCCCGATCATGAGCAACGGCCGCCGCGCGGCTTCGAGCCATCCCACCGCTTGTCGCACGGACTCGCTCGACGGTGCGGCGTCCTGCGGCGGCGGAAAGCGTTCGAGCGGCGGCAGGGGGACAGGCACGGACAGCACTTCCTCCTGCAGCCCGGCGTCGAGCGCGACGTACGTCGGACCGCGCGGCTGCGTGTTCGCGATGCGCAAAGCGCGCGCGATCGATTCGAGTGCGGCCGGCACCGACCCCGGCTGGTCGTCCCACTTCGAGTAGCCGCGGATGAGTGCACCGAGGTCGCGCGAGGTGTGAATCCAGTCGACCCACGGCCGGCGCTTCGTCGCGTCGACCGGCCCGACGCCCCCCAGCATCAGGATCGGCACGCGGTCGCACCATGCGTTGAAGATCGCCATCGTCGCGTGCATGAGCCCCACGTTGGCATGCAGCGCAACCGCGAGCGGCTTGCCGGTCACGCGCGCGTAACCGTGCGCCAGTGCGACCGCGTTCTCCTCGTGGATGCAAAGCAGCATCGACGGCCGCTCGTTGCCGAGGAAGTTGACGAGGCTGTCGTGCAGGCCGCGAAAGCTGGCGCCCGGGGTGAGCGCGATGTAGGGAATGTCGAGCTCGCGCAGGAGCTGCGCGATCGCGTCGCTGCCGAACCCGGCCTCGACTTGCTTCGTGGGCGCCGTGTCGTTCACCCCGGGCACTCTACCCCGGCCCCGGGACGCGGGCAATGCAAAGTATGATCACGGCCATGTCGCGAATTCTCACAGCGCTCTGCGCCGTGCTCACGCTCGCCGCCTGCGCAGGCACGCCGAGCACGCCCGCGGTCACCGATCTCGCGCCGACGGGGACGTTGCGCGCCGCCATCAACTTCGGCAACCCGATCCTCGCGACCAAGACGCCCGACGGACAGCCGAGCGGCGTGTCGGTGGATCTTGCGCGCGAGCTCGGCATGCGCCTGCGCGTGCCCGTCGAGCTCGTCACGTTCGAGTCGGCAGGCAAGGTGGTCGCCGCGGTCGGGCAGTGGGACGTGGCGTTTCTCGCCGTCGACCCGGCGCGCGCCGGCGAGATCGCGTTCACCGCGCCGTATGTGGTCATCGAGGGCGCGTACCTCGTGCCTGCCGGCTCGCCGATCCGCGAGAACGCGCAGGTCGATCGCGCGGGGGTGCGCGTCGTGGTCGGCGCCGGAAGCGCGTACGACCTCTACCTCGCGCGCGAGCTCAGGCACGCCACCCTCGTGCGCGCACCGACCTCGCCCGCGGTGACCGACTTGATGGTCGCGCGCAATCTGGACGTCGCCGCGGGCGTGAAGCAGCAGCTCGAAGCGGACGCGAAGCGAGTGCCGGGCGTGCGGGTGCTCGAGGGCCGCTTCATGGTGATCAACCAGGCGATGGGCACGCCGCAGGGACGCGAGGCGGGCGTGCGCTACCTGCGCGCGTTCGTCGAGGAGATGAAGTCGTCGGGCGTCGTCGCGCAGTCGCTCGCGCGCCATCGCATCGAAGGCGCGGCGGTCGCGCCGCCCGAACCCTAATCCGCCGCCTTCGCGGGCGCGTGCGGCACCTTGCCGATCTCCTTGGTATCGGCCTCGAACAGCTCCTGCAGCTGCGCGGCCGCCTGCGCCGAGGTCTGGATGAACTGCTGCTCGTCCTGCCGTACCGCGTATTGCTGTTCGAGCAGCGACACGTCGTGCTTGCGGAAGATCGTCACCGCGCGCTCGGCTTGCGCCTCGCTCATGCCCGTCGCGACCAGCGCCCGGCGCGCCGACTCGAGGCTCGACAGGAACGTCTCGCGCTCGGCGATCTCGACGTCGAGGTCACGCAGGCGGAACAGATGCACGCGATTGCGCGCCCGGGCGACGATCGGAACGTCGGGGAAGTGCTTGCGTACCAGCGCCGCCGTCTTGATCGACGATTCGACGTCGTCGATGGCGAGGACGAAGAGCTTGGCGTCGCGCGCCCGGGCCGATTCGAGGAGCTCCAGGCGCGAGGCGTCGCCGTAGTAGACCTTGTTGCCGAAGCGGCGCACGAAGTCGACCTGCTGGTAGTCTTTCTCGATCGCCGTGAACGGGATGCCCGCCATGCGCAGGACGCGCGAGACGATCTGGCCATAGCGCCCGTAGCCCGCGATGATCACCGGGTTGCCGGGCGCGTCGATGGTGTCGAACGCGGGCGCCTGCCGCCGCGCTTCCCAGCGCTTGAGGAGCGCCTCGTGCGCAACGAAGGTCAGCGGCGCGAGCAGCATCGACACTGTCACGCCCAGGACGAGGAACTGCGCCGTCGCCCCGGCGAGGATGCCCTCCGTCTGCGCGGCGATGAACAGCACGAACGCGAATTCGCCGCCTTGCGCGAGCCACACCGCCATCCGCTGCGCGTCGCCGTCGTCGGTGCGCGTGATGCGCGCGATGCCGTACATCAGCACCGCCTTGACGATGAGCAGTCCGCCCGCCGCAGCGAGCACCGCGAGCGGCTGCGACATGAACAGCGTGAGGTTCGCGCTCATCCCGACGGCGATGAAGAACAAGCCCATGAGCAGGCCCTTGAACGGCTCGACGTCGGCCTCGAGCTCGTGGCGGAACTCGGAGTCGGCGAGCAGCACGCCGGCCAGGAATGCGCCGAGTGACGCCGACAGCCCGATCGCCTCCATGATCATCGCGGCCAGGATGACGACCAGCAGCGCCGCTGCGGTGAACACGTCGCGGCCGCCCCATTGCGCGATGAGCCGGAGCGCGGGCCGCATCACGAGCCGGCTGCCGATGATCACGGCGGCGATGGCGGCGAAGCCCTTGGCCGCGAGCAGCCATCCGCTGTCGGTGCTGCCCTTGTCGGCGCCGAGCAGCGGCAGCAGCGCGATGAGCGGAATCACGGCCAGGTCCTGGAACAGGAGGATGGCGAAGGTCTTGCGGCCGGCGGGGCTGCTCAGCTCCATGCGCTCGCCCAGCCACGCGAGCACGATCGCCGTGGACGACATCGCGAGCCCGACGCCGACCATGAGCGCGGGCCCCCACGGCAGGCCGAGCGCATGCGCGGCGGCACCGAGTGCGAGGCCGCACACGACCACCTGGGCGCCGCCGAGCCCGAACACGGAGTGCCGCAACGCCCACAGACGCGACGGCTCGAGCTCGAGTCCGACCAGGAAGAGAAGGAGCACCACACCCAACTCCGCGAAGCGAAGCGTGCCTTCGGCCTCCGCGACGAGGCCCAGGCCCCACGGCCCGATCAGCATCCCGGCGGCGATGTAGCCGAGCACGCTGCCCAGCTGCAGGCGGCGGAAGATCGGGACGACGATGACGGCCGTCAGCAGGAATACTGCAATCAGAAGAAGCACGGCATCTCCTAATGAGCGTGGCGGCTCTTCGCCGCTGCGATGCCCGCCTCGACCGCCTGGCATTCGGGCCCCGCGAACTTGCGCGCGAGGGCGTCGAGGAAGACCCGTGTTCGAGCGGGCATCAGGCGCCGGCCGGGAAAGACGGCCCACGCCGGCACGGGCGGCACCTTCCAATCGGGAAGCACGCAGACCAGCTCGCCGCGCTCCACGTAACGTTGAGCGAAGTGATCGCTCACTATCGTTATACCGGCTGCAGCCACTGCCATTCGCATCAGGAGCTCGGGCGCGTTGACCGTCGCGCGGCCGTGTGGGATGCCCTCCCAGCGCTGCTCGCCGCGGGTCAGCACCCAGGGCATCGGCTCCCCGCCGCGGCCGAGGATGCGCAGGGCGTCGTGCTCCATGAGCGCCTCGGGCTCGGACGGCGTGCCTCTGCGCGCGAGGTAGCCGGGCGCGGCGTACAGGCTGCCCGAGAAGGTCGCGATCCGGCGAGCGGCCAGGGTCGCGTCGTCGCGCAGGTGGCCCATGCGCAGCGCGACGTCGAAGTTCTCGGCGACGAGGTCGACGAAGCGGGCGGACAGGTCCACCTCGAGCGAGATCTTCGGGTGCGCCTGGACGAATTCGGCCAGCAAGGTCGCGAGAACGAGGTTCGCGAAGTCGTTCGGCATCGTGACACGCAGCCGCCCGCTCGGCTCGGCCTGCCGCTCCTGCGCCAGGGACTGCGCAGCGTCGACGTCCTCGGCCACGTGGTGAGCATGCGCCAGCACGGCCCGGCCGAAGTCGGTGACGGTGAGCTTGCGCGTGGTGCGCAGGAGCAGCCGTTCTCCGAGGTGGCCCTCGAGCGCGGCCACCCTGCGCGACACGGTCGACTTCGGCAGCCCCAGGCGCTCGGCGGCGCGGGAGAAGCTGCCTTCGTCGACAACGCGGGCGAAGAGGAGAAGGTCGTTCGCGTCGAGGGTCACGTTTATTGTCCTGCTGGAGGAACAATATTGTCCATTCTAATGCCTTCCGCCAGCAGTTTGGAACAAATACATTGGCGATGTGCCCCTAACCCAAGGATCGACGCCATGAACATCCTCCAGATCAATTCCAGCGCCCGCCGCGAAGGCTCGTTCTCGACCCGCCTCGCCGAGCGCCTCGTCGCTCGCCTTCGCGATGCGAACCCGGAAGCCACCGTGACCGTGCGCGACCTCACCGCGCAGCCGCATCCCTTGCTCGACGAGGCGGCGCTCACGGCGCTGTTCACGCCCGCCGCGCAGCGCACGCCCGAACACGCCGCCCGGGTGGCCCTCGACGACGCATTGATTGCGCAGATACAGGCCGCAGATGTGGTCGTGCTGGGCGTGCCGATGTACAACTTCGGGGTGCCCGTGCAACTGAAGAACTGGATCGACGCGATCTCGCGCGCCGGCACGACGTTCCGCTACACCGAGAAGGGCCCCGAGGGCCTGCTCAAGGGCAAGAAAGTGTACGTCGCCCTTGCGCGCGGCGGCCGTTACCGCAATACGCCGGCCGACACGCAAGTGCCGTATCTTTCGACCGTGCTGGGCTTCCTCGGCATGACCGACGTGCGCTACGTCTACGCGGAAGGCCTGGCGATGGGCGCGGACGCGGAGCGCGAGGCGATCGCCAGCGCGCACCGCGAGATCGATGAAGCCGTGGCGGCTTGACGGAGACGAATGCGATGACGACGACGAAGCTCGAAAACGAGCAGATTACCCAGCCGCGCGCGGTGGAGCGCGTGATCACCGGCCAGCCTACGTCCGACGGCGCGGGTGTGAAGCTCACGCGCGTGCTCACGCAGCCGCTGCAGCGCAGGCTCGACCCGTTCCTCATGCTCGATGCGTTCGGGACGGATGACCCGCAGGACTACATCGGCGGCTTTCCGAACCATCCGCACCGCGGCTTCGAGACCGTGACGTACATGATCGCGGGCCGCATGCGCCACCGCGACAACGCGGGGCATGAAGGCCTGCTCACCAACGGCAGCGTGCAATGGATGACCGCCGGGCGCGGCATCATCCATTCCGAGCTCCCGGAGCAGGAAGACGGCCGCATGGAAGGCTTCCAGCTGTGGCTCAACCTGCCGGCGAAGGACAAGATGCGCGCGCCGTGGTACCGCGACATCGGGAGCGACGAGATACCCGAGTTCACCACACCCGAAGGTGTGAGGGTGCGCGTGATCGCGGGCGCGAGCCACGGCGTGACGGGCGCGATGCAGCGCGAGGCGACGGAGCCTTTGTACCTCGACATCGAGCTTCCGGCCGGCGCGAGCTTCGAGCAGAGCCTGCCCGCGGACCACAACGCGTTCGTGTACGTGTATCGCGGCGGGGTCAAGATCGACGGCACCGACGTTCCCGTCCAGCGCATGGCGATCCTGCGCAACGGCAAGCTTGCCGACGGTGTCCGCATCACGTCGCCTGCGGCCTCCCGCGTGCTGCTCATCGCGGGCAAGCCGCTGGGCGAGCCGATCGCGCAATACGGTCCGTTCGTGATGAACAGCAACGAGGAGATCTTCCAGGCGGTGCAGGACTATCAGGCCGGGAAGTTCTAAGGGCACGCGCTCCCCACCCGGAGCGCCGCCAGCGAACGAAGACGCATCCGGCTATTGCGGCGGCCGCACGCCGTCCCTGCTGACCTGGATGCGCTGCGCGGTAAGACCGCCGTCACCCACGGCCTGACCCGAGACGAAGACGTACTCGCCCGCCTTCAGGTCGGCGCGCGTGCCCGGTACCGTGCGCACCAGCGGGATGCCGTCGGGCACGACCACCTTCTGCGGGCCGCCCGTGAACTCGAGCGTGAGCTCGCGGCGCCCGACGGCGACCACCTTCCCGCGCACCGTCGCGTTGGTCATCTTGGAGTTGGGCTCCAGATCCCAGGCGAGCTGCCCGGCCGGCACCGTGCTCGCGAGGTAGTGCACCTCGATCGCGACCTCCTCGCCGTTGACGGTCATGCTGGTGACCCCAACGAAGTCGCCGTCCTTGATCTCGCTGAACCGCACCGGCTGGGCGACGGCCACCGCCACGTTGTCGGGCAGCGTGAGCTTGAGGTCTTTGCCGTCGCGCGACTTGACGGAGAGGGTGATGGCATCGACGGCGGTGATCGCGCCGCGGATGCGAACGGCGGTCTGGGCGAGGGCGCTCGTTGCGACGAACGCGAGGACGAGCAGGACGCAGAGTTTTTTCACCGCAAGCTCCGAAGAAGGAACTTGACGTCAACAGTCCTTCGGCGCGGATTAGTCCGCGATCTTGAGCACGAGCTTGCCCGTATTCTCCCCGCTGAACAGCATGAGCAGCGCCTCGGGAAAATTGTCGAGGCCGGTCACGACGTCCTCGCGCGCCTTGAGCTTTCCCGAGGCGAACCACGCGCCCAGCTCGCGCGCCGCCTCGCCATAGCGATCGGCGTAATCGAGGATGAGCGTGCCGGTCATGCTCGCGCGCTTCACGAGCAGCGCCAGATAGTTGGCGGGGCCCTTGACGGCGGCGGTCGCGTTGTACTGCGAGATCGCACCGCAGATCACGATACGCGCGTGCATCGCGAGGCACGCGAGCGCATCGTCGAGGATCGCGCCGCCCACGTTGTCGAAATACACGTCGATGCCGGACGGGCAGTGCTGCTTCAAGCCGCGCCGCACGTCGCCCGCCTTGTAGTCGATGCAGGCGTCGAAGCCCAGCTCGCGCACGACGTAGTCGCATTTCGCTTCGCCGCCCGCGATGCCGACGGCACGGCAGCCCTTGATCTTCGCGATCTGCCCCGCGACCGAGCCGACCGCGCCCGCGGCGGCCGAGACGACGACGGTGTCGCCGGGCTTCGGCTTGCCCGTGTCGAGGAGCCCGAAATACGCCGTCATGCCGGGCATGCCCAGGGCGCCGAGATACGTCGGCAGGGGCGCGGCGGCCGGGTCCACGCGGCGCAAGCCCTCGCTCGCGAGCGCGTACTCCTGCACGCCGAACGTGCCGACGAGATGCTCGCCGACCGAGTGCTTGGGATGGCGCGACGCGACCACCCGACCCACGCCGCCGGCGCGCATCACGGCGCCGATCGCCACCGGCGGGATATACGAGGGGGCGTCGCTTATCCACCCGCGCATCGCGGGGTCGAGCGAAACGTAGAGCACCTTCACGAGCACTTCGCCGTCGGCAGGATCGCGCACGGCTTCCTCGCCGAACGTCCAATCGGTGCGCGACGGAAGGCCGACCGGCCGCGCGGCAAGGCGGTATTGGCGGTTGAGCGTGACCATGACGCGCATTGTCGGCCCGGAGGCGCCTCCCGGACAAGGTAAGATGAAAACCTACAGGAATGGCCGCGGCGTCCGCGCGGTCGAACCCGCCATGACAGACCTCACGCACTGGTCCTTTCCTTCGCAGCTGCAGCCGGCGCCCGCCGAAGTCGACTTCGATCTCGACCGTGCGCTGCGCGCCGTCGTGCGCCTCGCCTCGCACATTCCCGAGGACGGCTTCACGGCGCCGATGCTGGGCACGGAGCGCACGGGCAACGGCGTGGTCGTCCGCGACGACGGCCTCATCGTCACCATCGGCTACCTCATCACCGAGGCGGAAGCGATCTGGATCACCACGCACGACGGGCGCGTGGTTCCGGGGCATCCGCTCGCGTACGACTTCGCGACCGGGATGGGGCTCGTGCTGCCGCTGGGCCCGCTCGGCCTCGCACCGGTTCCGTTCGGCACGGCGGCGAGCGCAGCGGTCGACGACGAAGTGTTCGTGATCGGCCACGGGGGACGCGGGCACGCGCTCAAGGCCGAAATCTTCGCGCGCCGCGAATTCGCGGGCTACTGGGAGTATCTGCTCGACGTCGCGCTCTTCACGTCTCCGCCGCATCCGGAATGGAGCGGCGCGGCGCTGCTCGACCGCGACGGGCGGCTGATCGGCATCGGCTCGCTGTTCGTGCAGGAGGCGGCCGGCGACGACGTGCGCAAGGGCAACATGTTCGTGCCCATCGACGTGCTCACGCCGATCCTCGACGACATGGTGAATACGGGCCGCGCCGCGCGCCCGCCGCGCCCCTGGCTCGGGATGTACGCGAGCGAGGACAACCAGCGTCTGATCGTGGGCGGCCTCGCGCAGGGCGGTCCCGCCGAGCGCGCCGGCGTGCGCCAGGGCGACCTCATCGTCGCGGTGGGCGGGCAGCGCGTGGGCACGCTGGCCGAGCTGTTCAGGAGCGTGTGGAACCTCGGCCCCTCGGGCACCGAGATCCCGATCACGCTCGCGCGCGACGGCGCGACGGTGCCGGTGAAGGTGCGCTCGGCCGACCGCGGCGATTTCCTGAAGAAGCCGAGCCTTCAGTAGCGCAGCGCCGGGTAGAAGTCGCCGCGCCCTTCCGGCGTGTAGTCGAACAGGTTCCACAGCGGCCAGATCGCGTCGACGTGACGCGGGTCCTGCCCCGGCTCGCTCTTGGCGAACATGAGCTCCGTGCAGTAGGCGTGACGCACGGCGCCGTCGTGGCGCACGAACACGTTGAGCGCCGGCGTCTGCGAACCCTTGGCGTCCTCGCCGTGGTAGTCGCGGTTGTACGTGGTCTGCGCCGACGATAATAGGCGGAGATTCCGCCAGCCGCGATCGCGCGCGTGGGCGAGGATGCGTTCGATCGGCGACTTGGCGACGACGGCGAGGTTCACCCGCTGCGTGACGTGGGGCGCCTCGGCATCCAGGCTGTCCAGGATCGAGGTGCACGAGGGGCACGCCGCCTTCATCTGCGGTCCGTACATGAAGCTGTAAACGACCAGAGGCGCATCGCGCGTAAAGAGCCGCGACAGGCGCACGGGCGCGTTCGTCGCATCCACGAACTCGTAGTCGACGGGCACGGCGCCGCCGAGCGGGAGCTTGCGCCGCATCGCGGCCACGTCCTCGGTCTGGCGGCGCAGCGCGATCTCGGCACGCAACACCTCGTCGCGCGCCGCGCGGTAGGCCGCGCTCTCGTTCGGAAAGCGCGTGTCGTGCAGGGTGCCCATGCGCGAGATCCCCTAGAACGTGGTTTCGTAGTGGCGCGAAAGCCGCGAGTGCGTGGCCCAGAAGGGCTGCGGCTCCACCCCCGTGAGGCGGTCGTGGAGGATGCCGACGTGCGTCTCCCATCCGCTCATGATGCCGATGCGCGCGCCGCGCTCGCCGATTCGGCGATGCGTGATCGTGAGCTCGACGTCCTTGCCGCGCGGGGCGAGCTCGAAGGTGACCTCCGAATGGATGTCGCCGGAGTTCCAGGTGAGCGCGAGCAGGCTCATGGGCTCGATCTTGGTGATCTGACCTGTCACCGCGCACGGGTGGTCCGCGAACTGCGCCGGCGCGGGCACGCCGGGGGAAAGCTTGTCGTTGTCGAAGCGCAGGTCGACGGCGCCGCCGACGCGCAGGTCGAACTCGCCTGCGGCGAGCCAGGTGGCGCGCTTCTTGGAGTCGGTGAGATAGGCCCAGATGCGGTCGACGGGGCCCGGCAGCGTGCGAGCGAGGCGGACGCCGTCGACGTCGACGGCAGCAGTGGAGTCGTTCATCGCTTCTTCCTTTTCGACGTGGATTTCGCCGCGTTCGCCGCATCCTCGGCGCGCAGCGCCGCTTCCAGCGCGTCGAGACGGCGCGTCCAGAAGCGAAGGTGGTGGTCGATCCATGCCGCGGCTTCGTCCATGGGCTTGGCCTCGAACGAAAGAAGGTGCTCGCGGCCCTCGATGCGACGGCGCACGAGGCCGGCGCGCTCGAGGATGCGGATGTGCTTGGAGACCGAGTTGAGCGAGATCGCGAACGGCTCGGCCACCGCGGTGACGCGCGCTTCGCCTCGCGCGAGATGCGCGAGGATGGCGCGGCGGGTCGGGTCCGCGAGGGCGGTCATCGTGTCGTCCAGGCTCATGGCCAAATATTCACCCAAATGGGTGAATATGTCAAGCCGGGGTCACCCTGGACGTGCGCGATGCCATTGCGTCGCGTGCTGGAACGCGCGACCGAGGCGCACGAGGGACGCCTCGGCGAAGGGCGCGCCCACGAGCTGCACGCCCACGGGCAGGCCGGAGGCCGTGAACCCGGCGGGCAGCGAAAGCCCGCAGCCGCCGACGTAGTTGACGGCCCGCGTGAACGACGCGAGCGGGGCGGTCGCCTCGTCGACTTCCGCGAGCGGCACGGCGGCGATCGGCAGCGACGGCGTGAGGATCGCGTCCCAGTCGCGCATCCACGTGGCAAACGCGGCCTGCGTCTTGCGCATCGCGTGGACTTCGACGATGAAATCGGACGCGCTGATCTGCTTGCCGCCGAGCACGCGCTTGCGCACCCACGGGTCCATCGGCGCGCCGGCGTTCTCGGCGTATTCGCCGCGAAGCGCGTAAGCCTCGGCCGCGAGGAGCGTACCCAGTCGTGTGGCAATCTCCTCGAACGCAATCGCCACGCGCGTCTCCACCGCTTCTGCGCCCAGACCGCGCAATACGTCGATCGCGGCGTCGCGTGCGCGCACGACGTCGGGGTCGATGAAGGCCGGGAACTGCTCGCGCGGCAGGCAGGCCACGCGCATGCCGCGAACGCCGATCGGCGCGCTCGCCGCGGCGACGAGATCGGCCTCGGGCGCGCCCCGCGTGCCCGGATCGAGCGGGTCGGGACCTGCCATGGCCGCGGTCAGCAGCGCGCAGTCTTCGACCGTGTGCGCGAGCGGCCCGATGGTGTCGAGCAGCGTGGAAAGCGGTACCGCGCCGTGCAGGCTCACGAGCCCGAACGTCGTCTTCAACCCCGTGATGCCGCACAGCGCCGCGGGAATGCGCACCGAGCCGCCCGTGTCCGAGCCGATCGCCGCGGGGACGAGGCCCGCCGCGACCGCCACGCCGGATCCGCTCGACGAGCCGCCAGCAACGCGATGCGTGGCGGTGTCCCACGGGTTCCGCGGCGCGCCCATCGCCTCGTTGCGGCCCCATCCGCCGAACGCGAACTCGACCAGATGTGTCTTTCCGAGCGGGATCATGCCGGCGTCGAGCAACCGCGTAACGCACGTCGCGGTGTGATCGGAGATGCGGCCGAGCCATAGCTTCGATCCCGCGGTCGTCTGTCGGCCGGCAAGCTCCAGCAGGTCCTTGAGCGCGACCGGCAATCCGTGCAGCGGCCCGCGCACCACCCCCGCGGCGCGCGAGAGGTCGGCGGCGTCGGCAAGCGTGCGCGCATCGTCGGCGTACACGTCGACGAACGCGTGCAGCTTGCCGTCCAGCGATGCTATGCGAGCGAGGCATGCGTCGACGATCGCGCGCGAGGTCGTCTCGCGCCTGGCGAGCATGGAGGAAAGCTCGGTGAGCGATCGGAAGCAGAGGTCCCCGGTCATGGCCGTGAAAGCGGGTTCTTACGCAGGAGCGCTACTTTACAATGCCGACATGCCCGCGTATCCGAACCTGCTTGCTCCCCTCGATCTCGGCTTCGTCACGCTGCGCAACCGCGTGCTGATGGGCTCGATGCACACGGGCCTCGAGGAGGCGAGCGACGGCTTTGCGCGAATGGCGGCGTTCTACGCTGCGCGTGCCCGCGGCGGCGTCGCCCTCATGGTCACCGGCGGCATCGCGCCCAACTTCGTCGGCCGCCTCGAGCCCAACGCGTCGCAACTGTCCTTTCCCTGGCAGGTCGCGCGCCACCGCCTTATCACCGATGCCGTGCACGCGGAGGGCGGCCGCATCGCGATGCAGATCCTGCACGCGGGACGCTATGCCTATCACCCGCTGGCCGTCGCGCCGTCGTCGTCGCGCGCGCCGATCAGCCGCTTCCGCGCGCGCGGCCTCACGCGGTGGGGTGTTGCGCGCACGATCGCCGCCTACGTGCGCAGCGCGAGACTAGCGCAGCGCGCGGGCTACGACGGCGTGGAGATCATGGGCTCCGAGGGCTACCTCATCAACCAGTTCGTCGCCCCTCAGACCAACTTCCGCAGCGACGAATGGGGTGGCGCTTTCGAGAACCGCATCCGCTTCCCCGTTCAGATCGTGCGCAGGACGCGCGAAGCCGTGGGACGCGACTTCATCATCATCTACCGGCTGTCGATGCTGGACCTCGTCGATGGCGGCAGCACGTGGGATGAGGTGGTTGCCTTGGCGCAGGCGGTGGAGGCGGCCGGCGCCACCATCATCAACACCGGCGTGGGTTGGCACGAGGCGCGCATTCCGACCATCGCGACGATGGTGCCGCGCGCCGCGTTCGCGTGGGTGACGCGGCGGCTCCGCGGCGCGGTGAAAGTGCCTCTGATCGCGACCAACCGCATCAACGACCCCGCGACGGTCGAAGCGGTGCTCGCGCGCGGCGACGCCGACATGGTGTCGATGGCGCGGCCCTTCCTCGCCGACCCCGACTTCGTGAACAAGGCCGCCGCCGGCCGTGCCGACGAGATCAACACCTGCATCGGCTGCAACCAGGCGTGCCTCGACCAGATCTTCAACCGCGACATCGCCTCCTGCCTCGTCAACCCCTACGCGTGCCACGAGACGGTGCTCACCGCCCCGCCGGTCGCGCCGAGGAAGAGGGTCGCCGTCGTGGGGGCGGGACCGGCCGGACTCGCCGCGGCGACGACGGCTGCCGAGCGTGGTCACGACGTGACGCTGTTCGACGCGGCCCCGCAGATCGGGGGCCAGTTCAACCTGGCGAGGCGCATCCCGGGCAAGGAGGAGTTCGCCGAGACGCTGCGCTACTTCCGCACGCGCCTGCGCAACCTGGGGGTGACGGTCGTGCTTGCGCGGCGCGTGGAAGCGGCAGAGCTGACCGGCTTCGAGGCGGTCATCGTCGCCACCGGCATCGTGCCGCGCGTGCCCGCGATCCCCGGCATCGATCACCCCAAGGTCGCAAGCTACGTCGAGATCGTCGAGGGGCGGCGCGAAGCCGGGCGCACGGTGGCGATCGTCGGCGCGGGCGGCATCGGCTTCGACGTCGCCGAGCTCCTTACCGCGGGCAACGCCCCCGACGGCCACAAAAGCGAAGGCGCGATCGACGACCCGGCCGTCGCCGCGTTTTGCGATGAATGGGGCATCGACGCGACGTACGCCGCGCGCGGAGGACTGCGGCCCGCGCACGACCCTGCGCCGCCTCGCGAGGTCTGGCTGCTGCAGCGCAAGGACTCGAAGGTCGGCGCCGGTCTCGCCAAGACGACGGGATGGATCCGGCGCGCGCTTCTCAAGCGCCGCGGCGTGACGATGATCGCGGGTGTGGAGTACGAGGGGGTCGATGACGCCGGATTGCACATCGCGGTCGACGGAAAACGGCGCGTGCTCGACGTGGAAACGATCGTGATATGCGCGGGCCAGGAGCCGCGCCGCGAACTCGTGAAGGGCCTGGAAGCCGCGGGCGTGCCTCACCGGCTCATCGGCGGCGCGGACGTGGCGGTTGAGCTCGACGCGAAGCGCGCGATCGCGCAGGGAACGAAAGTTGCTTTGGCGCTGTGATCGTCCCTTGACCATGGAGGCATGAGCGATGTGCGACCTTTGTAACGACCCGCTGCATCACGCGTCCGTTTCGCGCCGCACGTTCCTCGCCGCGGGTGCGGCGACCCTCGTATGGGGCGCCGGTGTCGCGAGGGCCGCCGACCCGCCCAAGCCGGGCGCGGCGCCGCCGCCCAACGCCATTGCGCCGGCCGACGCGTTGAAACGGGTCATGGAGGGCAATGTACGCTACGCCGCGAACACGCCGAACGAGCGCGACTTCTCCACCGGTCGCGCCGCCCGCGCGCAAGCGCAGTATCCGATCGCATCGATCCTCGCCTGCGCCGATTCGCGGGTCGCACCCGAGCTCGTGTTCGACCAGGCCCCCGGCGACCTCTTCGTCGTGCGCGTGGCCGGCAACATCGTTACCACGAATCTTCTCGCCTCGCTCGAGTACGGCGTGCAGTTCCTGGGCTCGCCGCTCATCGTGGTCGTCGGGCACTCGGCGTGCGGCGCGGTCGACGCCGCCATCAAGACCGCGCAGACCGACGCCAAGCTTCCCGGACACTTGCCGGAGCTCATCGCCGCGATCAAGCCGTCGGTAGCGCTCGCCGAAAGGAAGAAGGGCGGCAACCTCCTCGACGACACCATCGCCGAGAATGTGAAGCAGCAGGTGGCGCGCCTGAAGACGTCGGCGCCGATCGTGCAGAAAGCCTACCGCGACAAGAAGATCGACATCGTCGGCGGCGTGTACGACATCGCCACCGGCAAGGTCACGCTGGTTTAAGGGTACTAGTCGCCCGGCAGTCGTGCGGCCAGCGCCCGGCGCGTGTTCTCGCGCACACGCTGCGCGAACTCGGGCGTCATCTGGACCGCCGGCACGTCCTTCGCCGGCGGCAGCTGCGCGATGGCGCGCGCCTTCGGCGCGAGCCCCGCGGCGCCGAAGGCGCGCTCGAAGGTCGCAGCGATGTCGCTTTGCGCCGTGCCGGCGTTCGTCGTGACGTACATCGGCACGAAGCGGTCGCCCGCGGCGACGATCGACTGGTAGTCGCCCAGGAAATAACCGGTGTCGGTCACCGGCGCGAGCTTCAGGTCGAACGGGCCGGCCAGGTGCGTTTCCGTCCACGTCGCGCCGCCGTCGCTCGATTGCACGAGCCAATCGTCGGTGAACAGCGTCGCGGGATCGGGCGTGTTGCCGCGCAGGTCGTAGTAGCTCACGCCGATCGTGCCGTCGCCTCGTATCGCCACGGCGGGGACGAGTGCCTGCACGTCGGGACGGCGGTTGATCTGCACGGGCGCCGACCACGTGAGGCCGCCGTCGGTCGAGCGCGCCATCGCGATCCCGTCGCGCGCGCCGCCGGTGAAGCGCGCGTCCTGCCACACCGCGACGAGCAGTCCGTTCGGGCCGGCCGCGATCGAGCCGCAGAACGTGCCGTCGCGGATGGGCAATCCCGTGTCGGGGTCGTGCGTGCCGACGCCGAGCGATTGCGCGACCGTGATCGGGCTCGACCAGGTCACGCCGCGGTCCGGGGAGCGCACTACCGCGAGCGAGACGTCGGCCTCGTCGCCGTGGTTGTTGATGAGCGTGAAGAAGTTCACGAGCGTGCCGTCGGACGCCACCACGATCTGGTTGTCGATCGTCTGGTCGACGTTGCCCGGGTCGTAGATCGGCTTCGCCGGCTCCCACGTCGCGCCGGCGTCGGTCGTGCGCGCGAAGTAGCTCGGGCCCCAGCCGGAAGAGGCGAGGCGGTCCCACACGGCGTACGCGTAGCGGCCGTCGGTCGGGTCGCCGGTGATTGCGTCCTTGTCATTGAAGGTGGCCGCCGTGTCGCGGATGAGCGTCGCGGCGTTGCCCCAGGTCGCGCCGCCGTCCTGTGAGCGGCTCACCAGCACCGTGCTCACCGCGTCGGGAGCGAAGAGCCCGCCGGCGAACGAGATCGCGAGGGCGTAAACGGTGCCGTCGCGCCCGAACGCGACCCATGGGTTCGACAGGCGCGGGTAGTCGCCGCCGTTGCCCGCGTTACCGCCGTCGCAGCGCGACAGCGGCGCGACCGACCTCGTCCACGTCGCGCCGCCGTCGTGCGACACCGCAGTGAGCGCGCCGCGGGCGCCGCCGTTCGACCAGCGGTCCTGCTGGTAGATCGCGACGAGATGGGAAGCATCGTCCGGATCGGCCGCGACCATCGGCTCGACCTCCGAGCTTATGAACGCCGTGCCGACGGTGGCAACGCGCTCGCAATGGGCCGCGAACGGGGACACGTTCGACACGGGCGACTGCGCGGTGGCATTGACGGCGGACGGCGCGCACATGGCGACGCTGTCGGGACCGTAGCCTTCCGCCGTGTAGCCGCGCTCGAGCATGTCGGCCTTCGTCTGCGGATCGGCGGTGAGGCGGTGGTTCGAGTCGGCACGGCCGTTCCACAGGCGGTAGACGGGGGCGTAGCCCACAGGGCAGGCGCCCGTAGCCGCGTCGGGCTGGGTGACGTAGAACGCCGCCGCCGTCTCCTCGATGTAACCGCTGAAATTCGGATCGCTCGCGACCTTCGCGCGCACGGCTGCGCACTCCGCGGGCGAGGCCGACAGGAAATGCGAGTCGCCGTGCGGCGGCGGAATGTAGAACCGGCAGACCGGGTTCAAGCCCGCCGCGGCGGCGAGATCGACCGCGAAGGACTGGCCGGTGCGTACCCACCCCGCGAGCTGCTGCGAATCGAGCGCCGCGATGTCGGCGGCGAGCGGGCTCACGAAGTAGTGATCGAGCCCCGCGTGGTAGTACTCGATGGCGCTACCGGAGGCGGCATGCGCCGGTTGTGCCGCGGCCGCCGCCGCGGTCCACGCCAGCCACTGCAGGACGTGCGTCGCTCTCACGAGCGCAAGTGTAGCGCCGGCGTCATTCCCCCTTTCGCATGACCTCGATCGTGAGCTTCAGGAGCTTCGCGAGCGCTTCCGTGTCGGGCAGCGTGTCCTCCGTCACCCCGATGGCGCGCAGATAGGTGGCGCCGGCGCGCAGCGCGCGCGCCCGCGTGTCGAGCGGGACGGCCGAGTAGCGCGCCCCGTAGGCGAGGCGCAGCGCGTCGGTCAGCGCGAGGTGGAGCTTCTCCGACAACAGCGAGCCGGCGGGGTCCTCCAAGCGCATCGGGCCTTGGCCGGTGAGGAGCCAGTGCAGGTTGATGTTGCGCACCTCCGCGATGCGCAGCAGGTAGTCCT
The DNA here is from genome assembly GCA_035499955.1 of Casimicrobiaceae bacterium. Classification (GTDB taxonomy): domain Bacteria; phylum Pseudomonadota; class Gammaproteobacteria; order Burkholderiales; family Casimicrobiaceae; genus VBCG01. The sequence goes on from DATJXV010000124.1 coordinate 17,791, forward strand.
GCGTGGCGGAGTTGCGCCGCTCGGCGTTGGCCACGGAGTTCTCGTGCACGCCGAGGGCGGCGGCGAACGCCTTCTGGGTGTCCGCGCCGCGAACGAGGCGCAGGCGTTCGCCGAGGGTCATGTGACCCGGTCAGAACGTGTGTGTTGCATTTTCGTCATGGGCGCCGTCTCCACGTGAAAATTCCGCTTGCGCCGGCCGGCGCGGGGATACTATCATTGCAGCCATTCGTTCTTACGTGGGCTCAAGCTAAGTCTCACCGATGCCGATGCGAAACTCGATGCGCAATTTCAAACAATCGTCCCTGACGCCGTGCGCGCAGGGCGGTCGCATGGAATTCGCCATTGCGTTCCCGCATTGCGTCGACGTCGTGACGACGCTGTAGCCCTCCCCGGCCGGAGACATTCCGCCGGTGGGTCGGCGGAACAGTCGGAAGGCCGGAATCCTCCCCTCCCGATTGTCCGCCGGCCGTCAAGGGCCGGTTATTCGCATCGGCGCGCCCTGCGATGGCGCGCCGCTCGCGGAGGAAAGGAGCGTGAAAGCATGGAAATTCGGCTGATGACCCCCCTGACCAGCGACGGACGATCGCGCCTGCGCGCGGCCGCCATTGCGGCCTTCGCGCCGGACTGGCCGCACGTCGGCGAATGCGGCTTTGCCGGCGTAACGCCGCGCATCGACGGCATGGTCAAGCAACGCAACGGCGGCCGGGTTTCCGCCGCGGGAGACGCGATGTAACGAGCGACGCTCCTGCCAATCGGAAGCCCGGACGCCCACAAGGCTCCGGGTTTTTTGTTGCCCGCAGTCACAACGATTGACGGTAACGAGGCACACAAAATGGCAGACATCCTCGAACGGATTCGCCGTCCTTACGGGCGGGAGTATTGGGAATTGATACGGTCCGGCCGCGAAGGGTCGTATTGGCAGGCGGCGGACGGGCTGATCGTGCGCCTCGCCGTCGCGGAAACCGTGCACGAGGCGGACCACGTGGCCCGGGTCCTGCTCAAGCTCGCGGTGAAATACGCGGCGGGCGGATGAGCCGCAAGGCGCAGTACCCCGGGGCGAAGCCGCCGCCGGGCTTGCAGGACCGCCGCGCCACGTGGCGCGGCGGAACGTGAATCGTGAAACGGGTGCCGGACGCGGCCTGCGCGACGCTCGAAGCGGGTCCGTTCTCATCTGCCGCCGAATGGATGGCGGGGAGGTGTCCTCATGATCGCAACCCAGTACCGGTGGTGAAACACGAAGAGCAGCACCGGCGATTTCGAAGGCTGTGCGCGGCCTTCCCAACCGACGATCGGGATCGCCGCCTCGGAGGCAGCGAGGTCATGCGTCGAAGGGAACCCGGCGGGACGTGTCCCGCCGGGCTTCGACGAGGGCGCCACTTCATCGAAGCGGCGCCTTGATGCATACTTCGTGCCATGGAACCGCTTGTCCTCACCGTCGACATGTCCGGGCTGCCGCAGGCCTGGGTGGCCCTGGAAGAGGCCATCACGTACCACGCGAAGCAAATGGTCGCCTGGTCTGTCGGGCGCGAGGTGCGCGAATTCCGCGGGGGCTGGCAGCGCAACGGCGAGCGCTCGCGGATCGCCACCAAGTCCATCCTGGCCATCAAGGGGACCGGGGCGGGCTCGCACATCCACGCGCCGAGCCTCACCAACGCGATGCTCTTCGCGCGCGACCGCCAGCTTTGCGCCTATTGCGGCAAGCGCTACCTGATCCGCGACCTGTCGCGTGACCACGTCGTGCCCGTCTCGCGCGGCGGCCGCGACTCGTGGACGAACACCGTCACTGCCTGCCGGAGCTGCAACACGAAGAAGGGCGGCCGATCGCCCGAGCAGGCGCACATGCCGCTGCTGTACGTGCCGTACGTGCCGAACCGCCACGAGCACTTCATCCTGCGCAACCGCCGCATCCTCGCCGACCAGATGGAATACCTCCTTGCCGGCGTCCCGCGCACGAGCCGCCTGCACGCTTTGAAGGACGCGGGCGGCAAGGACGCGCAGCGCCTCCTCTTCAGCTGATGTAGCATTGACCCCAGGTTCGCGCGGCGGCGATCCCGCGCGCGGACCTTCGCGAGGCGCGCCGGTTCGGGGCGCCCGCTCAAAATCCATTCCAGGGGACAACTCGATGTCGACTCGACGCATTTTCCTTTCCATGTGCGCCGGGGCGCTGGCGCTCGTACTCGCCGCGCCGCAGGCGCTCGCCCAGAACAAGGTCAAGGTCGCGGCCATCTACACCGTGCCCGTCGAGCAGCAGTGGGTGAGCCGCATTCACAAGGCGCTCAACGCCGCGAAGGACCGCGGCGAGATCGAGTACGTGTTCTCGGAGAAGGTCGCCAATGCCGACTACGAGCGTGTCATGCGCGAGTATGCGGAGAAGGGCAACACGTTCATCGTCGGCGAGTCGTTCGCGGTCGAGGCCGCTGCGCGCAAGGTGGCGAAGGACTATCCCAAGGTCTCGTTCCTGATGGGCAGCTCGGGCAAGCCGCAGGAGCCCAACTTCGCGGTGTTCGACAACTACATCCAGGAATCGGCCTACCTCACGGGGATGGTGGCCGGCGGCATCACGAAGAGCAACAAGATCGGCATGGTGGGCGGCTACCCGATCCCCGAGGTGAACAGGCTGATGCACGCGTTCATGGCCGGCGCGAAGGAAGTCAACCCCAAGGTCGAGTTTTACGTGACCTTCATCGGCTCGTGGTTCGACCCGCCCAAGGCGAAGGAAGCCGCGTTCGCGATGATCGAGAAGGGCGCCGACGTGATGTACGCCGAGCGCTTCGGCGTGTCCGACGCCGCCAAGGAGAAGGGCAAGCTCGCGATCGGCAACGTGATCGACACGCAGCCGCAGTACCCCGAGACCGTCGTCGTATCCGCGCTGTGGAACATGGAGCCCACCATCGACGCCGCGCTTGCCAACGTGAAGGCCGGCAAGTTCAAGGCCGAGGACTACGGCTCGTACTCGCTCATGAAGAGCAAGGGCAACGAGATGTCGAAGTACGGAACGTTCGAGGCCAAGGTCCCGAAGGACCTGCAGGCCAAGGTCGCCGCGAAGCAGAAGGACATCCAGGACGGCAAGGCCAAGGTTGCCGTGGTGGAGACGGAGCCGAAATCCACGGCCAAGTAGCGGTCCAGAGCTTCCGCAGGACGTCCCGGTCGAAGCCTTGGTCCGATGAAGCAAGCGCGATCGGCTCGGGAGCGGCCTGTCGCCGATCGCGTGGCAACGGCGGCGGCGCGCCGTTCCTCGCCGCTTCGCGGCTAGCTCGCCAGCGCGCGCATGCCACCCGAGAGCCCATCGCGCGGGTCGGAGCCGTGTCTGCGCCTCACCGGCATCACCAAGCGCTTCGGGCGGCTCATCGCCAACGACGGCATCACGCTCGAGCTTGGAAAGGGCGAGGTGCTGGCGCTCCTCGGTGAGAACGGCGCCGGAAAGTCGACGCTGGTGTCGATCCTCTTCGGCCACTATGTGCCGGACGAAGGCAACGTCGAGGCGTTCGGCGCGCCGCTTCCCGCCGGTGACCCTGCGGCCGCGCTCGCCGCCGGCATCGGCATGGTGCACCAGCATTTCACGCTGGCCGACAACCTGTCGGTGCTCGACAACGTGATGCTCGGCACGGAATCGCTGTGGCGCGCATCGTCGCGCCGCCGCGAGGCGCGCGAGCGCCTTGCCGCGACGGCGCAGCGCTTCGGCCTGCGCGTGCATCCCGACGCGCGCGTGGCCACGCTCTCCGTCGGCGAGCGGCAGCGGGTCGAGATCCTCAAGGCGCTCACGCGCGACGCGCGCGTCCTGATCCTCGACGAGCCGACGGCGGTGCTTACGCCACAGGAGGCGGAGTCGCTCTTCGCCACGCTGAAGCGCCTGGTCGCCGAGGGGCTTTCGATCATCTTCATCAGCCACAAGCTGCCGGAGGTGCTGCGCGTCTGCGACCGCATCGCGGTGCTGCGCAACGGCAAGCTGGTGGCGACGGTCCGCGCGGCTGACGCCGATCGCGCCTCCCTTGCGCACCTCATGGTCGGCCGCGAGGTCGCGGCGCCGGCGGCGAAGGCGCATGCTGCCGGCGAAGCGGTGTGCGAGCTGCGCGACGTCACGGTCCACGGCGAGCTTCACGGCGTGTCTCTGTCGCTTCGCGGCGGCGAGATCACCGCCATCGCCGGCGTGTCGGGGAACGGCCAGCAGGCGCTCGCCGATGTGCTGTTCGGGATGCGCGCGGTCGACGCCGGCACGATCCACGTGCGAGGGCGCGAGCTCGCCGCGGACCCTTCGCAGTGGGTGGCCGCGGGGGTCGCGCGGATCCCGGAGGACCGCCAGGACGTGGGTCTCATCGGCGCGCTGCCGATCTGGGAGAACGCGATGGCCGAGCGCTTTTCGACGCGCTTCGCGCGCGGCATGCTTGTGCGTCGGCGCGCGGCGCATCGTTTCGCGCGCGAGGTCGCGGCGCGCTTCGACGTGCGCGCCGCGCAGGGCATCGACACGCCGGCGCGCTCGCTCTCCGGCGGCAACATGCAGAAGCTGATCATCGGCCGCACGCTCGCAGGCGAGCTCGCGGACGGCGAGGCGCCGGCGCTGATCGTGGCCGACCAGCCGACGTGGGGCCTCGACATCGGCGCCGTCGCGTTCGTGCACCAGCAGCTGTTCGATGCGCGGGCGCGCGGCGCGGCGGTGCTGCTGATCTCGGACGATCTCGACGAGATCTACGCGCTTGCCGACCGCATCGCCGTGATGCATGCGGGACGGTTCACCGAGGCGCGCCCCACGGCGGCGTGGGATCTCGCCTCGATGGGCCTCGCGATGGCCGGTGCGGAAAAAGGCCTCGCTCATGCGCCTTGAATCCCGCAGCGAGATCTCTCGCCTGTGGCTCGTCGCCGCGCCGTTTGCCGCGGTCGCCTTCACGCTCGCCGTCGCGGCGCTCTTTGTCGGCTGGGCGGGCGCGCCGGTCGCGCCCACGTACACGCTCGTCTTCGAAGGCGGCTTCGGCTCCCGCTTCGCGTGGAGCGAGACGCTGACGCGCGCCACGCCGCTGATACTGACCGGCCTTGCCGCCGCGGTCGCCTTCCGCGCTCACTTCTACAACATCGGCGCGGAAGGGCAGCTCTACGCGGGCGCGCTCGCTGCCGTCGCAGTCGGCGGGCTCTCGGGGCCGCCCGCTCTGCTGTTTCCGGCCATGCTCGTCGCGGCGATGCTCGCCGGTGCGCTGCTCCTCGTCGTGCCCGCGATCCTGCGCGTGCGCCTCGGTGTCGACGAGGTCGTGACCACGCTGCTCATCAACTTCATCGCGCTCCTGTTCGTGTCGATGATGCTCGACGGGCCGATGAAGGACCCGGCCGCGATGGGCTGGCCGCAGAGCGTTTCGCTCGCCGACGAGCTGCAGCTGTCGAAGCTCGTGGCGCGCACGCGCGTGCATACCGGTCTCCTGTGGGCGCTTTCGCTGGCCGTCGTGCTATGGGCCGTGCTCAAGTACTCGACGTTCGGCTTCGCCGTGCGCGCGGTCGGCGCCAACGCGCGGGCCGCCGCTTTCGCCGGCGTTTCGGTAACGCGCACGACGCTCGCGGTCGCGGTTGTTTCCGGCGCGATCGCGGGGTTCGCCGGCGCGATCGAGGTGGCGGGGCGCACGGCGTACGTCACGCTCGACATGTCGCCCGGATACGGCTACAGCGGCATCGTGATCGCAATGCTCGCGGGCCTGAATCCGCTCGGCGTCGTCGCGGCGGCGATATTCGTCGCCGGCGTGCTGGTCGGCGCCGACAGCATGAGCCGCGGCGCCGCCGTTCCGACTTACATCGCCGACGTCATCGTCGCCGTCTCGCTCCTGTCGATGCTCGCGGCGACCGCGTTCGCGCGCTATCGCTTGCGCTGGGACTAGGCTCGAATGCTTGCCGACGTCGCCTCCATGCTCGCCAATGCCGACTTCTGGGTCGCGGTGCTGCGCATCGCCACGCCGCTCGTTTTCGGCACGCTCGGCGTTCTGCTGTGCGAGCGCGCGGGCGTGCTGAACCTCGGCATCGAAGGCATCATGGCGGCCGGCGCCTTCACCGGCTGGCTCGTGGTGTACCTCGGCGCGGGCCTGTGGACCGGCGTGCTGGCCGCCGCGCTCACCGGGGTCGCGTTCGGCCTCCTGCACGCGCTCCTGACCGTGCCGCTCGCGCTCTCGCAGCACGTCTCGGGCCTCGGTATCACGCTGTTCGCCACGAGCGTGGCGTATTACGCGTATCGCGTGAGCTTTCCCAAGGTGAGCACGCCGCCGACGATCACGCCGTTCACGGAGATGACGTGGCTGCCGGTCCCGATCCTCGACCAGCAGACGCCGATGACGCTGCTCGCGCTCGCGTGCGTCGCGCTGATCGCGTGGATCCTCTACCGCACGCCGGTCGGGCTCGCGGTACGCGCGGTCGGGGAGAATCCAGCGGCGGCGGAGGGGCAGGGCCTCGACGTCAACGCGATCCGCACCGGCGCGATCGCGTGCGGCTCGGCGTTGATGGGCGTGGCCGGCGCCTTCCTCACGCTGTCCGCGTTCAACGCGTTCTTCTTCGGCATGGTGAACGGCCGCGGCTGGATCTGCGTGGCGCTGGTCGTGTTCGCAGGGTGGCGTCCGGGCAAGGCGCTCCTGGGGGCGCTGCTGTTCGCGTTCTTCGACGCCATGCAGCTTCGCCTGTCGCAGGTGAGCGGGCAGGGCGTGCCCTACCAGGTGTACCTCATGCTGCCCTACGTGCTGTCGATCCTCGCGCTCGTGCTGGTGGCCCGCCGCGCCACGTATCCGCAGGCGCTCATGAAGCCTTACCGAAGGGGCGAGCGCTAACGCATGAAGCCGCCGTCCTTGCCGATGACCGTGAGCTCGACGTACTTCGAGCCGTTGTGGTTCGTGGGCGTGTAGGCAACGTAGAAGCCTCCCAGGTCGACGTCGCGCAGGGTCTCCATCGCGCCGATGAAGCTCTCGCGCGTCGGATTCGGCCCTGCGCGGCGCAGGCCTTCGACGAACACGCGGGCGACAATGTAGCCCTCGAGGCTGCCGAACCCGAATTCCGCGGCCTCGTTGCTGGCGCGCAGGCTGCGCTGGTAGTCCTTCACGACCGGCACGCCGAGGTTCCACGGGAACGGCACGACCTGGGAAATGCCCACGCCGCGCCCTTCCGCGCCCAGTTCCGCCGAGAGGGCCTTGCTGCCCACGAACGACACGTTCATGAACTGCGGATTGGAGCGGGCCTGCTTCATCGCCTTGATGAACGCCGCGCAGGACTTGTATGCCGAAATGAGCACGACCGCCTGCGGATCCTTGCCGGAAATCTCCTTGACCGCCGCGGCCACGTCGACGGAATTGCGCTCCACGGTTCCGACGGCGATGATCTTCATGTTGCGGGCCGCCATCGCCCGTTCCACGCCGGCGAGCCCGGCCTTGCCGTACGAGTCGTCCTGGTAGAAGACGGCGATGCGCTTAAGATCGAGCTTGGCGAGAAGCTCCACGATCGCATCGGTCTCCGCGTAGTAGCTCGCGCGCACGTTGAAGATGTACCGGTTGAACGGCGCGCGCAGGAGCTCGGCCCCCGTGAACGCGCCGACGAACGGTACGCGCGCTTCCGTGAAGATCGGCTTCGCGGCCTCCGACGTCGGCGTCCCGACGTAACCAAGCAGCGCGAATACGTCGTCCCGGATGAACTTCCTCGTGTTCTCGGCGGCGCGGTCCGGTTCGTAGCCGTCGTCGAGGGACACGAGGACGAGCTTGCGGCCGTTGACGCCGCCCGCGCGGTTCACCTGGTCGAAATAGGCCTGGATGCCGCTGCGCATATCCTTGCCGAGCTCGGCGGCCGGACCCGAGAAAGCGGCCGATTGGCCGACGGTCACGGTGGTGGCGGTGATACCGTCCGCGGCCGCGGCCGGACCCCCGGCGATGGCAAGGGCGGCACCTGCCAAAACGAGCAGTCGCTGGGCGAACATGATCCTCCTGTGCGCGGCTTGGGTCTTCACGCCTAAGCAACAACCGGGCCGGGTTGCCGGCAGCCTACACCGTTGAGCAGTCGATGGCCATGAATCCTGTCCCGAGGACGAAGCTTGGAGGCGCCGCTTCGCAATTGGCAGCGCCCCGCGCTCGCGCGTATGCTTTTCCGGCGATCGGCCGGAGCGCAACGCGCCGACGACCACGGAGAGGCTTATGAGCACGCAGGGCCGTTCCCGAGTGCGAATCGCCCCGAAGCGCTCAGCGGAGGGTAGTCCAATGACCACGCACGATTCCCGCCGCCGCTTTCTTCTCGACGGCGCCGCCCTCGGCTCGACCCTGCTCGTGCCCGCGTGGCCGCGTGCCCGCGTGGCCGGCGGGGGCGGCCGAGGTGCGCATGCGGGCGGTCTGGTGGGGCGGCCAGGACAGGGCGCGGCGAACCGACGAGGCGATCCCGATTTTCGAGAAGCAGCGTCCGGACCTGCGGATCGCGACCGAGAGCACGGCGTGGGGCGACTACTGGACGAAGGTCGCCACGCTCGTTGCGGGCGGCAATGCGCCGGACGTTCTGCAGATGGACTACCGCTATCTGGTCGAGTGCGCGAAGCGTGGGACGCTGCTCCCGCTCGACGCGTACGTCCCGAAGCCGCTCGCCATCCAGGACTTCGGCGCGGACAACCTCGACAGCTGCCGCGTCGACGGCAAGCTTTACGGCGTCAACCTCGGCATCAACTCCACCGCTACGTTCCTCGACACCGCCGCCTTCGCCAAGGCGGGTGTGCCGCCGCCGACCTACGCGTGGACGTGGGACGACCTGCGGCGCGTGAGCGCCGAGATCACGAAGTCGCGCGGCAAGGGCTTCTGGGGCTGCATGGACTCAGGCGGCGGCGAGCCCGCGTTCGAGGTGTTCGCGTGCCAGAACGGCAAGGATCTGTACACGGCCGACGGCAAGCTCGGCGTGGACGTCGAGCTCACGACGGCGTGGCTCGACTGCTGGCAGTCGATGCGCAGGGTCAACGACTGCGTGCCGCCCGACGTGCAGGCGCTCGACAAGGGGTCGACCGATTCCGCGATGCTCGTGCTCGGCAAGGCGGCGGTCGACCTTCGCCACTCGAACTTCCTCGAAGGCTTCCAGCTCGCGCACAAGGAGAAGCTCGCCATCACGATGTACCCGCAGACCAAGGGCGGCAAATGGGGCCAGTACATCAAGCCGTCGCAGATGATACTGGAAGATCCTGCTGCCGCCGTCCACGCCCGTGCTCGCCACGGCCGCCATCTTCTCGTTCATGTGGTCCTACGACGACTTCGGCCCGCTCGTCTACTTGAACGACGTGCATCGCTACACGGTGCCGCTCGCGCTGCGCACGTTCTTCGACGACACCGGGCGCAGCGATTGGGGACCGCTGTTCGCGATGTCCACCCTGTCGCTCGTTCCGCTGTTCGCCATCTTCCTGTTCTGCCAGCGGTTCCTGATCCAGGGCATCGCGATGTCGGGGCTCAAGCGCTGATGACGATCCGCTTCGGCGTCGCGGGCACCAACCACCGGCACATCCACGGCCAGGTGGGCTGCCTCGTCGGCGCCGGCGCCGCGTTCGTATCGTTCCACGAGCCCGATCCCGCGCTTGCGGAGGAGTTCGCGAAGCGGTATCCGAACGTACGGCGCGCGCGCTGCGAGGCGGAGGTACTCGAAGACGCCTCGATCCGGCTTCTGGTCACCGCCGCCATCCCCGCCGAACGCGCCGCGCTCGCCGTCCGCGCCATGCGTCACGGCAAGGACGTGATGACGGACAAGCCCGGGGTCACCACGTTCGCGCAGCTCGCGGACGTTCGCAACGCGCAGCAGGAGACGGGCCGCATCTTCTCGGTCTGCTTCTCGGAGCGCTTCGAGACGCGTTCGACGGTGAAGGCGTGGGAGCTCGTGCGCGCCGGCGCGATCGGCCGCGTGGTGCATACCAACGGGCTCGGCCCGCACCGCATCAACCGGCCGACGCGTCCCGCGTGGTTCTTCGAGAAGGAGCGCTACGGCGGAATCCTGGCCGATATCGCGTCGCACCAGGCCGACCAGTTCCTGCTCTTCACCGGCTCCACGCGGGCGCAGGTCGTCGCGGCGCACGTCGCCAACTACGCGAACGCGGACAAGCCCGAGCTCGAGGACTTCGGCGAAGTGCTCTGGCGCGGCGACGGCGGTACGGGCTACGTCCGTGTCGACTGGTACACGCCCGACGGCCTGCCGACGTGGGGCGACGGCCGCCTGACGATCCTCGGCACGGAAGGCTATATCGAGCTTCGCAAGTACGTCGACATTGCCGGGCGGCCGGGCATCGACCATCTGTTCCTCGTCGACGGCAGGGGTACGCACTACGTCGACTGCAGCAAGGTGCCGCTCACTTACGGTCCGGCGCTCGTGCACGACGTGCTCCACCGCACCGAGTCGGCGATGCCGCAGGCGCACTGCTTCCTCGCCTGCGAGCTCGCGCTGGCGGCCGAGGCGAGGGCGATCCCTCTGACGGCGCCGCGATGACGAAGCTGCGTGTTGCCATCGCGGGCGCGGGCATCGGGCGCCAGCACGCCGCCGCGTTCCGCGAGCTCGCCGATCGCTTCGACCTGGTCGCGGTCGGCGACCCGTCCCCGGAGCGTCGCGATGCGCTCGCGCGCGACTTCCGGATCGCGCGCACGGCAGCGAGCTTCGAGGCGCTCCTGTTGGACGACGACGTCGACGTCGTGGACATCTGCACGCCGCAGAGCCTGCACTTCGGGCAGGCGCTCGCCGCGCTTGCCGCCGGCAAGCACGTGATCTGCGAGAAGCCCGTGGTCGGCTCGCTCGCCGAGTGCGACGAGCTCGCGGCGACGTCGCGGGCCTCGGGACGGCACGTGATGCCGATCTTCAACTACCGCTTCGGCGCGGGGCTGCAGAAGCTGCTGCATCTCATCGGACGCGGCGTCACCGGCAGGCACTACCTCACGACGGCGGAGACGACGTGGCGCCGCGGGCCCGCGTATTTCGCCGTCGGTTGGCGCGGCAGGCGCGCGCAGGCGATGGGCGGGTGCCTTCTTACGCAGGCGATCCACGCTCACGACGCGGTCACGCTCGCGCTGGGGCCCGTGCGTAGCGTGTACGGGGCGATCGCCACGCGCGTGAATCCGGTCGAGACCGAGGACTGCGCGGCGGCAACGCTC
>DATJXV010000125.1:0-3600 GCA_035499955.1 Casimicrobiaceae bacterium
CGTGATCGTGCCCGTCTTGTCGCTGCAAAAAACGTCGATGCTGCCGAGGTCCTGGATCGCCGGAAGGTGCTTGACGATGACTTTCTCGCGCGCCATCCGAACGGCCCCTTGGGCGAGGGTGACCGTCGTAATCATCGGCAGGAACTCCGGCGTGAGGCCCACGGCCAGCGCTACCGCAAACAGGAACGACTCGAGCCACGCGCGATGCATCGCCGCGTTGACGAGCAGGACGAACAGCACGAGAAAGAAGGTGAAGCGAAGAATCATCATGCCGAAGCGGCGCGCCTCGCGTTCGAGCGGCGGCTCGGGCCTCGGCGCCGTCAGGTCGGCCGCGATCGTGGCGAGCGCCGTCGAGGCGCCGGTGGCTTCCACCCGCATCGTCGCGGTTCCGTTGGTCACGAATGTGCCCATGCGCACCGCCGCGCTTTCGCCCGGGGGGCCGGGGCGCTTTTCGAGCGGATACGTCTCGCCGGTCAACGCGGCTTCGTTGACGAAGAGGCGGTCGGCTTTGGCCACCGCGCCGTCCGCGGGGACGACGTCGCCGGCGGTGAGCATGACGATGTCGCCCGGCACGAGGTCGGCCACCGGCACCTGGCGGCGCGCGCCGTCGCGAACGACGATCGCTGTCGCGGCGACCGTCGCCTGCAGGCGGGCGAGCGCGCGCTCGGCGCGATGCTCCTGCACGAAGTCAAGCGTGACGCTCGCAAGCACGATGGCGAGGATGATCGTCATGCTCGGCAGGTCGCCCGTCCACCCCAGAACCACCGACGAAGCGATCAGCAGAAGCACGAGCGGATTGCGCAAATGCAGCAGGTACTCGACGGCCACCGAGTGACGCCCGCGCGGCGGGATGACGTTGGGGCCGCTCGCGCGCAACCGCCCCTCGGCCTCCTGCTGCGTGAGGCCGATGGGGAGCGGGGCGACGGGTTCCCGGCCGGCGGCGCCGACGGGTGTGAGGTTCATCGCGGCACCGGCGACGCCTCCGTCAGCGCTGCCAGTGCACCCGCACTTCGTACGAATCCTTGCCGTAGTCGATGCGAAGCTCGCCGTCGTGCGCCCGCTTGAGCGCCTCGCCGATGCGCCGCGGCAGGTGGATATCGGTGGTCGTGATCTCGATGCGGTCTGCGTCCTCCGCGACGTTCATGATCCGATGCAGAGGATGCTCCGAACGCTCCTGCTCGGCCTGGTGGCGCGCGAGCGCGACCAAGTCGGCGCGGCGCGGCCCGACGTACGAGCCTTCGATGGTCAACCAGCCCGCGGGCAGGCCGTCATGCACGCGCCTGCATGCGGGGCAGTCGCTCGATCGCGTCCCTTGCGTGGCCTCGATCCACTGCCAGCGGCCGCGGTGGTAGACCGCACCGCAAGTGCCGCAGCGCGTGGGCTCGGCGAGTTTTCCCTGCGCCTGGTAGGGGTCGTGCCGCGCGTCGTCGAGAATGCGCGCGCCGTGGCGCTCGAGGCGGCCGGGCGGCGTCGCGGGGGAGGGGGTGGACTTGCGGTTCAAGGTGCTCTCCTCGGGGACTTCGTGGACTCATGATGAGCGCGTGCGGCCGCGCGCACTTTGACAGGCGTCAAATGCTTGACCGCGATCAAAGAAGTCCGCGCGCGCGCTCCTAGAATGGACCGTGAGGGTCCTGCCGCAAGGCGCGCGGTAACAAGGCTCGCAAGGCGGGTGCCCGTGACCGACAGTGAGGATGATCATGACAAACGTCACTAGATACGAACCCTTCGCCGAGCTCGCCCGCTTCGATCCGTTCCGCGATTTCGAAACGATGTTCGGCTATCCGCGAACTTTCTGGCGCAATCTTCCGCAGGAGCCGGAAATGAAGATGGACGTCTCCGAGGACGACAAGATGTTCCGCGTGAAGGCCGAGATTCCCGGCGTCAAGAAAGAGGACATCAAGATCTCGATCGACGGCAACCAGGTGTCGATCAGCGCCGAGGTCAAGAAGGAAACCGAAGAGAAGGAGAAGAACGGCGAGAAGGTCATTCGCAGCGAGCGCTACTACGGCAACCAGTACCGCAGCTTCACGCTGCAGCAGGACATCGATGAGGCGGCGTCCGAGGCGAAGTACGCGGATGGCGTGCTCGAGCTGATGCTCCCGAAGAAGACGACGGCAAGAGTCAGGGAAATCGCGGTCAAGTGACCGCGACGTAGCGTCCCGCCCGTTCGGGCGGGACGTGCCGGCGGCCGCGGTGCTGCCGCGACCCGCCGGTGCGGCGGCCGGCCATGGCGCAACGGGCCATCGCCGGCCGCTTCGTTTCCGCTCTTCTATCCGGCTCGAAGCACGTCGCGGTTGATCTCGTCGGCGACGATCCGGCCGTCGACGAGGGTGACGATGCGATCGCAGCGCTGCGCGAGCCGAGGGTCGTGGGTAACGATCAGGAACGTCGTCCCGCTCGTCGCGTTGACGTTTCGCATGAGATCGAACACGGCGTCGGCGTTCCCCGTGTCGAGATTTCCGCTCGGCTCGTCGGCGAGCACGAGCGCCGGACTCATCGCGAGCGATCGCGCGATCGCGACCCGCTGCTGCTGGCCGCCCGAGATGTCGGACGCCTTGTGGTCGCGCCATGCCGTGAGCCCCACGCGGTCGAGGAGCGCGGCGGCGGTCGCGCGCATCTGGTCGTCGGCGCGGCCGCGCGCGGCGAGGACGGGCATCATCACGTTCTCGAGCGCGGTGAACGCCGGCAGCAGGTGGTGGTACTGGAAGACGAAGCCGATCGCGCGCCCACGCAGGCGTGTCGCCTCGATCTCGCTCAGGGCGCCGGCCTCCTGGCCCGCGACGACGATGGTGCCCGCGCTCGGCCGGTCCAGGAGGCCGATGACGTTGAGCAGCGTCGTCTTGCCCGATCCGGAGGGCCCGATCAGCGCGGCGAATTCGCCGCGGCGCAGGACCAGGTCGATGCCGTGCAACACCTCGGTCTCGACCGGCGTGCCCGCGCCGTAGGATTTACGCACGCCCGCGAGCCGAAGCGTCTCCCCGGCGACCGCACGTTCATCCATGGATCGCCACCGCCGGGTCGAGGCTCGCCGCCCGGCGCGCGGGCACTGCCGCCGCGAGGATGCCCACGCACGCCGCGCCGAGGCAGGCGATGACGAACAGCGACGGCTCGATCACGACCACGAACAGCGGCGTGCCGTCGGGGTTCTTCGCCACACCGCGCCATAGGAGCAGGAACACCCAAGCGAGCAGCGAACCCAGGATCGCGCCCGTGAGGCCCATGAAGCCGCCCTGGATGAGGAACACGCGCAGCACCTGGGCGCGCGCGGTGCCCATGGCGCGCAGGATGCCGATCTCCTTCGACTTCTGCACGACCGATACGACGAGCACGCTCGCGATGCCGAGCGCGACGGTGATTCCCACGAAGATGCGGATCAGCGTATTGGCCAGGATCTGCGCCGACATCGCCGTGAAGAACTGCGCGTTGGTGACGATCCAGCTGTCGACGCGCACGTCGCCGAGGCCGCGGATGGCGGCGGCGATCGACTCTGCCGCGAACGGATCGCGCACCTTGACGTCGAGGCTGGTCGCGCCGCCCGCGAGGTCGAGCAGGCTCTGCGCGGTGCGGAGTGCGACGTAGACGTTGCGCTCGTTCACGCCC
>DATJXV010000126.1:0-16246 GCA_035499955.1 Casimicrobiaceae bacterium
TGCCCGGCGCCGCCCGTTAGCGCGGTTGGACGATTCGCGCCAACCGCCGAGCGAGGCGGCAACGCGGGTGCCGACGCACGCTGCGTTTCGCCGCGTGTTCGTGGGTGTCATGGTGGCGATGTTCCTCGCCGCCGCGGACCAGACGATCCTCGCGAGCGCGCTGCCGACGATCTCGAGCGCGCTCGGCGGCTTTGCCGATCTGTCGTGGGTCGTGGTGGCGTATCTTCTCGCCGCGACCGTGGCGGCGCCGCTTTACGGCTACATGGGCGACCGCTTCGGGCGGCGCCGCGCGCTGCTCGGCGCGCTCGCCGTGTTCACGCTCGCCTCGTGCGGCTGCGCGCTCGCGCCGACGTTCTGGTGGCTCGTCGTGTTCCGCGCGCTGCAGGGCCTGGGCGGCGGCGGCCTCATGACCCTCGCTCAGGCGCTCATCGGCGAGCACGTCGCACCGCGCGAGCGCGGCCGTTACGCAGGCTACTTCGCCACCGTGTTCGCGCTGGCCAGCACGTCGGGCCCGGTGCTGGGTGCCTATCTGACCGAGCACCTGAGCTGGCGCGCCGTATTCTTCGTCAACCTGCCGCTCGGCCTTCTTGCGGCCGTGCTCGCGCTTCGGATCCCGCATCACGCACCCCCGCGCCGCGCGGGTCCGTTCCGGCCCGACGCCGTGGGCGCGATACTGTTCTGCATCGCCACCGCGTCGCTGCTGTTCGGGCTGTCCTCGGGCGGCCACCGCTACCCGTGGATCTCGCAGCCGATGGCAACGCTGATCGCGGTGACCGTCGTGGCGTTCTTCGCGCTGGCCTGGTGGGAGCGACGCCATCACGATCCGGTCATCCCCATCCATTTCTTCAAGATTGCCGCCATCGCGCGCGCCGACGCGGTCGTGCTGTGCTTCGGCGCGACGTTGTTCGCGGTGATCATCTACCTGCCCCTGTACCTGCAGCTGGGGCGCGGGCTCGGCATCGGCGCTTCGGGGCTGCTGCTGATGCCGATCACCCTCGCGCAAGTGACGTCGGCCGCGGTCACTGGACGGCTCGTCACTCACACGGGACACGTGACGATCTTCCCGATCATCGGGCTTTCGCTCGTCACGCTCGCGCTCGTCGGCCTGGCGATCGCGGTCGTGAGCGCGCCCACGGTGGCCATTCTCGCGCTCACCGTATTCGTCGGGCTCGGCCTCGGGATGGTGATGCCGCCCACGCAGGTCGCGGTGCAGACGGCGGCCGGACGCGGCGCGCTCGGTGTGGCCACCGGGTCCATCTCGCTATGCCGCGCGGTGGGCGGTGCGATCGGCGTGGCGCTCGTCGGGTCGGTGCTGTTCGCGCTCTTCGCCCATGTCGGCGACGGCGCCTCCACGCTGCTGCGCGAGGCGATCGAAGGCGGGACCGCCTATGTCGCCCGCATGTCGCAGGAACAGCGCAGCGCGCTGGTCGGGCGCGTGAACGACGCCTATCGCGTCGCGTTCGTGGTGCTGGCGGGCATCGCTGCGCTGGGCGCGCTCGTCGCTACGACCGTGCCGCGCCTCGACTGGAGCAAGGATGCGGACCCGGCCGAGGAGAGTTAAGTCAGTAGGAAGAAGTCTTCTTGGCCGGCGCCGCTGCGGGCGCAGCCGCCGCGGCGGGCCTTGGCGTGGCCACCGGCTTCGCACCCGGGCGGGTACCGCTCTGCACCGTGCCCCCGGTATTGGCGATCTGCGTTCCAATGGCGGGCTGCACGCCGTTGACGATCTCGTCGACCGACGCGGCGGTGGCGCCGGTCGTGGGCGAGATGTAGCCGACGGGGTTGCAGTTGTCGAACTCCGCCACGAGCAGGTGCTGCCCCGTCTGCCGCATCATCAGGCGCTCGGGCGACTTGTCGTCGCTCATGTCGAAGGGCGGCGTGTAATCGCGGTAGATCACGGCATCGTCGCGGTCGTAGATCACGTAGCACGGCGCGGCCGACGCAAGGCCGGTGCAACCTGCGCTCGCCAGCACGGCGGCGAGCCAGTAGGCGTTCGGGCGCATCGGGTATCTCCCTGGGCAACGTCGATGCGGCATGGTGCCCTAGAATGCGCCGCCTGCCAATCGGGCGCGGTGCGATGGGACCGGCGGCCACAAATGTGTCCAAGGCGTGAACAGGCCCTAGAATAGCCGCGAGGAGGACACGCCATGCCGCGTCCGTGCAACCCCAGATGGCTCGCGCTTGCCGCGTGCGCGCTCGCCCCCGCCGCATGGGGCGTCCCGGTCTACTACGACATCGTTCCGGGATCGCATCCGCACGACGTGGCGGCGGCGCCAGGCGCCGGCGCGCCGGTCTACTACACCGCGCAGAGCACGGGCAAGCTCGGCATCCTCCATCCGACAACGGGCAAGGTCGAGGAAGTCGCGCTCGGTCCGCGCTCGGCGCCGCACGGGGTCATCGTCGGTCCCGACGGCGGCGCGTGGATCACCGACGGCGGCCAGAATGCGATCGTGCGCGTCGATCCTTCGACTCACGCGGTGAAGAAGTGGCCGCTGCCTCAGGGAAGCGGCTACGCGAATCTCAATACGCTCACGTTCGATCGCAAAGGCAACGTGTGGTTTACCGGGCAATCGGGCGTGTACGGCCGCGTCGATCTTACGACCAACGAGGTCAAGGTTTGGCAGGCCCCGCGCGGGAGCGGGCCGTACGGCATCACGACCACGCCCTCGGGCGAGGTCTACTACGCGTCGCTCGCCGGCAACCACATCGCGCGCATCGACGTCGAGAGCGGCCAGGCGACCGTGATCGAGCCGCCGACCAAGGACCAGGGCGCACGGCGCGTGTGGTCGGACTCGAAAGGCCGGATATGGGTGAGCTACTGGAATACGGGCCAAGTCGGCATGTACGACCCCGTGTCGAAGTCGTGGAAGGAATGGAAGCTGCCGGGCAACGCGCACGCGTATTCCGTGTGGGTCGATCCGCGGGACAAGGTGTGGCTCACGGACTGGAGCATCAACGCGATCGTGCGCTTCGACCCCGTCACCGAGAAGTTCGACACCTATCCGTCGAACAAGGAGCAGGCGAACGTGCGGCAGATGCTGGGGCGCGCCGGCGAGGCGTGGGGTGCGGAGTCGGGCGTCGATCGCCTCGTGATGGTGCCCGCGCCATGAGGCGAGTCTCGCTTGTTGCGGTCGCGCTCGCGGCGTGCGTGGCCGGGGCCGCGGCGAGCGCGCAGATGCCCAAGGGGCGGGAACCGGGTCCGATGGGCGGCAGGAGCGGTGGCGGCGGCCCCGGCGAGGGGCGGATGGTGGGCGCGAACGTCACCGAGCTCGTGAACATCCGCCTGAGCCAGCTCGAGGAGGATCTCAACCTCACGCAGCCTCAGCTTCCGGTGTGGAACACCTACAAGACCCGCGTCTTGCAGCTGCTCGACGACACGAAGCGCGGCGCGCGCGTGTCGGCGAGCGAGGCGACCGCACCGAAGCGCCTCGACGCGCTGGCCGACATGGCGCGCAATCGCCTCACCGCGGTCGAGGACATCGTCGACGCCGGCAAGGCGCTTTACGCGGTCCTGACGCCGGAGCAAAAGGGAATCGCCGATCGCCGGCTCGCCCTTCCGCTGGTGACGCTCACCGGCAACGACACCGGCGGTGACGTGCAGCTGCGGCTGCCGCCTGCGCCGCCCAAGCAGTGAAGCCGACTGGAGCGAGCGCCGTGAACGATCTCACCCCGTATCTCGTGGACGAGTTTCTCGAGGATTACGAGCAGGGGCGCCTCACGCGGCGCGACGCGCTGCGACTCATCGGCGGGATGACGGGAGTGGCGCTTGCCGCGCAGATGATCGATGCGCGCGCGCAGACGAGCGCGCCCGCGATGATGGTGCCTGCGGCCGCCGCGATGCGCGTGGCGGCCGACGATCCCGCGGTCGTTGCCGGCCCGGTCAAGTTTCCCGGGGGCGACGGTGAGCTCCTGGGATATCTCGCGCGACCGAACAAGCCCGGGCGCTTTCCGATCGTGCTCGTATGCCACGAGAACCGCGGCCTTACGCCGCACTTCGAGGACGTGTCCCGCCGGCTCGCGAAGGCGGGCTATGTCGCGCTGACGCTCGACCTCCTGTCGCGCGACGGCGGCACGGCAACGCTGAACGGGGATGCCATACCCGGACTACTCGGCAAGGCGCCCCAGGGGCAGGCGGTCGCCGATTTTCAGAGCGCGCTCAAGTACGCGCAGGCGCAGCCCTTCGCGCGGCCCGATCGCGCCGGCATCGTCGGCTTTTGCTTCGGCGGCGGCGTCGTGTGGCGCGTGGCGGCCGCCACCCCCGACGTGCGCGCGCTGGTTCCGTTCTATGGCCTGCCGGCCCAGGCCGCCGACGTACCGAAGCTCAATGCAGCGGTGCTCGCGATCTACGCGGGTCGCGACGAGCGCATCAACGCGAACATTCCGGCGATCGAGGCGGCGATGCAGGCCAACGGCAAGACCTTCCGCAAGATCGTGTACCCCGACGTCGACCACGCGTTCTACAACGACACGGGCACTCGCTACGCCCCGGACGCCTCCAAGGCCGCGTGGGATGAGACGCTCGCC
Source organism: Casimicrobiaceae bacterium (assembly GCA_035499955.1). GTDB lineage: Bacteria > Pseudomonadota > Gammaproteobacteria > Burkholderiales > Casimicrobiaceae > VBCG01. The sequence goes on from DATJXV010000126.1 coordinate 4,522, forward strand.
TGGTTCGGGAAATATCTGTCCTAGAAGACCAGCCCGACCGCGACCGCCGCCGCGAGTCCGGCGACGACGTCGATCGTCCAGTGCGCGCGCAGCGCGATCACCGCGACGACCTGCAGCGCGGCAATCACGATTCCCGCGACCGTGAGCGCGGGGATGCCCAAGGCCGCGAGCTGCATAGCGCCGTAGACCGCGAGCGCGGTGTGGCCCGAGAAGAAGAAGTCGTTGCCCACGCCGTAGGTCACGAACAGCGACGGCATGCCCGGGTCGCGCCAGATGATTCCGGGCGGCGGGGGCAGCGCCACGGCGGCCTGCGAAAGCTGGCGCATGAGGAACAGCGCGAGCAAGCCCCAGAACGGCGTGAACGACGGGCCGAGCACGGCACGCGCGAGCACGAAGAGCGTGACGGCGTCCACGCCGAGCGAGCTTGCGATGAGCACGCCGTTGGCGGCGCGCGGATGCTCGTGCAGCCAGCGGTTCCAGCCGGCGGTGACGACGTGCAGATGGTCGTACATCTGCCCGTCGGCGAGCGTGCGCGCACCGATCATCTTCTGCGTGACGAACCACAGCACGAGGCCCGCGCCGATGGCGAGCACGCGCAGGCCGATGGTTTCGAGGGAAGGCATGGCGCCTTCAGCTCTCGTCGTGCGGCCGTTTCGGCAACTCGATGCGCTGCGCGGGGATGCCCGCCCACGATTCGCCGGCGGGAATCTTCGTGTTCGGCAGCACGAACGAGTTCGCGAGCACCTTCGCCTTCTCGCCGACTTCCACGCCGCCCATGACGATCGCGCGCATGCCGATGGTCGCGCCGGCGCCGATCTTGACCGGCGCGATCACGAGGTAGCCGCCCTGCGCGTAATGGGCGAGGATGTTCGCCGAGCCGCCGATCGTAGCGCGGTCACCGATCGCGATCAGCGACGGATCGGCGATGGCGGTGGAGTTGAGCGTGACCTCGCGTCCGATGCGCATCCCCATGAGGCGGTAGTACATCTGCGAGAACGGGCTCGGCGTCACGAACTCGAGGAACGAATAGCGCACGACGAGCGTCATCGTGCAGTGGACGTACCAGCGCAATGCGGCCAGCGTGACCGCAGAGCCGCGATACGGCGACAGGCGCCCGCCGAGCACGAAGTTGATGGCCGGCGCGATCACGAGAATCGCGAGCCCGTAGGCGAAGTAGCCAAGCGCAAGGAGCACCCCGGTGAGCGGGTAGCGCAGCCACGACGACACGCCGTCGACGAAAGGATGCAGCGCGTGGAAGACGGCCGCGCCCGCGCCGGCGGCAAGGCCCATCGTGAGGATCGCGAGCGCCAGGAAGGGCAGGGGGCCGAGGAGCCAGAGCAGTCGCTTCATTGGCGTTGTCCGCGGAGGATAGTGACGTTGTTGACGAAGCGCAGCTGGCCCAGGAGGCGGTCGCCGTCGACCTGCGCGCGGACGCTGCGGATCGCGCCGTCGCTGTCCTCGAACGTGAAGCCGAGCGTTGCGCCGTTGACGTAAGCGCCGAGCACCGGCTGCGTCTTGCCGCGCAGCGTGAGCGTGCCGCCGACGCGCTGGAACTTCTGCGCGATCGCGGCCTCGGCCTGCCAGCCGCGGTCGTCGGACAGCGACCAGCGCCCCTCGACCTTCGCAGGCACGATCCACAGGAACGCCTGGCTGCCTTCGACCGTGAACGCGTCGTCGGGCTCCCACTCGCCCATGTCCCACATGTGCGACACGACGCGCGTGCCCGGCCGCATCGCGAGGATCCGCGGGCGAAGCTGATAATTGAGGTCGGGCAGGAGGTAGAGCGTGACGACGGTGGCCTTGCTGAAATCTTCCTTGAAGATGTCGCCCTCGATGATCGTGACCTTGTCGGACACTCCCGCGCGCGCCGCGTTGCGGCGGGCGAGCGCGGCAAGCGAGGGATCGTATTCGATGCCCACCGCGGTGGCGCCGAACTGCTTCGCTGCGGCGATGGGGATGCGGCCCTCGCCGGCGCCCAGATCGTAGACGACGTCGCCGCGCGTCGTCTTCGCGGCCTCCAGCATGCGCGTCACCATCGCCTCCGGCGTCGGCAGCCACATCACGTCCTTGCCGGGCTGGCGCAGGCGGGGCTGGTAGATCTCGTCGCCGTACTTCGGGAAGTCCTGCGCGAGCACACCACCGACGAGCGCGAGCGCCGCCAGCACGGCCAGCCCGCGAAACGTCAACCCGATCTCTTCGTCAGGCGCTGGATCGCCATGTTGATCGAGATGCGCAGCCGCTCGGTCGCGAGCGCGAGCTTGTCGAGCTCGTTGTGGCTGCGCGGGTCGATCTTGGCCGCCGCGAGCTCGCCCGGCTTGCCCAGCGATATCTGTTGCGTGGCCTCGGTGAGGTTCTTCAGCCGCCGCACGACCGCGAATTGCATGAACAGCATCGCGATTACGAACGCCGCGACGATCATCACGAGCTGCCACACGCCTACCACGTTGAGCGCGACGTCCCAGAACGAGCGCGCCGGAAGCCGCACGCTGATGATGCCCGCGACGTCGCCTTCCTTGAAGCCGAAGCCGTGCTCCGTGCCGTAGCGCACCTTGACGTCGTTCGGGGCCGCGCCCGGGTCGCCGTGGCACGCGATGCAGGACGCCTTGTGGTGTACGGCGCGCGCGTAGCGGAAGCCCGTCGGGGTGAGCTCGTAGTACTCGGGCAGGCGTTCCTCACGGATGTGCTTGAGCGCGCCGTCCTCGAAGGCGTCGGGCTTGTTGTTCGGGTTCATGACGTTGTGCGACGTCAGGCGGAACTTGGCCGGCGAGGCGGAGTGCTCGACCACTTCCGAGAACTCGCGCTGTGCGAGCGCCGGGTTCTTCGAGTAGAAATCGACCGGCGTGAGCTTTGGCGCCGCACCCGTCGTGTCCTCGTTCTGGAAAAGCGGCAGGTGGCCCAGGTAGCTCTTGTCGTTGTCCTTGACCCAGACGCGGCCGTACTGCGCCACCCAGTTGCCGAACGCGTCGACGTTGTCGGCGACCGTTTCGGCCTGGCTCTTGAGTTGGTTCAGGTAGACGCGCTCGAGGATCAGCCAGGAGGCTGCGCCGACGAGGGCGAGTGCCACCAGGAAGACGAGCGCGAACTGGGCGGTCAGCGATAACCGACGCAACATGGAGCCTCCCCCGGCCAGAGATTACTTATAACGGCCAAGCAATTCCCGCGCCCGCGCCACGAACTCCGACCGCTGCCGCGCCTCCGGGATTTCCTGGGCGAGCATCGCGATGTAGTCCTCGATGTCCGCGGGCCGGGTGCGCGGCCCGGCGGCGACCCAGCGCTCGCGGACCTCGCCCACGACGAACTCACCGAACGGCCCGACCTCGTCCACGAACAGCTTGTCGAGCGCCTTGCACAGCGTCTCGAGAAAGGGGAGCACGCGATGGCCGGTCGGCATGGGCGTGAAGGGTAGGCCCGCGCCCTTCGTAGCGTCAAGCCGCAAATTCGCGCCCGCGCTCAGCGCTGCGGCGTCCAGGTGACGACGTGCGGGCAGTGGTCGGAGGGCATCGCGACGCCGGGCCCTCCGCGCAGCGGCTGTCCCTGGTCGTCCTGGTAGTTGACCGCGCGCATGACGAGCGCATCGGGCGCGAGCCGCCGCTTGAGCGACGCGCCGATGACGACGTGGTCGATGCCGTCCTGCGTCAAGTCGCCGTGCCGCCCCGCGATCGAGCAGTCGCCCGTCGAGCCCTTGGGAATGGCGCCGTTGCGGCCCTGGTCGGCGAAGCGCGCGCGCCACAGCACCGCGCCCGGCGGATGGCCGTCGTTGAGCTCCGGGAACAGCGCGCGCGTGCGCACGTCGCAGCGCGCCATGGCGCGGGCGCCGTCGCGCTCGATGGTGCAACGTCCGAGCGGGTCGGATGGGGCGCTGCCGTCGGCGCGCGTATGGTAGTTCGCGGAGTCGGCGAGAGGCTCGCGGAGAAGCGTGCGGTTGAAGTCGCCGGCGATCGCGAAATCGTGCGCGGCGTTGGCGTCGATCCAGGCTTCGAGCGCGGGCAGCTGATAGCGAAGGAGCGCGCAGTCGGACACGATGGCGTCGCGCCGCGCCTGCGACAGCGCGGCGTCGCGCTCGGTGAGCGGCGAGTCGAGGTCGCGGCTGCGGCAGCCCGCCTTCAGGTGCACGACGAGGACGCGCACGGGCTTGCCGCCGACGTCCACCGTGAAGGCGAGGCCGGGTCGCAGCGGCCGCCCGGGGAGGCCGCTGTCGGCAAGCGCGCCCTCGAGCGCAAGATCGCGCACCGACACGCCTGCCTTCCATGCGACACCCACGTGTTGCGCGATGAGCGGCGCGCCCGCCATCTCGCGCGTCGTCGCGGCCGACCAGTGCGGCGGCAGGATGGCGCGCACCGCCGCGACGTCGAACACTTCCTGCAGCGCGACGAGGCGCACGCCCATGGCGTCCAGCCGCCGGAACATCGCGCGCAGGGCGTCGAGCTTGCGTTCGTAGCGCGGCCAGGCGGCAAGGTCGGCCGTCTCGCGGCAGGGGTGGTCGTCGGGATAGCGCGCCGCCTGCGGCCAGCCGTCGCGCGCGGACGCGCACGCATCCGGCGGGAACGTCATGCCGTTGTGCACGTCGCAGTAGGGCAGCCCGGCGAGCGTGGCGCGCGCATCGGGCGGCAGCGTGTCCGGCTGGGTCGGCCATCCCAGCCGTTCGCACGCACTCGTCCAGCGCGCGTGCGCCGCCTCGTCGAGCAGCCACTCGACGTTCCAGGTCGCCACGGCGAAGCCCTGCGCGTGCGCGCAGGCTGCGGCCGCGAACGCGCAGAGGAAGGCGAGCCAACGAGTGGGACGATAACGTATCATCGCGGCGCATCCGCCCGCGCGAGAGCATCGCAACGCGCGCGGCGCGCCCGCCATCATACTTTGGGTCTAACCTGCGATGGACCGCACGCAGCGCATCACGCTCCTCGCCACGGGGCTCGGCCTGTTCATGATCTTCCTCGATGCGCTGATCGTGAACGTCGGCCTGCCCGCGATCCAGGCCGATTTCAAGGTCGGCGAGGAAGGGCTGCAGTGGGTCGTCGCGGCATACAGCCTCGGCATGGCGATTTTCATCATGACGGCGGCTACGCTGGCCGACCTGCACGGCCGGCGCCGCTGGTATGTCATCGGGATCACGGTGTTCACGCTCGCCTCCGCCGCGTGCGGCCTCGCGCCCACGCTTTCCGTGCTCAACGTCGCGCGCGGCGTGCAGGGTCTCGCGGCCGCGACGGCGAACGTAACCTCGCTCGCCCTCGTCAGCGCCGCGTTCCCCGACCCCAAGGCGAAGGCGAGCGCCATCGGCATCTGGACCGCGATCGCGAGCGTGGGCACCGCGGTCGGTCCCACGCTCGGCGGTGTGCTCGTCGAGCACTTGGGATGGCGCAGCATCTTCCTCGTCAACGTGCCGGTGGGCGTACTGGTCGTGCTGCTCTCGCTGCGCTACGTCAAGGAATCGCGCGACGAGCGGCCGCGCGAGATCGACCTGCCCGGCCAGGCGCTGTTCATGGTGAGCGTCGGCGCGCTCGCCTACGCGGTGATCGAAGGCCCGAAGGCCGGCTGGACGTCGCCGGCGATCCTCGGACTGTTCGCCGTCGCGGCTGTGGGCGGCGCGGTCTTCGTGCTCCTCGAGCAACGCAAGCCCGATCCGATGATGGACGTCACGCTCTTCCGCGACCCGGCGTATGCGCTCGCCATCGGAACCATCTGCTCCGTGTTCTTCACGATCTACGGAATGCTCCTGCTCACGACGCAGTTCCTGCAGAACGTCCGAGGCTATACGCCGGAGCAGACCGGACTCATGATCCTGCCCTTCAGCGCGTCGATCACGATCGTGTCGCCCCTCGTGGGACGGGTCGTCGGGCGCTACGGCGCGCGCCCGCCGATCCTGGTCGGGCTCGTCTGCCTTCTGGCCGGGCTCGTGGCGCTCATCGCGGCGGGGCACGGTAGCCCCATCGCCGTGCTCGTCGGCCTCTTCCTGTGCGGGGGCGGCGGCGCACTGTGCCTCACGCCGATCACCACGATCGCGATGACGTCGGTGCCGCCGCAGCGCGCGGGCATGGCCTCCGGCATCATGAGCGCGCAGCGCGCCATCGGCTCGACGGTCGGCTTCGCAGTGCTCGGGTCGGTGCTCGCGGCGTGGCTCGCCGCGACGCTCGAGAACGATCTCGTGTCCGCCATCGCCGATCCCGCCGAGCGCCAGGCGGTCGCGAAGGCCATCGTGTCCAGCGCCAACCCACGCGCACACGTGGCCGAGATCGGCCCGCGCCAGCCGATTCGTCATCCCGACCCCGGCACGCAGGCGGCCATCGCGGCCGTGGCCGAGCGCGACTTCATCCAGGGCATCCGCGTGTCGCTGAGCGTAGCGATCGTGCTGATTGCCGTCGTGCTGCTCATCGGATGGCGCTGGTTCCCGCGCGGCGGGGGCATGCTCGGCGAGGCCGAGCACGAGGCGGCGAAACTCGCGACATCGGAGGAGTGACCGAATCGCGGGACCCGCGATTGCTGCGTGTCTACGTCCCGCGCGATTCGAACACCATGTTGAACGGGCGTGGCAGCGTCCGTATGTCGGTGACCAGTCGCACGCGCATGAACGACGACAGCGCCTTGAAGGCGTCGCGGATGGCGACTGCGCCTTCGGCCTTCTGCATCGAGCGCCCGAAGCGCATGCGCCGCGACGGCGGCCGCAGGTCGACGACGATGCCCACCGACAGGTCCTCCAGCCGGTGCTCGCGCGTGAGGTAGTCGCCGTAGACGGCGAACGCTACGATGAGGAGCGGATTGTGCACGTCCTCGTCGTTGATGCGCTCGGCGAGCGCGCAGGCCTCGGTCAGGATCTGTTTCGCCCGGGCGCGCGGCAGCGGCTCGACGATGCGTGCCCCGGCGAGCTCGTAGAACTCGCGTGTGAAACCGTACCCCGCGGAACGCTCGTTCGGCGGCTCGAGCAGCCCTTTCCTCACGAACTCTCTCACGAGCGCTTCGCCCTGCGTGGTGTCGAGCGAGAAGTCGTGTCGCAGGTTGGCCGCGCTGACGCGCGCCCGATCGGGCGGCAGGCCGACCACGCGCGACAGCGACCGGCCCGTGGCGGCGCGCAGCCGCAGGGGATCGAGACCGTAGTAGAGGCGGTCGGAAAGCAGCGTCTTGTGCTTCATGCGCGTTATGACGATAGCATAATAGGAGCGGTGCGGACAACCGCGGCCGCTCGTCAAGTCTTTTCAAACCGCGCACGGCCACGCTAAGTTACGAAACGAAAGGGGAGACGATGCGGGGACGTTGGCGGGCGCTGCTGCCGTGCCTTGCTTTGGCGGCGGCCGTGGGTGCCCAGGATCCGGGCGACGGCTGGGGCAGCTACGGCGGCGACCCGGGCGGCACGCGCTACTCCCAGGCGAAGAAGATCACGCGCGACAACGTCGCCAAGCTCGCCCCGGCATGGGAGTACAAGACCGGCGACGTTTCAGACGGCTCCGGCGCGATCAGCGCGACGTCGTTCCAGGCGACCCCCATCCTGTTCGAGGACACGTTGTACCTGTGCTCGCCCTTCAATCGCATCATCGCCCTCGATCCTCGCAGCGGCGCCGCGCGCTGGACCTACGATCCGAAGGTCGACATCCGCAAGGACAACGAGACGCGCAAGACCGACGGCGCGCCGCTGCGCTGTCGCGGCGTCGCAGCGTGGTCGGACAAGGACGCGGCGGCGGGCGCCGCGTGCGCGACGCGCATCTTCGAGGGCGTCATCGACGGCAGGCTGATCGCGGTCGACGCGAAGAGCGGGCGTCCCTGCACCGACTTCGGCAAAGGCGGGGCCGTCGACCTCAACACGCTCGCGAATCTCGGCGTCGGCCAGGTCAACATGAGCTCGCCGCCCGCGATCTTCGAGAACCTGGTCATCGTGGGGAGCGCCATCGGCGACAACGTGCGCAACGACATGCCGCACGGGTTCGTGCGCGCCTTCGACGCGCGCAGCGGCAAGCTCGCGTGGTCGTGGGATCCGATTCCCGCCGCGCTCGCCGGCAAGACGGGCGCGGGGAATACCTGGGCGCCGATCAGCGTCGACGTCGCGCGCGGGCTCGTCGTGCTGCCCACCTCGAGCCCGAGCCCCGACTACTTCGGCGGCGAGCGCACCGCGGAGATGCCGTACACGACCGCGGTGGTCACGCTCAATGCGCGCACCGGCGAGCGGATATGGCACTTCCAGGTCGTTCGTCACAACCTGTGGGACTACGATCTTGCGTCGCAGCCGGCGCTCGTCACCATTCGGCGCGACGGCGCGGCGCACGATGCGGTGGCCCAGGCGACCAAGATGGGATTCGTCTACGTGCTCGACCGCGAGACCGGCGCGCCGCTGTTCCCGATCGTCGAGCGGCCGGCCCCGCGCAGCAGCGTGCGCGGCGAGGTCACCGCGCCCTCGCAGCCGGTGCCGATCCTGCCCCGGCCCATCGCGAGGCAGGCCATACGTCCCGAGGACGCATGGGGCGTTCTGTACTTCGACGCAAAGGCCTGCGAGCGCAAGCTCGCCGGGCTCGACAACGAGGGCCTGTACACGCCGCCGAGCGAGCGCGGGAGCGTGGTGCTGCCTTTCTTCGGCGGCGGCAGCAACTGGGGCAGCGTGGCCTACGACCCGGTGAGCAATCTTCTCGTCGCCAACACGATGAACGTGGTCGGCATGGCGCAGGTCGTCCCGCGCGCGCAGTTCGCCGACGTGGCGAAGGCCCATCCCGACGACGAGGCCACGGCGCAGCGCGGCACGCCGTACGGCATGCGGCGCAAGATCGTCGCGTCCTTCCTCGGCGTGCCGTGCAATCCACCGCCGTGGGGCGAGCTGTCCGCGATCGACCTCGCCACGGGTGAGATCCGCTGGCGGGTGCCGCTCGGCCAGGTGAAGAAAGGTCCGTTCTACACCTTCGAGCACTGGGGCTCCCCCAACATCGGCGGGCCGCTCGTGACCGCGGGCGGGCTCGTGTTCATCGCCGCCACGATGGACAAGAAGATCCGCGCGTTCGACCTTCAAAACGGCACCAAGGTCTGGGAGGCGCGCCTGCCCGCGTTCGGCATGGCCACGCCGATGACCTACGAGTCGGGCGGGCGGCAGTATGTCGTCATCGCCGCGGGCGGGCACGGCGCGCTCGGCGGATGGGGCGACTCGGTGATCGCGTTCACGCTTCCTGCGCCGTAGTTGCCGCGAACGTGGCGGTCGAAATCGACGTCAGCGAAGAGGACGGCGTCCGCTACCTGCACTTCGGCTCGCGCTGGATCCAGGGCGCGATGCGGATCGCACGACCGAACGCGCTCGAGCTGCCCTACACGCGGGGCATGATGTTCCCGCTGCTGCTGCGAAGCGGTGGCGGTTGGCCGCGCAGCGTGCTCGTGATCGGCCTCGGCGCGGCCTCGCTCACGCGCTTCCTGTACAAGCATCGGCCGCGCGCCGCGCAGACCATCGTCGAGACCGAGCCGGCGGTGATCGCGGCCGCGCGCCACCACTTCAAGCTCCCGCCCGAGAGCGCGCGCATGCGAATCGCGATCGGCGACGGCGCCGACTACCTGCAGGCCGCGGACCGCGATTTCGATCTGATCCTCGTCGACGGCTACGACGCCAAGGGGCGCACCGGCATGCTCGACACGCTGCCGTTCTACTGCAACGCGCAGGCGCACCTGAGCGATCGCGGAATGCTCGCGACCAACGTGCTGACCCGCAATCACGGCTGCCGCGGGAGCCTCGAGCGGCTGCAGGCGGGGTTCGGAGGGCGCGCGCTCGCGCTGCCCACGTTCGAGAGCGGCAACGCAGTGCTGCTGGGAGCCCATGGCCTCGCGGTCGAGGTCGCCGCGTCCGAGCTTGCGCGGCGGGCGAGAACGCTCAGACGCGAGACGAGGCTCGATCTCGTGGGCACGGCCGCGGGGTTGATGCGGCGCGTCGGCGAATCGTTGCGCCTCTAGCGCCCGTCCCAAACGCGCGTTGCGGCCGCGGGCGGCGCGAGCGCGCGCAGCACGGTCGGCTTGTCGGCCGCCAGCGGCAGCAGGCCGTTCGCCTCGAAGCTGTTTTGCGAATCCGGCTCGAGCGCGGCCGCGACGAGGTTGCCGAGCGGCTGCGCGAGCGACACGTAGAAGGTGCCGGCCGGCAGGCTCGCGCTCTGGGCTTCGGTCTCGACCTCGAAACTCACGATGCCCGCGCCTTCGTCGACCGCGCCGCGCCCGTCGGCGCGCGTTCCCACGCCGCTCTTCACGATACGGTAGCGCTCCGCGCGTACCGTCGCCGGCTGCGCCAGGCGCTCCACGACCACGCCGAGATCGCGCAAGTGTGCGGCCGCGTCCTCCTGCGCCGCGTCGAGGAAGTAGCCGCACGGCCGCGGCCGCGTGCGCAGCGTCCGGATGTCGAGCGCGGAGCGCCACGGCACGTCGACGTCCTTCAGCGCGCCGCTGACCGGATCGACGAACGTGAGCCTGTGGGTCGTGCGCGTGGCGTCGCTTGCCACGACGTAGTCGCCTTTGCAGGCGCTCGCGGCGACCTCGCGTCCCGCGGCTCGCGTCAGCGCCGTGACTTCCGCCGCGTGCGCCGCGGTCGTTCGCAGCACGGTCTCCATCGTGACCTCGTGGGTGCGCACGCGCCGCTTGTAGTGCGCGCGGCCGATGCCCACGCCGCGCGACTCCTGAAGGAAGCTCACTGCGTTGCGCAGGCCGCCCACGTTGCGCCACGTGTCGGGCTGCACGCCGCCCATGGACACGGTCAGGTCCTTCGAGCCCGCTTCCGTCGTGAAATACCAGTGCGCATCGAGGCCGGCCTTGGCGAGGGCCGCGAAGATCGCGGTTCGGTACGTGGCCTCGGCCGTGCTCGTCAGCGCGGGCGGCAGGTTGCCGACCGTGGCGTACTGGATGAGGGCGTCGTACGACATTACGCCGTCGAACTTCGCGACCCAGCGGTCCATCACCGTGAACTCGTGCACGTCGATGACGACGTCGGGCTGGTACTCGCGCGCGATGAGCGCGATGGCGCGCGCTTCCGGTGTGCGCAGGAGGAGGTGGTCGCGATTCATATCGACGTGTCCGCCGGTGTCGCGCACGAACGCGTCGCCGCCGTCCGGGTTGGCCCGCGGCACGATCAGGACATTGATGCGGTCCAGCAGCGGGCGCAGGTCGCCCTCGGCCAGCCTCGTGGCGACGACGAGCGCGGCCTCGCTGCCGGCGGGCTCGTCGCCGTGCTGCTGCGCCACGATGAGGACCGTGGGCTTGCCGCTCGCGAGCATCGCGGCGGCGCTCTCGGTGCGCGGCTCGCCGAACACGAGAAGCGGCATGCTGCGGCCTTCCTTCGAGTGGCCGACGATGCGGACGGCAAAGCCGTTGCTTCGCGCCTGCAGCGCGTCGATATAGGCGACGAGCTCGGCATGCGAGGTGAAATCCGTGCGTCCGGCGCGAAAGCCCGGCGTTGCGAAGGCGACGTCCGGATCGGGGAAGCGCGCCGCGACAGCCGCGGATTCCACCCGTGCGCGCGCGGGCTCGAACGCCGCGTGCGCGAGCGCCGCGAGGCACGCCGCGATCGCGAACGCGGCGAGATTAGCAGCCTGATGCAGAGCCCCTCGCGAGCCGCGCGCTGGCTTGGCAGGATGGGATGCGCGAAGCTGCGAGCGACATGTGCCGAGTGCACATGAGCGAGCGGCGACAAAGCACACCGCCCGCCAAGCCAGCGCCCATCCGGGTTCCGACGATATGGCCCCGTCTACGTCGTTGCTCGCCTTGCGAATATGCATGGCTATTCGACGCGGCTCGC
>DATJXV010000127.1:0-13374 GCA_035499955.1 Casimicrobiaceae bacterium
GATCGCCGGCTTGCGCTCCACTACCTCGCGGATGTGCGGGGCGCGCAGGCCGACGCCGGCGGCGACGGGCAAGGCGCTCAGGGTATGGAGAGGCAGGGTCATCCGCAGGACAGCGCTACTGAGCAGGCCGCGTAGCGGCCTGCGATCGGCGTTCTTCCGCATTTTCCGCGCGATCGGCGACGGGCCGCCCCGAGCCGATCGCGCAAACATTGCCCGTTGCAAATCGCGAAGCGATTTGCAACGGAAGCGTCACTTCGGCGCCATCATTTTCCCGCCCATCTTCTCGCAGGTGCCCTTGGCGACGTACTTCCATTCGGCCGGATCGTTGTCGGCCTTGGCGCCTTGGCCGGCGCACGCGTGCTTCGCGGTGCCGCAGTCGTTCTGGCCGCCCTTGGCCACACCGTAGCACTTCTCGGTGCCTTCCTTCTGCTTGACCGGCTGGGCGTCGGCGATCGACACGAGCCCGAGGGCGACGATGCCGGCGACCACGGCCTGGATCTTGGCTTGATGCTTCATGGACGAGCTCCTCTTCGAAGATGGGTGAGTGGCGACGGCGCGATGCGCACCGTCCGCGCGAATGGTCGCATGGCGCCGCCGATCCTTACAACGCGTTTCAAACGGCTGCGCGATGTAAGCGGCCCGGGGGGCCGGCGACCAACGCCACAGTCCGCGTCGAACGAGAAGCCGCGGCACCGGAACGACCCACCAACACATCAAGGAGACTTCACCATGGACTTCAGCAACCTCAAGCAGCACACCCTTTGGCAGCGCATGGCCGCGGCCGGCATCGTCGCAGGCGCGCTCGCGCTGGCCGCGACGGCGGCGACCGCGGGCGAATGCCCGGCGGGCAGCCGGGTCGCCGACGGCAAGGGTCAGGCGATGGGCCCGACGCAGCCGAAGGACGTCACCGACGTCGTGCGCGCGACCACCGACCTGTCGAAGGAGCCGGCGATGATCGACGGCCGCCAGTTCCGCCTGCGCCAGCTCGAGATGAAGCCGGGCGGCATCGTGCCCTGGCACAGCCACGACAACCGGCCGGCGATGATCTACATCGTTTCCGGCGAGGTGGTCGAATACGCAAGCAACTGCGCCGTGCCCATCGTGCACAAGGCGGGGGACGTCGCGCCGGAGAAGAACGGCACGTCGCACTGGTGGAAGAACACGGGCAACACGACGGCCGTGCTGATCTCGGTCGACCTGTTCCCGGCCGGCAAGATGGACGACCACATGATGTAAGCGGGCCGATTGCGGCTCGCCTGCCGGCGGCGCCTCGGCACTATCGTCCGGGGCGCCGCATTTCTTCCCAAACGCATTGCTCTTGACCATGATCGGCGCCGCCAGCGTTTCCGCCGCACCCGGATCGAGCCGCGCGCTCGCGCGCTCGCTCGTCATCGGCCTCACCGCGTTTCTGACGGTGGTCGATCTCTTCGCCACACAGGCGATCCTGCCGTCGCTTGCCAAGGCCTACGCCGTTACGCCCGCCGCGATGGGGTTTGCCGTCAACGCGAGCACCATGGGGATGGCGGTGGCCGGACTCGCCATCGCCTTCTTCAGCCGTCGCATCGACCGCCGCGCGGGCATCCTCGCGAGCCTTACTCTGCTTGCGATCCCGACCGCCCTCCTGGCGGTGGCACCGAACCTCACCGTATTCACGCTCCTGCGCATCGCGCAAGGCCTGTGCATGTCGTCGGCCTTCGCGCTCATGCTCTCTTACCTGGGCGAGGCCTGCACCGCGGAAGAGACCGCCGGCGCCTTCGCGGCCTATATCACGGGCAACGTCGCGAGCAACCTGTTCGGCCGCCTGATGGCCGCAGCGCTTGCCGACCACCTGGGCCTCGCCGGCAACTTCTACGTGTTCTCGGCGCTCAACCTGGGCGGCGCCGTGCTCGTGTACTTCTACCTGCGCGGGACGAACGCGATGCCCGTGCTGAGCGCATCGGGCCGCGGCGCGCTCGCCGCCTGGGGCGAGCACTTCCGCAACCCGCCGTTGCGCGCGGCGTTCGCGATCGGCTTCTGCATCCTGTTCGCATTCATCGGCACGTTCACGTACGTCAACTTCGTGCTCGTCCGCGAGCCGCTGTCGCTGTCGCGGATGGCGCTCGGCTTCGTCTACTTCGTCTTCCTGCCGTCGATCGTGACCACGCCGCTCGCTGGCCGCGCGGTCGCGCGCTTCGGCACGCAGCGGACGTTCTTCGGCGCGCTGGCGATCGCCGCCGCCGGCTTGCCGCTGCTCGTCGTCGCTCACCTGCCCGCCGTGCTGGCCGGGCTCGCGCTGGTCGGCGTCGGCACGTTCCTCGCGCAGGCGGTCGCCACCGGTTTCGTCGGCCGCGCTGCCACGGTCGACCGCGGCTCGGCGAGCGGCATCTACCTCGCCTCGTACTTCGCGGGCGGCTTGGTCGGCAGCGCCGTCCTCGGCCAGGTGTTCGACCGCCTGGGCTGGGCCGCCTGCGTGGCCGGCATCGGCATCGCGCTGGCGGTGGCCGCCGCGCTCGCCCGCAAGCTCGAACCCCGATGATTCCCACGGCCCGCAAGGGCTACCCACCAAGGAGACCGCAAGCCATGAACATCCGCAAGATCGCTTCCGCCGTGCTCGTCGCGGCCGCGCTCGGGGCCGCTTCGGCGGCGCCGGCGCAAACCGTCGGCAACGACGGCATCGTCAAGGTCAAGAGCGCCTACTCGATGGACGTAACCGTCGCGCGCATCAGGGACGACATCGCGAAGAAGGGCATCATGTTCTTCTCGGCGATCGACCAGCAGCAGCTCGCGGCGAAGGCCGGCATCGAGCTCCCGCCTTCCACGCTGCTCACGTTCGGCAACCCGGCGCTCGGCTCGCAGTTCATCACCGCGAAAGGCGAGGCCGGCCTCGACTGGCCGGTCCGCCTCCTCGTCCAGCAGGACGACCAGGGCAACGTGTGGGCGATCTACACCGACTTCGGCTATATCGCGAAGCGGCACGGCATCACCAGCCGTGACGCCCAGTTCACCATGGCATCGGGCGTCGTAACGTCGATCACCTCCACCATCAGGGCAAACTAGCGCGATGGCTGAGCGCTTCGACGCCATCGTCATCGGCACCGGGCAGGCGGGTCCCGCGCTCGCCGTCCGGCTTGCCGGCGCTGGCTGGCGGGCGGCGATCGTCGAGCGGCATCGCTTCGGCGGCACCTGCGTCAATACGGGATGCATTCCGACGAAGACGCTCGTGGCCAGCGCTTACGCGGCGCAGCTCGCCCGGCGCGCCGCCGAGTATGGCGTGGACGTCGGCGCGGTGAGCGTGGACATGAAGCGCGTCAAGGCGCGCAAGGACGGCGTCTCGGGCGCCTCGAGCAGCGGCGTCGAATCCTGGCTGCGCAGCACGCCGAACGTGACCGTGGTCAACGGGCATGCCCGCTTCGAGTCGGCGACCGCCGTGCGCGTCGGCGATCGCGTGCTCGAGGCGCAGAGGATATTCGTCAATGTCGGCGGCCGTGCGCTGGTGCCGCCGATGCCGGGCCTCGCCGGTGCACCGTTTTTCACGAACAGCTCCATCATGGACGTGGACTTCCTGCCGCCGCATCTGATCGTCGTGGGCGGCAGCTACATCGGCCTCGAGTTCGCGCAGATGTACCGCCGCTTCGGCTCCCGGGTCACCGTCGTCGAGAAGCTGCCGCGCATCATCGCGCGCGAGGACGCCGAGGTTTCGGAAGGCGTGGCCACGATCCTGTCGGGGGAAGGTATTGCCATCGAGACCGGCGCCGAATGCATGGCGGTCGCGCGCGCCGGCGACGAGATCGTCCTCGACCTCGATTGCGACGACGGCGAGCGCTCGGTGCGCGGCTCGCATCTGCTGCTCGCGGTCGGTCGCACGCCGAACACGGACGACCTGGGGCTCGATCGCGCCGGCGTGAGCAAGGACGCGCGCGGCTACATTACCGTCGACGACGCGCTTCGCACCAACGTCCCCGGAATCTTCGCGCTGGGCGAATGCAACGGCCGCGGCGCCTTCACCCACACGGCGTACAACGACTACGAGATCGCCGCCGACAACCTGCTGTCCGATGCCGGCCGCAGCGTGCGCGACCGCATCAACGCCTACGCGCTCTTCGTCGATCCGCCGCTCGCGCGTATCGGAATGAGCGACGAGGAAATCCGCGAGTCCGGGCGCAGGGCGCTCGTCGGCAAGCGCCCGATGACGCGGGTGGGGCGTGCGGTCGAGAAGGGCGAGACACAAGGCTTCATGAAGATCGCGGTGGACGCGGGCACGAAGGAGATCCTCGGCGCCACGATCCTGGGCGTCGGCGGCGACGAGGCGATCCACTGCGTGCTCGACGTGATGTACGCCGGGGTGCCATACACCGCAATGCAGCGGATGGTGCACATCCACCCGACCGTGGCGGAGCTCCTGCCCACGCTGCTCGGCGAGCTTCAGCCGCTCGCATAGGCGCCCGCCTGGGCCTCGTCGTCCAGCTTTAAGCGATATTTCAGACGGCCTTAAGGACCTGGCGGGCACGCGCTCGTAGCGTTCGTCTCACGGCTCGCGCACGCATGCGGCCGCCGCCGGCGAGTCCGGCGAGTCCTTCACCAACGAGCATGGGAGACGTCATGAAGACATCGTTCAGGCAAGGTGTTGCAAAGGTCGTGGGCGCGATTGTCGTCGCTGCCGCAATGGTGTTCGCGGTTCCGGCCGCAGTCGCGGGGGGTGGGCAAGGGGTCACCGCACGGGGCAACCTGAACCCCGGAGTGATTCCCAACATCGGGCCCTTGTACGGCGATCTTGCGGCGGATTGGTTCCAGTGGGCGCTGTCGTTCCGGAAGGCGGAAGTGCCGTTCTTCAATCCCGGCGGGCATGTAGACGCAAGCCTGGGTCAGCAGGGCCACGTCTGGTTCCTCGCCGGCTCGAACGTCGGCCCGACTACGCGAAGCGCCGAAGTCCCGACCGGCGTGGCACTGTTCTTCCCGCTGGCGAATCTCGACAACGACTATCCGTGTCCGGATCCCAGCTTCCGTCCGGACCCGGGTGAATCGATGGAGCACTTCCTGGTGCGGACGGCGCAGCCGTACCTGCAATACATGACCGGTCTGTTCGCGGCGATCGACGGCGTCCCGGTACGCAACCCCGAATTCTATCTCGCGACCTCGCCCCTCTTCACGATCGACGCGGATCCGGCGCTGGCGCAAGATCCGGTGTGGGATCCTTGCATCACCGGGACGCCGCAGCCGGCCATTGCGATGGGGTACTGGCTGCTCCTCCCGCCGTTCCCGCCGGGCAGGCATACGTTGCACTTCGGATCGACGGGCTGGGGACAAGACGTCACCTACATACTCAACGTCAAGCCGCCTCACGGTCGCTAGCATGAGCTGCGGGGCCGGTCCGTCGCCGGCCCCGCCTCAGCGCGTCCTTCCTGAGAATCCATCTACGCCCTGCGCGAGCTTCGGCGTGAATTGCATCGCCGCGTCGTGGATGATGACGCCCTCGGTCGGGTCGACGGGCTTCTGCCACGGCGCGCGCTTGAGCATGCGCTTCGCGTCCGCGTACCCCGCGTGCCAGCGGGCGCGGATGCCACCCGGCGTGAAGTCGATATCCTTGGTGTGATCCTCGCCGTCGAGCGACGGCGCGATCAGGCGCACGACGTGCATGGTCGTGCCGCAGCCCCAGGAGGCGAGCTCGCGCACTTCGTCGCTGCTGCGCGCACGCTCGGGCAGCTTTTTGGAGAGCTCGCGGATGATGTGGCGCAGGTGATGGATCTGCTTCTGGCGCGCGATGTGGCTGCGCGCGCGGCTCGCGTACTGGATGTCCTTCTGGCGGCCCATGACCTGCCACAGTGTGTCCGGCTCCGGCCCTTCCGGGTTCCACATGTGCACGGTGAAGATGACCGAGTCCTGCCGCGGCTTGTCGTCGAGCACGGCCTCGATCGGCGTGTTCGAGTAGATGCCGCCGTCCCAGTACGGGTCGCCGTCGATGCGCACGGCGGGAAAGGCGGGCGGCAGCGCGCCCGACGCGAGCACATGGTCGAGGTGGACGGTCTCGTCGCGGCTGTCGAAGTAACGCATCTCGCCGTTGCGCACGTTGACCGCGCCGACCGTGAGCCGCGTGTGGCGGCTTTTGATGCGCTCGAGGTCGACGAGGTCGTGCAGCGTCTCGCGCAGCGGCGACGTCGAGTAGAACCCCGCGCGCTCGACACCGAGCTGCGTGTGCGCGGACAGCCACGCCAGCGGATTGGGCACGAAGAACGCCGGGATCCCGAGCGTAACCGTGGAGAGATTGGCCGGAAGGTTGGTGAGCCCGGTGAAGAAGCGCACGAAATCGCCGCCGCTTTGCTGCTCCACACGCGACCAGAAGGTGCGCAGCTTGTCGAGGCGGTCCTCGGGATCGTTGCCCGCGATCAACGCGGCGTTGATCGCCCCTATAGACGTGCCGATCACCCAGTCGGGCTCGATGCCCGCCTCGTGCATCGCTTCGTAGACGCCGGCCTGGTACGCGCCGAGCGCGCCGCCGCCCTGGAGCACGAGGACAGCCTGCCCGGGCAGCTCCGGCTTCGCCGCCCCGTTGCCGTTTCGGCCTTTCGCGCTCATTGCGCCGTCCAGCCGCCGTCGACGGGGATCACGGTCCCTGTCACCGACGCCGCCGCATCGCTCGCCAGGAAGCTCGCCAGCGCGGCCACCTCGTCCACCTGCACGAACTTCTTCGTGGGCTGCGCGTGCAGCAGGACGTCGTTGATGACCTGCTCCTCGGTGATGCCGCGCGCCTTGGCCGTGTCCGGAATCTGCTTCTCGACCAGCGGCGTCCAGACGTAGCCCGGGCATATCGCGTTCATGGTGATGCCCTGCTGCGCCACCTCGAGGGCGACGGTCTTGGTGAGCCCCGCGATCCCGTGCTTGGCGGCGACGTACGCCGACTTGTACGGGCTCGCGACCAGGGCATGAGCCGACGCGATGTTGATGATGCGCCCCCACTTTTTCGCCTTCATCGCCGGCAGCGCAAGGCGGATCGTGTGGAACGAAGCCGTCAGGTTGAGGGCGAGGATCGCGTCCCACTTGGCGACGGGGAACTCGTCGATCGGCGCGACGTATTGGATGCCGGCGTTGTTGACCAGCACGTCGACCGCGCCGAACTCGGCGATCGCCTTGCGCATCATCGCCTCGATCGCGTCCTGCTTTGAAAGGTCGGAGCCGTCGTAGCGAATCCTGCCCGCGGATTGCTGCGCGAGCTCGCTCACGAGGCGGTCGATCTCGCGCGCGTCGCCGAAGCCATTGAGAATGATGTTGGCGCCCTGCGCCGCGAAGGCACGAGCGATGCCCAGTCCGATGCCGCTGGTCGAGCCTGTGACCAGGGCGGTTTTTCCTTGCAGCATGATTTGTCGCTCCCTGAATGAATTGGACCTGCTGCCGGACGGCGTGCCCGGCGCTCCTGCGATGAGTCAGGTGCCAGCGCCCAACCTTACGTTTGTAAGCAACGGCGTCGCCGACCGACCGATGCCGAACAACGGCCGGAGGGAGCAACGTGAAGACGATCGCGATCATCGGCGGGGGCTTCGCCGGCACGGCGCTGCTGCGCGCGCTGGATGGGCGGCTCCCCGACGGCCACGAGCTTCTCGTCGTGAGCGACGAGAGTTACACCACGTTCAACCCGATGCTGCCGGAGGCGGTCGGCGCATCGGTGTTCCCCGAACAGGTCGTGGCGCCGATCCGGCAGATGATTCGCAACGCACGCTTCGTGATGGGCCGCGTCACCTCCATCGACCCGGCGCAGCGGACGTTCCGCTGCGACACGCTCGCCGGGCCGATCGAGCAGCCGTACGAGCACCTCGTGCTGGCGTTCGGCAACCGCGCGCGCCTCGACCTCCTGCCCGGCCTCGCCGAGCACGGGATCGCCTTGAAGACCGTCGGCGACGCGATGCACATCCGCAACACCGTGCTTCGCCGCGTCGCCCGCATTGAGCTTACGAGCGATCCGGCCATGCGCCGGCGCCTCGGCCATTTCGTCGTCATCGGCGGCGGCTTTTCCGGCGTGGAGACCGCCGGCGAGCTCGTCGATTGCCTGCGCGGCCTGCGCCGCTACTACCCACGCGTTCGCCCGGACGAGCTCAAGGTCACGCTGCTGCAGGATGCGCCGCGGCTGCTGCTCGAACTTTCCGAACGCCTGGGGAGGGCGGCGCACGCATCGCTTGCCAGCCGCGGCGTCGTGGTGCGAACGAGCACCCGCGCAAAGTGCGTCGGCGAGCGCGGGATCATGCTCGGCAGCGGCGAGTTCGTCCCCGCGGGCACGGTCATCTGCACTATCGGCACGCGTCCCAACGCGCTGGTCGAGCGCATGCTGCTGCCCACCGAGCGCGGTCGCATCGTCGTCGGCCCCGATCTGTCGGTGCCCGACGCTCCGGGCCTCTGGGCGGTCGGCGACTGCGCGCTCGTGACGAACGCGCTCGACGGCAAGCCGGCTCCGACGACGGCGCAGTTCGCCGTGCGCGAAGGACGCTGCGCGGCGGCCAACATCCTGTCGCAGCTCGCGGGCAAGCCCACGCGCGCCTTCCGCTATCGCGCGCGCGGAGCGATGGCGTCGATCGGGCATCGCAAGGGCGTGGCCGACGTCTTCGGCGTGCCGCTGTCGGGATTACCGGCGTGGCTGCTGTGGCGCGCGTACTATCTTTCGCAGATGCCCACGCTCGGGCGCAAGCTGCGCATCTTCGTCGAGTGGACGTGGGGCATGTTCTTTCCCAACGACATCACGCACCTACGGTTTACCCGAAGCCAGGATCTCGACGCTGCGGCGGCCCCGAACGAAACGGAGAAGTCGCGTGCCCTGGCGATTGTGTAGTCCACGACCGGTTCATTGCCCCTCGTTGGTGCGATCCTTGCATCGCGGCTACGTCACGCCCTGCGGCAATTGCCGTTACCATTGGGGGAAGGCTCGCACCGGTCCTTTTCAGCAGCGCATGAAGTTCAGCGTCGCCACGTACAACATCCACAAAGGCTTCTCGCACCTCACCCGGCGGATGGTGATCCACGAGGTGAAGGAGAAGCTGCATGGCCTGTCTGCCGACGTGCTGTTCTTGCAGGAAGTGCAGGGCGTCAACCACCGCTATGCCGGGCGCTACCAGGACTGGCCGGGCAAGCCGCAGCACGAATTCATCGCCGACACGATGTGGCACGAGGTCGCGTACGGCCGCAACGCGGTGTATCGTCACGGCCATCATGGCAACGCGGTGCTTTCGCGCTTCCCGATCGTCGCGCAGGAAAACGAGGACATCTCGGCCCACCCGTTCGAAAGCCGCGGGCTCCTCCATTGCGAGGTGAAGCTCGGCGAGCGCGCGCCGGTCCTGCATTGCCTCAACGTGCATCTCGGCCTCTTCGAGCGAGGGCGGCAATGGCAGATCCGCGCCCTCGTCGACCGCATCGACGAGACGGTGCCGCGCGACGCGCCGATGGTCATCGCCGGCGACTTCAACGACTGGCGGCGCAAAGGTGACCGCACGCTGACCGAAGCGCTCGGCGTGTACGAAGTGTTCGAGGAAGTGAAGGGGCGCCCGGCGCGAACCTTCCCCTCGGTGATGCCGGTGTTCCGCCTGGACCGCATCTACGCCCGCGGCCTCGACGTCGTGGACGCCCGCGTACACTACGCCTTCCCTTCGGGCCGCATGTCCGACCACGCCGCGCTCGCGGCGACGTTCGAGGTCCCGCGCAGGCGCCGTTAGGCCAACTGCGGCAAAAAAAGGGGTCAGACCCCATTTCAAATTGTTTCGGTGCCCTCGGTGCTCGGCGGAGCACAATCGCACGCTGACACAATTTGAAATGGGGTCTGACCCCTTTTTCGCTTCGTGATCCGCTTCACGCCGGGCAATGCCGTCGACCTGTTACGCAGCGGGCGCGAGTTCTTCCCGGCGCTCGCTGCGGCCGTCGATGCGGCGCAGCGCGAGATCTGGCTCGAGACCTACATTTTCGCCGACGACGACGCCGGTGCGGCGATCGCCGACGCCCTCGTGGCTGCGGCGCGGCGCGGCGTGGCCGTGCGCGTGCTGGTGGACGGATGGGGCGCGCGCCACTACCTCACCAAGAGCCTCGAGCGGCGGCTGCGCGAGGGCGGCGTGCGCCTCATGAAGTATCGCCCGGAAATCGCTCCGTGGCAGTTCCGCTCGCACCGGCTGCGCCGCCTGCACCGTAAGCTCTGCCACGTCGATCGCGCGGTCGCCTTCGTCGGCGGCATCAACCTGATCGACGACATGAACACGCCGAACCAGAAGCCGCCGCGGCTCGACTTCGCAGTTCGCGTGCGCGGACCGCTGCTCGCCCCGATCGTGCAGACCATGCAGAGGCTCTGGGCGCTCGTGGAGCTGGTCCAGCTCGAAAGCTCGGAGGTTCCGCTGTTTC
This sequence comes from Casimicrobiaceae bacterium, assembly GCA_035499955.1. Lineage (GTDB taxonomy): Bacteria > Pseudomonadota > Gammaproteobacteria > Burkholderiales > Casimicrobiaceae > VBCG01. The sequence goes on from DATJXV010000127.1 coordinate 10,339, forward strand.
CCGACCCCATCGAGGTGGCGCGCTCGGGCGACCAGACCGCGAAGTTCGTCATCCGCGACAACCTGCGCTACCGGCGCGACATCGAGCGGGCGTACCTCGCCGCCATCCGCACGGCGAAGCAGGAGATCATCCTGGCCAACGCGTATTTCTTCCCGGGCGTGCGCTTCCGCCGCGCGCTGATCGCCGCGGCGCGGCGGGGCGTGGCGGTGACGCTGCTCCTGCAGGCGCGCGTGGAGTACCGGCTCCTGCATTACGCGTCGCGCGCGCTCTACGGGCAGCTGCTCGACGCCGGGGTCGTGATCGCCGAGTACCACCGCTCCTTCCTGCACGCCAAGGTAGGGGTGATCGACGACCAATGGGCCACCGTGGGCTCGTCGAACATCGACCCGTACTCGCTCCTCATGGCGCGCGAGGCCAATGTGTTCGTGCGCGACGCGCGCTTCGCCGACCAGCTGCGCATCGAGCTGCTGTCGATGATCGAGACCGGCACCCGCCACGTCGAGCCCGAGCGCTGGTCGGGCCGCAACCCGATCGCAAAGGCGGTGACGTGGATCGCCTACGGGATGGTTCGGGTCGCGATGGGGCTCGTGGGCTACGGCGGCGACGAATGGTTCCCGCGACGGCGGGCGGGGGTAAAGTAGCGAGGTCATGCGCCACTCGAAATCCCCCGTTCCGGGCCCCGCCGAGGTCAACGTCGCCCGCACGCAGCGAGGCGACTGGGCCACCATCGGCACCCTCCTGCCGTACCTGTGGGAGTACAAGGGCCGCGTCATCGCCGCGGTGCTGTGCCTCGTGCTCGCCAAGGCGGCCAACGTCGGCGTGCCGCTGCTCCTGAAGCAGATCGTCGACAGCCTGGACAAGACGACCGCGGTCCTCTTCGTGCCGTTCGCGCTGCTCGTCGCCTACGGCCTGCTGCGCCTGTCGACCACCGTGTTCACGGAGCTGCGGGAATTCCTGTTCGCCAAGGTGACGCAGCGCGCGGTGCGCAAGATCGCGCTCCAGGTGTTCCGCCACCTGCACGCGCTCTCGCTGCGCTTCCACCTGCACCGCCAGACCGGCGGCCTCACGCGCGACGTCGAGCGCGGCCAGCGCGGCATATCGGCTCTCGTGAGCTACGCGCTGTTCTCGATTCTGCCCACGCTGGTCGAGATCACGCTCGTCTGCGCAATCCTCATCGCGCGCTACGACTGGACGTTCCTCGCGATCACGGCCGGCGCGCTCGCGATCTACATAACGTTCACCGTCATGATCACCGAATGGCGCACGCACTTCCGGCGCACGATGAACGAGCTCGACAGCAAGGCGAATACGCGCGCGATCGACAGCCTGCTCAACTACGAGACGGTCAAGTACTTCGGCAACGAGGAATGGGAGGCCAACCGCTACGACGAGAGCCTGCAGCGCTGGGAGAGCGCCGCCGTGAAGAGCCAGACGTCGCTTTCGGCGCTCAACATCGGTCAGAGCGCGATCATCGCGATCGCGGTGACGCTCATCATGTGGCGCGCGACCGTCGGCGTGGTGAACGGGACGATGACGATAGGCGACCTCGTCCTCGTCAACGCCTTCATGATCCAGCTCTACATCCCGCTCAACTTCCTGGGCGTGATCTACCGCGAGATCAAGCAGGCGCTCGCCGACATGGAGCGCCTCTTCGGCCTGATCGAGGAGCACGCCGAGATCCGCGACAAGTCGGGTGCCCCGCCCCTGGTGGTGAGCGGCGCGGAGGTGCGCTTCGAGCACGTCGACTTCGCCTACGAGCCCGACCGCCAGATTCTGTTCGACGTGTCGTTCGCGATCCCCGCCGGCCGCACGGTCGCGGTGGTCGGGCCTTCGGGCTCGGGCAAGTCCACGCTCGCGCGGCTGCTCTACCGCTTCTACGACGTGGCCGCCGGCCGCATCACCGTCGATGGCCAGGACATCCGCGACGTGCAGCAGGCGAGCCTGCGGGCGCTGGTCGCGATCGTGCCGCAGGACACGGTGCTGTTCAACGACAGCATCGAGTACAACATCGCGTACGGTCGGCCGGGCGCCACGCACGACCAGGTCGTTGCCGCGGCGCGCCTCGCGCAGATCCACGACTTCATCGCCGGCTTGCCCGCCGGCTACGCGACACCCGTCGGCGAGCGCGGCCTCAAGCTCTCCGGCGGCGAGAAACAGCGCGTGGCGATCGCGAGGGCGATCCTCAAATCGCCGCGCATCCTCATCTTCGACGAGGCGACGAGCGCGCTCGATTCGCGCTCGGAAAAGGCGATCCAGGCCGAGCTTCGCGCCATCGCCCGCAACCACACCACGCTCACCATCGCGCATCGCCTCTCGACCATCGTCGACGCCGACGAAATCCTCGTTCTGGAAGCCGGGATGATCGTCGAGCGCGGCACGCACGCTTCGTTGCTCGCGCGCGGCGGGGCGTACGCGCGGATGTGGCGCCTGCAGCAGGACGAGGAGCGGCGGCGGCCTGCCGAGACGTCGGCGGAAACGGGCGCCCACGCGTTGTAACGGCCTCGAGCGTCGCCGCGGGCCCGTTTCTTGCCTGCGGGTAAACCCGAAGGTCTGAGCTAAGCCTTTGATAGCTTTGGGGTATTGACGTGGCCCCGGAATCCGTGCGATAAACCGCCGGAGCTTCGTTAAGACACAGCGTGATGATTCGACTCCTTACCCTTGTTTTTGCGGCCTTTGCGGGCCTTCCAGCCTTTGCGGCCCCCATCGAGCTCGACGCCGCCAAGCTGCGTCTCATGTCGGCCAGCGCGCTCGTGATCGACGCCCAGGACGGCAAGGCGGTCTATGCCAAGGCTGCCGACGAGGTGACGCCGATCGCCTCGCTCACGAAGCTCATGACCGCGATGGTCGTGCTCGACGCGGCGCAGCCGCCGGATGAGGTCCTGTCGATCGACATGGACGACTTCGACTATCTGAAGGGCAGCCACTCGCGCCTGCGCATGGGCGCAAGCCTCACGCGCGACGAGATGCTTCGCCTCGCCCTCATGTCGTCGGAGAACCGCGCGGCCTCAGCGCTCGCGCGCGGCTACCCGGGCGGCA
>DATJXV010000128.1:0-8070 GCA_035499955.1 Casimicrobiaceae bacterium
CGCCCAACCCTGCGGCCGCGCACAGGCTCGCCCCGACGCGCCCGGCGAACGTCGTCCCGCGCGCCGTCAGCAGCGGCACGCCGGCGAACAGCGCATCGCTCCCGGTGGTATGCGAACCGTAGGGCAGGACGTCGAGCGCAAGGTCGGCGCAGCGCAGCCGCGCGATGTGCGCCTCCTGCGGGAGCGTCGGCGCGAAGATCAGGCGTTGCGGCGCGATGCCCGACGCCTGCGCCAGCGCCGCGAGGTTGCGTCGCGCGAGCGCGTGCGGCACCGTGAGCCAAAGCACCGCGTCGTCGTGCTCGCGAAGCGCGTCGAGCCACGCCTGCACGAACGGCTGGGCGAGCTTGTAAGCCTGGTTGAAGCACGCGAGCACAAGGCCGCGCTCGGGCAGGCCCGCTGCGGCACGCGACGCGGCGGGCGGCAGCACGCGGCGACCGTCGTTCGCCTGATAGCACACGGGCAGGCGAAGCGCGCGTTCCGCGAATTCGCCGTCGCTGTCCGGCGGCGCCACCACCGCATCGGCCACGATCGCGTCCACGCCCGCGTAGCCGATCGTGCCCGGGAATCCCAGGTAGTGAAGCTGCACCGGCGCCGGACGATGGCCCAGGATCGGCAGGCGCGTGCCCCGCGTGTGGCCCTTGAGGTCGACGAGGACGTCGAGCCGGTCCTGCGCGATCAGCCGCGCGGCGTCCGCGTCGGAAAGCTCGCGCACGTCGCGCCAGTGCTCGAACGCGGCGCGAAGCCGCCTGCGCATCGCGCTGCCGTCGTCCTCGTCGGCGGCATAGGCGAAGACCTCGAAGCCTGCCCGGTCGTGCCGCTCGAACAGCCCCGCGGCGAGATGCGCCGTGGCGTGATCGTGGAAGTCGGTCGAAAGATACCCGACGCGCAGGCGTTCGCCGCGCCGCTTCGCGACCGCGGGCGCCGCGGCCGCCGGCACGTTCGCGCGGCTCCAGTTTTCGATGCCCCGCCGCTGCGCATGCGCATCGTCGAGAAGCGCGACCGCGCACATCGGCTCGCAGGCGAAGGCATCGTCGCGCGAGAGGTCGCGCAACACGTCGAGCGCGGCGCGCGCCTCGGGCCATGCGCACGCATAGCGCGCCGCCATCGCGCGGTTCGCGGCGATCCGCGGCGCCGCAGGTTCCAGCGCGGCCGCGCGGGCGAATGCCGCCACCGCGTGCGAGAGGTAGTCCTCGCCGGGCGGTGGCGCCGTGCCGGCGCGCGCCGCGTCCGCGCGCTGCATCTCGACCTCCATGCAGGCATTGCCGAGCGCGAACCAGGCATCGGCATTCTCGGGCGCGAAGTTCGTGGCCTGTGCGAACGCCGCGGCTGCGGCCTCGACGGCGGCGCGGCCGCGCAGCGCGTGCGCGTAAGCGTACAGCGCGGCGGCGAGCTGCTCGCGCGCCGCGCCGTGATCGGGATCGAGCCTCAGCGCCTCGTGGAAGTGCACCGCGGCGAGGCGCGGGTCGCCGTCCCGGAGCGCCTGCTGGCCGAGCGCCAGGTGCTCGGGCAGCGTGCGCGCGGCGTTCATCAGCCGGCGGCGCCGTGCAGGAGCTCGCGCAGGTCGTGCGCGTAGAGATCGGGCGTCTGCGCATGCCCGGCATACAGGCGAAGGCGCCCGGACGGGTCGAACATGAACACCCCCGCCGAGTGATCCATCGTGTAGGTCGACGGCGTGGGGCCCGGCTGCTTCTGGTAGATGACCTTGAATTCCTTCGCGACGCGCGCCGTCGCGGCGGCGTCGCCCGACAACCCGATGAAGCGCTTGTCGAACGCCGGCACGTATTCGGCCAGCAGCGCGGGCGTGTCGCGCTCGGGGTCGACGGTGATGAACACGACCTGGACCCGATCGGCGTCGGCACCCAGCAGCTTCATCGTCTCCGCGAGGGTGGACATCGTCGTGGGGCACACGTCCGGGCACTGCGTGTAGCCGAAGAACAGCACCACCGCCTTACCGCGGAAGTCGGCGAGCGTGCGGGTCTTCCCGGCCGGATCGCTCAGCGCGAAATCTCGCCCGAACGAAGCTCCGGTGACGTCCGAGGCCTTGAACTTGGGGCCGTCCGGCGCGCAGGCCGCGAGCGAAAGAGCGGTCAGAAGCGCGGCGACAAAGCGGTTCACGAGCGCCCCGGGGCCGTCACTGCCAGTAGTGGTCGACGAGCAGCGCGGAGAAGAGCGCCGAGAGGTAGACGATCGAATAGCGGAACGTCGCCCTCGACAGCTCGTCGCTGTAGTTGCGGTACAGGCGGACCGCGTAGGCGAGGAACGCCCCGCCGAGCGCGAGCGCCGCGACGAGGTAGAGCGGCCCGCTCATGCGGATCGCGAACGGCATCAGCGACACCGCGATCAGCGCCAGCGTGTACAGCACGATCATGAGCCGCGTGTACTTGGAGCCGTGCGTGACCGGGAGCATCGGAAGACCCGCCTTCGCGTAGTCCTGCGTGCGATACAGCGCGAGCGACCAGAAGTGAGGCGGCGTCCACACGAAGATGATGAGGAAGAGCAGGAGCGCTTCGGGGGCGACGTCGTTGGCCACGGCGGCCCAGCCCAGCACGGGCGGCATCGCGCCCGACGCGCCCCCGATGACGATGTTCTGCGGCGTGGCTGGCTTGAGCAGGATCGTGTAGACGATGGCGTAGCCCACGAAGGTGGCGAGCGTGAGCCACATCGTGAGCGGGTTCACGTAACGGAACAGCACCCACAGCCCGATGCCGCCGACCACGCCCGCGAACACGAGCGTGGACGCGGGCGACACCTGGCCGCGCGGTAGCGGGCGGCCGCGTGTACGCGACATCACGGCATCGATGGTGCGCTCGACGAGGCAGTTGATCGCCGCGGCGGCGCCGGCGACGAGCGCGATGCCGACGGTGGCGGCGAATACGGTCGAAGGCGGCGGCAGGCCCGGCGCGGCGAGGAACATGCCGATCACCGCGCAGAACACGATGAGCGAGACCACCCGCGGCTTGGTCAGCGCGAGGAACTGGCGCAGCCGGCTTTCGGCAAGGGCGAGGGAAGTCATCGAGGGCCGGATTCGGAAAACCGCGTATTTTACACGCGGCTGCCCGCCTCAGCCGATCCGCGAGGCGCGAAGGAGGCGCGTCACGTCCTTCGCCATCGCCCTGATGTCCGGATCGCGCGGCCACGCGAGCACGAGGTTGCCGAGCGGGTCGACGAGGTAGATGCGATCGGCGCCCGCGGGCCATGACGCAAGCGCGCCGCGCGCGGCGCGCACCACGGTGAGGTCGGGATGCAAGGCGACGACCCCGGGGTTGGGGGCAGCGTCGTCGTCGACGAGCCACACCCGGGCCACGCGCTCCATCTCCTGGCCCTGGATGGTGCGCGCCTGCCGCGTGGCGTACAGCGCGCCCGCGCATTCACCGTCGCACGCGCCGGGCGCGGCCATCACGACGACCCACTTGCCGCGCAGGTCGGCAAGACGGAACGGCGCGCCGCCGGCGGCGCCGGTGACCTCCGGCGCGAGACGCGTGGCCAGGAGCTCGCCGTAGTTGACCTGCTTCTCGCGGGGAAACCAGTAGTACGCGGCATAAGACGCGACCACGGGCGCCACGGCGACGAGCGCGACCAGGATCAGCGTGCGCCGGTTGCGCGGCGCGGTGCCGGCGGCGGTACCGTCGGTCACGGCTCGCGCCGCCACGTGAAGTACGCCCAGAGGCCGGCGGCGAGCGCCGCGAAGGCGAACCACTGCACCATGTAGACCAGATGCCGCTCGGCGCCGAAGTCGGGGGCTGGCCAATCGCGCTCGAGCGCGTCGGCGGCGTCGACGGGCGCGGTCTGCTCGACGACGATGGGCAGCACGTCGATGCCCGTGACGCGCGCATAGCGCCCGGCGTCGAGGTTCTGCCACAGCGGACCCTGCACCGTGTCGCTCGCGAGCTCCAGGTACGCCTTCGCCGGTTCGCTCACCCGCCCGACGAGAGCCACCTCGCCTCCGGGCGGCGGCGCCGCGGGAAGCTGCGACCGCGTCGCGCCTGCGGCGATGAAGCCGCGGTCCACCAGCACCTTGCGGCCGTCGTCGAGCGTGAGCGGCGCCACCACGTCGTAGCCCACGCGCCCGGCGCGGACACGGTTGTCGATGTAGATCTGGTGCGCGGCGTCGAACGTGCCGCGGGCGATCACCGGGCGAAAGCGCCAGGCTTCCCAGTCGCGCGTCGCCGGCAGCGGAACGGGCGCGTTGCGCGCCGCGGCATCGAGTTGCGCGCGCAGCGCGAGCTTCTGCTCCATCCGGGCGTGCTGCCAGACGCCGGCGGCGGTGAACAGCGCCACGAAGACGAGCGTTGCCGCCGTCGGGAGGAAGGCCGGCCGGAAGCGCCGCGGCGAAGGGGCGGCGCCCTCCATCAGTATAGCGGGCGCTCGGCGCGCATCTTGTTTACACTGGCCGGTGCCATGAAGGTCATCGTCGTCGCCGTGCTCATCGCGATCATAGTCGCGCTCTTCACGGCCCTCGTATTCCTGTACCGCGACGCCGGGCGCGGCAAGCGGGTGGTGTGGATGCTCACCGTGCGCGTCGCGCTGTCGGTGAGCCTCGTCGCTTTCCTCATTCTGAGCTACTACATGGGGTGGATCGGGCCCGGCGGGATCAAATGAAAAAGCCGCACGGACAGCCGTGCGGCTTTGCGGATCCCCACGCCCGCGACAACGGCGACATCGTCGCTCGCGGCCCGCCGCGGGGGCGCCGGCGTCAGACCAGCCAATAGACCAGCACGAAGAGCAGCAGCCACACCACGTCGACGAAGTGCCAATACCACGCCGAGGCCTCGAACGCGAAGTGGTGTTCGGCGTCGAAGTGGCCGCGGAACACGCGCACCAGCATGACCGTCAGCATGGTGGCGCCGATGGTCACGTGCAGGCCGTGGAAGCCCGTGAGCATGAAGAACGTCGAGCCGTAGACGCCGGTCGACAGCTTGAGGTTCATCTCGGTGTAGGCCTCGTGGTACTCGTGCGCCTGCAATCCGACGAACGTGAAGCCGAGCACGATGGTGAGGAACAGCCAGAGCTTGAGCTGCCCGCGATGCCCCGCCTTGAGCGCATGGTGCGCGATGGTCAGGGTGACGCCCGACGTCAGGAGGATGATCGTGTTGATGAGCGGGATGCCCATCGCTTGCATGGGCGAGAAGCGCGCGGTGTCGTACGGGCCGTTGGTCGGCCATTGCGCCGCGTAGTTGGGCCACAGCAGCTTAGACGCGATGCTGCCGAGGTCGGGCACCGACAGGTTGCGGATATAGAACAGCGCGCCGAAGAACGCGGCGAAGAACATCACCTCGGAGAAGATGAACCAGCTCATGCCCCAGCGGAACGAGAGGTCGACCTTCTTGTTGTAGAGGCGGTGCTCGGACTCGCCGACGACGGTGCCGAACCAGCCGAAGAACATGATGAGCAGGATCGTGAAGCCCGCCGCGCAAACCCACGGGCCCGGGGCATAGCCGTTGAACCAGAACGCGGCGCCGGAGCCCATGAGCAGGAGCGCGCACGCCGCCGTGATCGGCCAGTGCGACGGCTGAGGTACGTAGTAGTAAGGCTTGGCGCCGTTAGTCGCTACGCTCATTCGAATCCCCTAAGCAATTACAAATTCGGGCCGGCCGCGCCGGCCCGTTTCCAATCAGAAGTTTTCACCCGCCGGCCCCTTCGACCTCGAAGAAGGTGTACGACAGCGTGATCGTGTTGAGGTCCTCCGGCGCCTTCGGGTCCACCACGAACACGACCGGCATCCTGCGCACCTCGCCGGGCTTGAGCGTCTGTTTCTCGAAACAGAAGCACTCGAGCTTGCGGAAGAACTGCGCGGCGTACTGCGGCCCGTAGCTCGGGATCGCCTGGCCGGTGATCGGCCGCCCCGTGTTGTTCGTCACTTCGTACACGACCTGGCGCACTTCGCCCGGATGGACGTTCACCACGGGCTCCAGCGGGCGGAACGTCCAGGGCAGGTTGCGCACGTTGGAGTCGAGCTCGATGCGCACGCTGCGCGCGGCGACGACCTGCGTGTTGCCCACTTCGTCGGGCTGCGCGATGTTGCGCAGGCCGGTGACCTTGCAGATCTGGTCGTAGAAGGGCACCAGGACGTAGCCGAAGGCGAACATGCCCGCTGCGACGATCACCAGCCGCACGAGCAGCTTGCGATTCGAGTTGCGCGTCTCGCTCATTTGCGGCGCACGCTCCGCCCGATGGCGAGCAAGAGGAACAGCAACACGGCCGCGCCCAGCACCGTCATGCCGGTCGACGTGTCGCCGGTCAGCTTCGCGAAGATGATGCCCACGAAGAAGACGAGCGCGATCGAGGCGAGGACGATCGCCGTGCGCAGGTTGGCGCTGCGCAGCTTCTGCTGGTCCGGCGCTCGCGGCATCGCCTCGCCCCTACTTCACCACCGGCGGCGTCTCGAAGCTGTGGTACGGCGCCGGCGACGGCAGCGTCCACTCCAGCGTGTCGGCGCCTTCCCACGGCTTGGCGGGCGCCTTCGCGCCGTCGCCGCGCAGGCACTTGATGAGCACGTACACGAAGATCAGCTGCGAGAAGCCGAAGCCGAAGGCGCCGATGGAGGCCACCATGTTCCAGTCGGCGAACTGCTGGGCGTAGTCCGGGATGCGCCGCGGCATGCCGGCGAGCCCGAGGAAGTGCATCGGGAAGAACGTGACGTTGAAGAAGATCATCGCCAGCCAGAAATGCCACTTGCCGAGCTTCTCGTCGTACATGGTGCCGGTCCACTTCGGCAGCCAGTAGTACGCGCCCCCGAAGAACGCGAACAGCGACCCGGCCACGAGCACGTAGTGGAAGTGCGCCACGACGTAGTAGGTGTCCTGCAGCTGGATGTCGACCGGCGTGATGGCGAGCACGAGGCCGGTGAAGCCGCCCATCGTGAACAGGAACAGGAATCCCACCGCGAAGAGCATCGGCGTCTCGAAGGTCATGGAGCCGCGCCACATCGTGGCGAGCCAGTTGAACACTTTCACGCCCGTGGGCACCGCGATCAGCATCGTCGCGTACATGAAGAACAGCAGCCCGGCGGCCGGCATGCCGACGGTGAACATGTGGTGCGCCCACACGATGAACGACAGGATGGCGATGCTCCCCACCGCGTAGACCATCGATGCGTAGCCGAACAGAGGCTTGCGCGAGAACGTCGGCAGGATCTCCGAGATGATCCCGAACGAGGGCAGGATCATGATGTACACCTCGGGATGCCCGAAGAACCAGAAGACGTGCTGGAAGAGCACGGGGTCGCCCCCGCCGGCGGCGTTGAAGAACGACGTGCCGAAGTGACGGTCGGTCAGGAGCATCGTCACCGAGCCCGCGAGCACGGGCATGACCGCGATCAGGAGGTATGCGGTGATGAGCCACGTCCACACGAAAAGCGGCAGCTTCATCATCGTCATCCCCGGCGCGCGCATGTTGAGGATGGTGGTGATGATGTTGATCGAGCCCATGATCGACGACGCGCCCATGATGTGCACGGCGAAGATGGTGAGGTCCATGGCCATGCCGGACTGCACGGACAGCGGCGGGTACATGGTCCAGCCGCCGGCAAACGCGCCGCCGGGCACGAGGAAGGAGCCCACCAGCATGAGCGCCGCCGGCGGCAGCAGCCAGAAGCTCAGGTTGTTCATGCGCGCGAACGCCATGTCAGGCGCGCCGATCATCATCGGGATCTGCCAGTTCGCGAAGCCTACCGCCGCCGGCATGATCGCGCCAAAGATCATCACGAGGCCGTGCAGCGTGGTGAGCGAGTTGAAGAACTCGGGGTGTACGATCTGCAGGCCGGGCTGGAACAGCTCGGCGCGGATCGTGAGCGCCATCACGCCGCCGACGAAGAACATCGTCAGCGCAAACAACAGGTACAGCGTGCCGATGTCCTTGTGGTTGGTCGTCGTGATCCAGCGCATGATCCCCGAGGCGTGATGCGCGTGATCGTCGTGCTCTGCGGCGTGATCGTGCGGAATGCTGCTCATGCGTGGCTCCTGACGATAGGCTTCCTGCCGGGCGCTACTGGCGCGCGGCCTTGATCTGCGCGGGCATCACGTCGCCGGCGTGGTTGCCCCAGCTGTTGCGCGTGTAGGTGATCACCGAGGC
>DATJXV010000129.1:0-2713 GCA_035499955.1 Casimicrobiaceae bacterium
AAGCCGTCCACATGCAGTTCTACATGCTTAGCCAGGCCATTTGGTTTAACCACCGTCCCGCAGACCGGCGAGCTGGACGATGCTGAGCCACCTATTGTTTAGCTATCGATGAAGCGGCCCCATCGAAAGCGATCTCATGAAAATGACTCTGCCGTGGCGTGCTGCTTACTTCACCACCCGGCCCCATGAGCAGGCCCGGAGCAGAGTCCAGCGGGTATTAGGCCGCCAGAGCGTAGTTGTCGTCGTTCGCAACTAGATTGTTTGCGGTTGGATTAACGAGGTGCTCCACCCCTCGGCATGCCCTGCAGTGCTTCAGTGCCCACGTCGAAACCGGGTCGCCCCCGTAGTAATCGGTGCTGCAAGTGGAATTATACGTGGGGTCGGGCGCCGGCGAGATCAAGCGCCCGCGGGCTCGGGCACCCGGAAGCAGTCCACGGGCAGCGAGACGTTCTTGAACGTCCTGGAGCCGATGAACTCCGCGCCCTGCGCCTGCGAGGCCCGCTCGAGCGCCGCGCGGCTCGCGACGATGTCGTGCGTGCCCGCCGCGCCCAGCAGTCGCGCCGCGAGGTTCACCGTGGAACCGAAGACGTCCCCGCTCGGCGATTCCACGACTTCGCCGTGGTGCAGCGCCGCGTGGATCATGAGCGGCTCCATCGACATCGCGGTCACGTGCTCGCGGAAGGCGCGCTTCAGCTCGATCACGGCGCGCAGGGCGGCATCCACCTCGGGAAAACTGAGCATCACCGCGTCGCCGATGGTCTTGATCAGCTTGCCGCCTTGCGCCGCGCCGATTCTCTGCGCGTCGCGATGGAAGATCGCCGCCATGATCAGGGCCTCGCGCTCGTTGCGCTCGGTGAGGGCCGTGTAGCCGGAGAGGTCGGCGAACACGATCACGGCCTCTCGCCGGACTCCGTCGGCGATCGCGTTGGCCGCGTGCCAGCGCTCGAGCGCGCCCTTCACGCGCGTCTCGATCAGGTGGCGCGCCGGATAGACGAACGCCGCGGTGATGGCCGCGACGATCGTGAGCGCGTTCACCGCCGAGACGTTCAGCCACCCGGCGATCGCGGTGGCGAGGAGCCTCTCGAGCACGACGAAGAGGCTTCCCGAGATGAGGCCCACGGCGGCGAGGAGCCACGTCCTGCGGATGATGAGGTCGGGATCGAGCGTGCCGTCGTAGAAGATCGACACGGCGAGCGCCAGCATCAGCGCGATCACGAATCCCGCGTAGAAGAATCCGAAGAAGCCTTTCGCGAACGCGCTCGAATCGTTCCAGCTCGCGAACTTCAGGACGTCCGAGCCCAGCAGCGCGATGAGGGCGAGGCACGAGGCCAGGAAGACCGCGAGCCAGAGGGTCTGGCCGAGCAGCACCCAGCGGATCGCCCGGCGGTCTTCCTCGACGAGCAGGCGCTGCTTGGCGCTCACGATCGCGAAGGGTCCCCAGCAGAGCAGGTAGAGGCTCGCGTCGTTCCAGAGCTCGGAGGTCAGGCGATCGAGGCTCGCGTCGATTGCCGCGATCAGCACCAGGCCGATCGCGAGCGCTGCCGACTGCGCGGACAGGAGCGGGCGAAGCCCCCGCGCGCCGAACGAATCGAAGGCGAAGATCCCGAGGGAGCGCCGCTCGAATCGCTGGTCGAGCAGCGTCACCGGCTTCGGAAAATAGACCAGGAACTTCATGACGCTGAACATCCACACGGCCATCGCGAACACCGCCACCAGGAACAGGGCGATGATCACTTCCATGGAGTGTTGGGCGACGATCGCTCTTTCCGCGTGGCCCGGGCCCGCGAAGTAGAGCCTCATCCCGAGGAGGATGCCCATGCCCGCGAGTCCGGCGCAGGCGCTGCCCAGCAGGCGAGGCAAGGTCCGGCGATGGCCCTTCGCCGCGAGGTACAGGCCCAGCGCTCCTGCGAGAGCGAGCATCGCAATCAGCATGATCTCGGAGGCGAGCTCGGCGCGCCTGGAGAGCGGATCGGTGGCCTCGGTCCCGGGCATTCCCGAGGCCGCGACAAGCATCGAGGTCATCCACGCGGCCGATGCCAGGCCCGCCGCGGAGAAGACGACCGTGAACGCGCGTTGCAGCGCGGGCTTTAGGAGGGCCGCCTCGAGGCGACTATGGGTTGGAACCATCCACGGGCATTATGCCCGCAGGAGATCCAACGCCTGGTGCTGCTTGCTGAATAGCCCCGACGTGTCCGCGTTCCACCACTGCTTCGCGACCGTGGTCCAGAGCCTTCGCGTGTCGATCGTGGGCATGGGTCCGCCGATGTGCGGGAACATGTTGCGCACCTCCGGCGCTTCGCCGATGAGCCCGCCCTTCACGCGCCCGCCCATCACGAAGTGCACCGATGCGAGGCCGTGGTGCGTGCCATGGTCCTCGTTCTCCGTGGGGCAGCGTCCGAACTCGTCGTAGGTCGCGACGAGCGTCTCGTCCCAGCGGCCGATCTCCTTCAGGCCCTCGCGCAGCGCGGCGAGCCCGTTAGCCAGCCGCGAGAGCGCATCGCCGTGGAACTTGAGCTGGTTCCAGTGGCAATCGACCGAGTGGTGCTTGTCCTCGTCCAGGCCATTCAGCGCGACGTGGATCACCGGAAGCTTGCGGTCGATCGACGCGAGCTCCACGGCCGCGCGCATCGCCGTGCCGAAGGGATCCGTCGGGAAATTCGTCTTGAGCGGCACCGCGGGCAGCGCTCCCGGATAGGCCGCGAGATGCGCGCGT
>DATJXV010000130.1:0-51252 GCA_035499955.1 Casimicrobiaceae bacterium
CGTTCCCGAGGAGCTCGACCTCCCGGGCACGATCGAAGGCACGGCCCGCAACGCGGGCTGGCTCGATCTGCGCCTGCAGCCCGAGCGCCGCAATCGCGTGAAGGTGCTGCTCTTCCTCGACGTCGGCGGGTCGATGGACCCGCACGTGCGCGTCTGCGAGGAATTGTTCTCCGCCGCCAAGGCCGAGTTCCGCCACCTCGAGTACTTCTATTTCCACAACTGCGTGTACGACCACGTGTGGCGCGACAACGGCCGCCGCCGCAACGAGCGCATGGCCACCCTCGATCTCATCCACACCTACGGGCCCGACTGGAAGGTGATCTTCGTCGGCGACGCCGCGATGAGCCCTTACGAGCTCACGCAGGCCGGCGGGAGCGTCGAATACTCCAACGACGAGCCGGGGATCGTGTGGCTCACGCGCATCTTCGAGCACTTCCGGCGCGTGGTGTGGTGGAACCCCGAGCCCGAGCGCTCGTGGGAGTACACGCGCTCGACCCAGCTCGTGCTTGCCAAGCTCGGGCCGCGCATGTTCCCGCTCACCCTGTCCGGCATCGCGCACGGCATCGACGCGCTTCGGCATTGACCTGGCAGGACGCAGCGGTTGCAGGGCTTGGCGCCCGCGGCGTGGCGGCATGGAAACCTGCCGCCAACGGGACGTGGACGACCGCGTGGTCGCTCGCGGTCGGCGGCACCGCGTTTCTCGCGTTGTCGTGGCTCGATCTCGTGGGCGCGGCGACCGGCGCCACGCTCGGCTGCGCGCTCGCCGAGCTGCATCGCGTCGCGCAGGGCGAACCCTACGGCTGGGCGCGCGACAACTTCATCGGCGCAACCCCGCAGGTCAACGGCTGGCTCGACGATTGGGCGGTCTTATTCCGCGACCGGCGCCTTGCGCCTCAACTTGCGCGCGCGTCGCGTGCCGGCTATCGGCTGCGCGATGCCGATGCGCTGCTGGCCGCGGTGCGGCACCTGCTCGCGACTCATCGGCCGCAGCCGTCGCTTCTGCACGGAGACCTGTGGTCGGGCAACGCCGGCGTGCTCGCGACCGGCGCGCCTGCGATTTTCGATCCCGCGGTGTATGTCGGCGACCGCGAGGCGGACCTTGCGATGACGCGCCTCTTCGGCGGCTTCGACGCGAGCTTCTACCGGGCATACGAGGAGGCTTGGCCGCTCGCGCCGGGTCACGAGGCGCGCCGCGACCTGTACAACCTCTACCACGTGCTCAACCACCTGAACCTGTTCGGCGCATCGTATCTCGCACGCGCCGAGCAGATGATCGCGAGGCTTTTACGCGCCTAGCACGCGGTCGACCGTCTCCGGCGCGATGCCGAGATAGTTCGCGGGATCGGTGAGCCGGTCGATCGCGACGCGATCGAGGTGCGCCGTGACATCCGGCATGCCGGCGAGCACGTCGGCGAGCGTGCCGCCGCGCTCGCCCACCGTGCGGCACGCGCCGTAGACGACGTCGTGCGCGCGCTGGCGGCCCAGATGCGGCGCGAGGCCCATCATCACCGCCTCGGCCACGACGAGCCCGTGCGTGAGGTTCAGATTCTCGCGCATGCGCGCTTCATCGACGACGAGGCCGCCCAGCATGGTCTTCGCCTGGCGCAGCGCGCCGGCGGTCAGCACGAAACTCTCCGGGATCGCGATCCACTCGGCGTGCCACGGTCCGGTCGCGCGCTCGAAGTCCTGCACCATCGCGTCGAGCATGAGGCCGGCGTGCTGGCGAACGGCCTTCGACGCGGCGAGAATGAGCTCGCTCGATATCGGGTTGCGCTTCTGCGGCATCGTGCTGCTGCCGCCGCGGCCCGGTGCGAAAGGCTCGAAGGCCTCCGCGATCTCGTTCTGCATCATGAGCATCACGTCCAGGGCGATCTTGCCGAGCGAGCCCGTGACGAGCGCCAGGACGTTGACCGTCTCCGCGAACGCGTCGCGGGCGACGTGCCACGCCGCGGACGGGACGGCGAGCGCAAGCTCGCCGGCGAGGGCCTTCTGCACGGCGAGGCCGTGCCCGCGGAGCGAGGCGAGCGTGCCCGCGGCGCCGGCGAACTGCACGACGAGCACGCGCGGGCGAAGCTGCGCAAGGCGCTGCGCGTGGCGGTCGAGCATCGTGCGCCAGACCGCGGCCTTGTAGCCGAACGTGATCGGCAATGCCTGCTGCAGGTGCGTGCGCCCGGCCATCGGCGTGTCGCGGTAGCGGCGCGCGAGGTCGCCCAGGATCCTGCGCAGCTCGTCGACGTCGGCGGCGACGAGGTCGAGGGCCGCGCGGATCTGGAGCACCACGGCCGTGTCCATGATGTCCTGCGTGGTGGCGCCCCAATGCACGTAACGACCGGCCTCGCCGCACTGCCTCGCCATCTGATGCACGACGGGGAGCACGGGATAGCCCACGTTGTCGGTCTCCTGCTTCAGGAGATCGGCGTCGAAGTCGGCGGCGCGCGCATGCGCCGCGATCGCCGCGGCGGCATCGGCGGGAATGACGCCGCAGGCGGCTTCCGCCTTCGCGAGCGCGACCTCCACCTCGACGTAGCGCTCGATCGTCGTGCGGTCGGAGAAGATCGATCGCATCTGCGGCGTGCCGAACGCATCGCGAAACAGGAGCGAGTCGATCACAGTGGTGGCGCTTGCGGCGGCGGACAGGTTCATGCGATCTCTCCCTCGGGCCCCATGATAATCGCAAGCCCGGGCAATCGCGTGGCCCTACCTGGATCGACGCGGAAAGCGTCGCGGCGTGCGGCGGCCTCGCGGCGCGATCGCCGCGGGATCCGACCCGAACCGCATCTGGCGGCCCGAACGGGCTCGCGCCGTGGGAAGCAGGGCGGGGAACAGCATGCGTCTGCAGCCGGGGCAGTAGGCGTGCGCGCCCGAGCATCGCGACGCCCGTGCCATGCATACCCGCGCATCGCGGACCCACGGCGAAGATCGAAGCTTGCGAATACGCTTGGCCATGATCAAAGCCCGCCTCGCGAAGCGCCTTTGGCGTCTGCAGATAAAAAGAAGGCCGCGGGATCCTCCCGCGGCCTTCGGCTTGCGTGCGGCCGGAGATTGGACGGCCGGCTGGTCCGCACGCGGCGCCGGAATGGTCAGCCGATCTTGACCGGCACGAAAATCTGGCGCCCTTGGCGCTCGATCAGGAGCGCGACGGTCTTGCCGGACTTCTCGACGAGGGTCTTGAGCTCCTCCGGCGAGGTGACCTTCGTCGAGCCCACGCCCACGATGAGGTCGCCCGCTTGCACGCCGGCTTTCGCCGCGGCGCCGCCCGCGCGCTCGACCACGACACCCGACTTCCCGCTCTCCTTGCGCTCCTCCGGCGTGAGAGAGCGCACGGCGACGCCGAGCCTGCCCTTGGTGTCCGCATCGTCGCCCGCGCTCGCGACCTTGCCGTCGTCCAGCGTCCCGACGGTGGCCGTGAGCTCGACCGGCTTGCCTTCGCGCCACACTTGGACGCTGACCTTGGTGCCGGGCGCGGTGTTGCCGATGCGGCTCGTCACGTCGGTGCTGTCGGCCATCGCCACACCGTCGATCTTGCGGATGACGTCGCCCGTCTTGAACCCCGCCTTCGCCGCCGGGCTGTCCTTCTCGACGCTGCCGACGAGCGCGCCGCTGCTGTCGTCGAGGCCGAAGCTTTTGGCGAGCGTCTGGTCGAGACCCTGGATGCCGATGCCGAGACGGCCATGCATCACCTTGCCGTGCGTCTTGAGCTGGTCGGCGACATTCACAGCGACGTCGGCGGGAATGGCGAACGACAACCCCATGTAACCGCCGCTGCGGCTGTAGATCTGCGAGTTCACGCCGACCACCTGCCCCTTCGCGTTCAAAAGCGGGCCGCCGGAATTCCCCGGGTTCACCGCGACGTCGGTCTGGATGAAAGGCACCATCTGCCCGTTCGGAAGCGCGCGGTGCACACCGCTCACCACCCCCGCCGACACGCTGTTTTCGAAGCCGAACGGCGAACCGATCGCGATCACCCATTCGCCGCGCTTGACTTCGGGGTTCGCGGCGAGGTCCAGCGCCGGCAGGCCCTTGGCGTCGATCTTGATGAGCGCGATGTCGGTGCGCTTGTCCTCGCCGACCACCTTCGCCGTGAACTCGCGGCGGTCGGTCAGCTTCACCGTGACCTCGGTCGCGCCGTCGACGACGTGCGCGTTGGTGACGATGTAGCCGTCGGGGCTCACGATGAAGCCCGAGCCCATGCCCTGCCTGGGCTGCGGCCGCATCTGCGGCCCGTTCGGCACGCCGAAGTGCTTGAAGAAATCGGGTACCCCCTCGTCGTCGTCGTCGTCGTCGCTGGCCATTGTCTTGCCTTCGCTGCGCACGCTGATGTTGACCACCGCAGGGCCCGCGCGGTCGACGAGCGCCGTGAAGTCGGGCAGGTTGGCCGCCGCCGTCGGGATGACTGCTTGTGCCGCCGCGGGCTGCGAGGCGGCGAGCGCGGGGGTCACCGGCGAGCCGTCGATCTGGTTGTAGAACGTTGCGACACCGCCGATGAGACCTGCGGCGACGAGCGCATAGGTAACCCTGGAAAGTTGCATTCGTGCTCTCCTTCGTGGAGGAAGAAGGCCCCGCGAAGGGGGCCCGGCACGACGCAATCTAGGCGCGGCGCCTTAAAGCAACCTTAAGTCTCCGGTGATCGAGTGACTCACTGCGGGCTGCACATGATCACGCCGAGCGCTCCATACCCTTCCGAAATCCACCCCTCGTGAGCACGCTCACCCTCTCACGGAAAACGTCGACGCCTTGGACGCGATTGCCGAAGCGCGCGATCGCGCCGCCGTCCGGGAAGCGCTGCATATCGAGGAGGGGCAGCGCGTCGACCTCGCGCGCGCTGATGCGATACAGGCTCGCCACGCTTCGCAGGTGGGCGCGCGCCCGAGCTTCGTCGTCGCCGGTCGCGAGCTTCGGTGCGCGCGCCACGGCGAGGGCGCCGCGCGCCCGGACCCCGGATCTCATCGCTTCACGTCGCGTTGGCGGGCGGAAACTGCACGTGGACGGCGAGGCCGCGGCCGTCGGGGCCGTCGGCGAGCTCGACCGTCGCGCCGTGCGCGTCGGCGATGCGGCGAACGATCGACAGTCCCAGCCCGCTGCCGACCGGCTCCGGCGACTCGGGGCCGCGGACGCGATAGAACCGTTCGAACACGCGCTCGCGCTCGGCGGCCGGAATGCCGGGTCCGGTATCGCTGACCGAGAGCCGTGCGCCGCCCGCGTTGTCGCGGTCGACCGCGACGTCGACGCGGCCGCCCGCAGGCGTGTAGCGCAGCGCGTTGTCGAGGAGGTTGCCTATGAGCATGGCGAGATTCGAAGCGTCGCCGCGGACCGCCGCTTGCGTGCCGCGCGTGAGCCCGAGGTCGATCGTGCGACCGCTCGCGATGGCGGCGCGTGCGACGATCGCCTCGCGCGCGAGCGCCGTGAGGTCGACCGTTTGCGCGGCACGCAGCGGCGACTCGGGCTCGAGCCGCGCCATGGTGAGGAGCTGCTCGACGAGATGCGACGCGCGGTCCACGCCCGACTCGAGCTCGGCGAGCGCGGCGGTGAGCTGCTCGGCGTCCGGGGCGCGCTCGGCAAGCTCCACCTGGAGCTTGAGCGCGGCGAGCGGCGTGCGAAGCTCGTGGGCGGCGTCCGCGGTAAAGCGGCGCTGCGCCGACAGCGCTTCGTCGAGGCGGGCGAGGAGCGCGTTGAGGCTTTGCGCGAGCGGCTGAAGCTCGCGCGGCAGGCTGCCCTCGGCGAGCGGCGCCATCGCGTCGGGCCTTCGCTTGGCGACGGCGCGCGACATCGTGTCGAGCGGCTTCAGGCCCACGCCTACCGCGTACCAGATCAGCGCCCCGAGAATCGGGATCAGCGCCGCAAGCGGCAGCAGCGTGCGCAGCGCGATCTGCGTTGCGATCCCCTCGCGCTCGTCGAGGGCGTGCGCGACCTGCAGCGCGTGCGTGCCCTCGACGTGCGTGTAGATGCGCCATTCGCGCCCGTTCTGCGCGACGTTCGAGTAGCCCTCGGTCGCGGGCACCGGAAAGCCCGGACCGGGGCGCGACCAGTACACGAGCACGCCGTCGCGATCCCAGATCTGGGTCACGATCTCGGAAACTCCGCCGTTCGGCCGGCTGTCGGGAAGCGTGAGCGAGGGCTGGCGCCCTCGCAGCAGATCGTCGATGCGCGTCGAGTACGCGAGCTGCTTCAGCTGGAGATCGAACAGATCGCCCACCTCGCTCTTCGTCTCCTGGTACGTGAGCCACGTGGTGACTACCGCGACGGCGGCGAGGCCGAGCAGCAGATAGCCCAGCAGGGTTCGGCGGATCGACGACATGACGCGGCTACGCGCGCGCGATCACGTAGCCCACGCCGCGGATCGTGCGGATCGCCTCGGCACCGAGCTTCTTGCGCAGGTTGTGCACGTGAACTTCCACGGCGTTGCTCTCGACCTCCTCGCCCCAGCCGTACAGGCGCTCCTCGAGCTGGCCCTTGGACAGCGCCGCCCCCGGCCGCTCGAGCAGCGCGGCGAGGAGGGCGAACTCGCGCGCCGACAGCTCGACGTGCGCGCCGGCCTTGGTCACCGTTCGCGCCGACGGGTCGAGCGTGAGGTCGCCGTTGCGCAGCACGTTGTCCTCGCGCGCGATGTCGCGGCGCAGGAGGGCGCGCATGCGCGCGGCGAGCTCGGGCAGGCTGAACGGCTTGACGAGATAGTCGTCGGCGCCGGCGTCGAGGCCGGCCACGCGGTCGTCCACGGCGTCGCGCGCCGTGACCACGAGCACCCGCACGCGGTTGCCGGCGCGGCGGATCTCCTTGAGGAGGTCCAAGCCGCTCTTGCGGGGGAGCCCGAGGTCGAGCAGCACGAGCGCGTACGCGCCGTCCGCGGTGTCGAGGGCGAGCTTGCCGGCGGCGCCGTCCTCGACCCAGTCGACCGTGTAGCCGTCCTGCGTGAGCGCGGTCCGCAGGGTCTTGCCGATCATCGGGTCGTCTTCGACGAGAAGGATGCGCATGGAGGCGGAACTATAAAACAACCCGCGCCGCATCCGTTCGGACGCGGCGTCCGTAGATCACACCACGTGTTCGACGAATCCGCCGGATGGGCGGCCCGCGCGAAGGCAGAAGGCGGCGCCCATGGGCAGCTTTCCCAAAAGACCCGGGGCCGCCGCACGCGCGTTCAACCACAGGAAAGGAGTCCCACCATGAGTGCCATACCCTTCCGGCGTGCCGCGGCACCATTGCTGATTGCCGCCGCACTCGCGGGCGCGTGGGCGGCGCCGGCGGCCGCGTCGAGCCACCGCGAGGCCCCGTTCATCGCGACCCAGCCGCAACTCGACGCGACCGACTTCTACATGTTCAGGAGCTACGAACCCGGCCGCGACGGCTACGTCACGATCGTCGCCAACTACCTGCCGCTGCAGGACCCGTACGGCGGGCCGAACTACTTCAAGCTCGATCCCAACGCCGTCTACGAGATCCACGTCACCAACGACGGCGGCGCCGTCGAGAACCTCACGTTCCAGTTCAAGTTCCAGACGACCAACGACGACAATGCGTTCACCGTCGGCGGCAAGAGGGTGTCGATCCCGCTCGTGCAGAACGGAAGCGGGGACGTGTCCACGCCGAACTCCACGGCGCTCAACGTGCACGAGAAATACTCGATCGGCCTGATCCATGGTCCGCGGCGCGGCAGCGCGCCCACGCCGATCACCAACTTGAGCACGGGCGGGACGACGTTCGACAAGCCGGTCGACTACATCGGGACCAAGACTATCGGCAACTACGTGGCGTATGCCAACAAGCACGTGTGGGACATCGGCATCCCCGGCTGCGGCAACGGTCGCGTCTTCGTCGGGCAGCGCAAGGACCCGTTCGTCGTGAACCTGGGCGAGACGTTCGACCTCGTCAACATCAAGTACCCGGCGGTCGAACTCAACCCGCTCGCGGAATTCGCGACCGTCGACTCGCTGGGCGACGCCAACGTGACCTCGCTGATCCTCGAGGTGCCGATCGCGTGCCTGACCGAAGGCAAGGGCACGATCATCGGCGGCTGGACGACGGCGAGCGTTCCCGCGACGCGAGCGCTGACGTCCACGCCCGGCAGCGGGCTCGATCCCACGGCGCAGACCGGCAGCCTGGTGCAGGTGTCGCGCCTCGGCATGCCGCTCGTCAACGAGGTCGTCATCGGGCTCAAGGACAAGAACAAGTTCAACGCGAGCGAGCCCAAGGACGACGCCCAGTTCGCCGACTATGTCACCAATCCGGTGCTGCCGGCGCTCCTCGAAGTCCTGTTCGGCGCGGCCGGCGTGAAGGCGCCGACCAACTTCCCGCGCACCGACCTGGTCGCCGCGTTCCTGACGGGGGTCAACACCCTCAACAAGCCGGCCAACGTCGTCGCCTCCGAGCAGGTGCGTCTCAACACGTCCATCGCCCCCACGCCGGGCGCCGCGCAAAATCGCCTGGGTGTGCTGGGCGGCGACAACGCAGGCTTCCCGAACGGTCGCCGGCCCGGCGACGACGTCGTCGACATCGAGCTGCGCGTCGCGATGGGCGTCCTGTGCACGGTCCCGGGCGTGAATGCCGCGGTCGGCTGCACGGCGTCCGATGCCCCCGCGGGCACGCTCAAGTACACGGACGGCGCGTACATCAGCTCGACGTTCTTCGCCAATGAATTTCCGTACTTGCGCGCGCCGCTCAAGGGCTCGCCCAACGACGACAACGCGATCAAGCGGGCTTCGCCGTAGCGTTCAGCCCTCGAAAAAGGGGTCAGGCCTCGTAATGGGGTCTGACCCTATTTTTCGGCGAGCTCCGCCATCCGCGGCACGACGCGGATCGAAAGCGGCGCTTCGCGGCCGCGCACCTCAATCTCGTACGCAGGATAGGCGCCGAGGTCCAGCTGCGCGGCGTCGGCCACCGCCTGCGACACGACGAGCTCGCAACCGTATTCCTTGGTCGCATCCTGCAGGCGGGCCGCGACGTTGACGGTGTCGCCGATCGCGGTGAGCAGGAAGCGGTCGGCGTAGCCGATCTCGCCCAGGATCGCGTTGCCGGCGTGCAGGCCGACACCGACCGCGATGGGGCTCGTGAGCTCGTTGCGGAGGAGCCCGTTCATCTCGTCCAGGCGCCTGCTCACGACCCCGGCGGCGCGCAGCGCCCGCGCGCACGCGTCCCGGGGTCCCGTGCGCATGCCGAAGATCACCATCATGCCGTCGCCGATGAACTGGTTCGGCGCGCCGCCCGCCAGCGCCACCGCGCCGCCGACCGCGTCGAAGAAGTGGTTGAGCAGGAACACGACGTCGTAGGGCAGCCGCTTCTCGAAGAGCGCGGTGGAGCGGCGGATGTCGATGAACATGATCGCGACGAAGCGCTCCATGCTCGCGCTCTCGCGAAAGCGCGCCGGATCGTTGGCCGTCACGCCGGGCGGCAGCAGCGGCAGGATGGCGATGTCCGTCTGCGGTCGCAGCTGGCAGGCGAGGCGCACGTTCGGCCCCGCGTGCAGCCGCGCGAGCGCGAGGCGCTCGGCGTTCTGCGGCGGCGGCTGCGCCTCGAAGCCGCGCAGCACGCCGATGCGGCACGTCGTGCAGCGGCCTCGGCCGCCGCAGATCGAGGCGTGCGGAATGCGCGCCGAGCGGCTCGCCTCGAGGACCGAATAGCCCTTGGGCACGCGCACGACGCGTCCGCCGGGATAGGCGATGGCGACCGAGCCCCGGCGCCGCTCGACGAGGCGGCGAAGGCCGCGTGCGAGGAAGACCCCCGCGATCAGCAACAGGTAGGTCCAATAAAGACGCGTGACGAGCGCCTCGCTGCGAAGGGCGATGGCATCGCTGACCGCGGCGTCGCCGGCGTAGCCGCTGCCGTAGTCGTACGCCGAGCGCGCGCCTTCGCGGGCGACGATCTCTTTGGTGCCTTCCCACACGCCGAGCAGCGCGAGGACCGGCAGCAGGACGGCCAGCGCCAGCAGCAGCGGCGCACGGCGGGCATACCAGGTTCGCTCGCGCAGCCAGAAGTGGATGCCGAGGCAGCCGTGCGTCCAGGCAACCAAAAGTCCCAGCGCGTCGCGCGAGCCGACGAGAAAACCCGCCGCGAAGAGGGCGGGCAGCAGCGAGTCGTAGGTGTGCGCGACCCCGAACGCCGACCACACGTAGCGGCCGCCCGCGAAGTGGACGACCATGATCGGGACGATGGAGAATCCGAGCACGAGCCGCGTGAGCTCGCCGGCGCCCATGCGGAAGCTGCGCCGCGCGTACAGCGCGTAGAGGGCGAGCGTGAAATGGATCGCGAGCGCGCCGTACAACAGCACCGTGCCGGGCAGGCTGTGCCACACCGCATCGTGCAAGCGGGTGGCCCACTGCATCGCGTCGAACGACACGTTTCCGAGCGCGTGCATGCAAAGGTGCAGCGCGAGGTACGTGAACATCACGAGGCCGCACGCAAGCCTCGTGCGGCGCAGCGTCATCGGGTCGCGTAGGACGTTTCGCATCGCGCGCAACTTTACGCTACGCGCGTCCGAATTGGCGGGCCGGCTGGGCTAGATGGCGGTACCGGTCACCGCGCCGAAGCACAGCGCGAGCCCGACCAGCACAATCACCGCGGCGCTCGCGAGCGGCACGACGCGGACCCAGCGCCAGCGCGAGGACCGCGCCCCCCGCGGCAGGCGGCGGCGCGCGTACAGGAATGCAAAGCCGATCGCGCTGAGCATGGCGGCGAGGCCTAGGCTAAACGCTACGACGAGCGCCAACCCGAACGCCGTCTTGTTGAGTGCGATGGCGGCGAGCAGCAGCACCATCGCCGAAGGACACGGCACGAGGCCGCCGGACACCCCGAGCGCGAGCAGGCTGCGCCAGGTCACGGCGTCGCCCGACGCGCCGGGCGGCAGATGCGTATGCCAGGTCCCCCCGTGCGAATGCCAGCCCGCTGCGGCGTGCGCGTGGTTCAAGGACGCCAGCACGTGGCCGGCGGGCTTGCGCACGAGAGGACGGAATCCCGGCTGCCCGCGCAGCGCCAGACGCGCGGCCGGCCAGCGTTGCACGACGAGCGTGAGCCCCATCCCGAGCACGAGGAGGCCCGAAACGAGTCCCAGGAGCGGGAAGAGGCGCTCCGGCAGCACATAAGCGGATGCGGCCAGCGTCGCGAAGCCGAGCGCGAATACGCCGATGGTGTGCGTAACCGTGACCGTAAGCCCGAGGAATGCGGCGTGGCGCGCGGTCGCGCGCGAGCCGATGAGATACGCGCCGACCACGGTTTTACCGTGACCCGGCGAGAAGGAATGCACGGCGCCCAGCAGCATCGCAGCGAGCAGCGCGAAGAGTGCCACGTGCGGCGCGACGTCGGGGCCGGAGACGAGGTCGATGATCCTGCGCGTCGAGCGCTGCAGAAGATTGCCTTCGTCGGGAGCGGCTGCGGCCTGCGACGCGTGCGTTCCGGGCCGCGGCCCGACCGCCAGTGATCCCGGCGGGGTCGCGCCCTTGCGGTAGGAAAGGCGCACGCCGCGCTCGGCGAGCGGACCGGAAGAGGGCAATTCCGACAGCGACTCGGTCAGCCCGTTCGTGAGCGACGTGCTGAACGCGTCGGTGTCGAAGGCCGCGACGCCAGGTGCCGGTTCGACCACTATCTCCTGCCAGCCGAAGCGCCCCGCGTAGGCGTCGTTGGCGAAGGAGAGCGTTCGGCTCGATCGCGACGCGGGGGGGAGCGCGCCTGTCAGGTCGACGTCCACGCGCAGCGAAAAGCCCGATTGCTCGGCCGGCAGGCTCGTGGAAAAGCGCGCCATGCGCAGCGCGATTGGTTCTCCGTCGACGGTCACGTGGACCTGGTTGACGAGGGCCGCTCCGATCTCGCGTCCTCGCGCCTCGCGCTCCTCCTCGCTCGTGACGCCGTCGCCGTTCGTATCGGCGAGATGGAGCTCGCGCAGCGCCGGCAGCTGGCCGAACACGACCGAGTAGCGGACATCGATCGCACGCTCGGAGATCGCGAGCCGGCTGAACTGGTTGATCGTGAAATTGCCGAGCAGGCTCGCGACCGTGTCGGCGCCCGCGAACGAAGCGGTCGCGGCGAGCGCGAGCGCGGCAGCTATGTGCAGGAGTCGCCTAGTGGACATGCCGGTGGGAGTGCGTCGTGCCGTCGGCGTGCTTGTGCGGGTGGGCGTGCATGTCGCCCACGAGCGAGTAACGCTGCTCGAGGCGCCCGAACTTCCACACCGCTACCGACACGCCCCACGCGAGCAGGAAGAGCCCGACGATGAGGTAGCCGAGGACGCCGAAATCGATGTCGGCGATGGTGTCGTAGAGGCCGCCCGACAGTCCGAGCAGCCGTATGAAGACCTGCGCGAGCTCGATCGTGCCGATGATCAGCGCGACGGCGACCGACAGCCCGGTCGTGACGAGGTTGTAGAAGATCTTGCGAAGCGGATTCAGGAACGCCCAGTTGTACGCCTTCGACATGAGCACGCCGTCGGTGGTGTCCATGACGCACATGCCGGCCGCGAACAGGATCGGCAGGCACAGCACGGCCGGCATCGGCAGGTTCCCCGCCGCGGCGCCCGCGGTCATCGCGAGCAGCGCGACTTCGGAGGCCGTGTCGAAGCCGAGGCCGAATAGGAGCCCGAGCGGGTAGAGCTGCCAGCTGTGCTGGATGGTCTTCGAGAGCCGGCCGCCGAAGAGGCGGTTCATGAGCCCGCGCTGTCCGAGCAGCGTTTCGAGGTGGGCGTGGCTGTGCTCGCCGGCCTTAGCCTGTCGCCACACGCCCAGGATGTCCAGCAGGACGGCGAGGTTCAGTAAGCCGATGAGCCAGAGGAAGCCCCCCGAAACCGCTGTGCCGACGAGGCTTCCGATGTCCTTCATCTGCGGGATTCCGCTCGCGATGGTGCCGGCCGCGAAGGCTACGGCGATGGCGAGGAGGAAGACGACGGTGGAGTGGCCGAGCGAGAAGAAGAAGCCGACGCCGAGCGGCTTGCCCCCCTTCTGCAGCAGGAAGCGCACCGTGTCGTCGATGGCCGCGATGTGGTCGGCGTCGAAGGCGTGGCGTAGGCCGAACATGTAGGCGACGAAACCGAGCCCGATCAGCGCTCGGTGCGACGGCGAGTAATAGAGATAGAGCCCCCAGCCGACCGCGTGCAGCAGCCCGACGAACCCATAGATGACCACCAGGCGAAGCCATTCGCCGCGGGTGAACACCGGACGCGCTTCTCCATGTCGGGGGGGCGGGACGCGATAGGTGGCTTCGCTCATGAGTTGTGGCCTCTGCAGCGTTCAAGGCAGCTTACGGATGCGCGTGCCGAATGGATGCGTCCGCGGGACTGCGCCGTCCGTATATTCCCACGTCCGCCATGTTCCTACGCCCGCTCCTGTCTGTCGCATCGCTCGTCGCGGCCGGCCTCTGTGCCGCCGAGCCGGCGTACGTGCCCGCGTCCGACGCGCAGGTCCTGCAGCGGGTGCCGGCCGCGTCCGATCCCGCGGTTGCGCGGGTGGCCGCGCTGCGGGCGCGGCTCGCCTCCGATCCGGGAAGCGTTCGGCTGGCCGACGAGCTCGCGCGCGCCTACATCGACTTCGGGCGCAAAGTCGGCGATGCGCACTACGCGGGCTACGCCGAGGCGGTCATCGCGCCATGGACGTCGCGTCCCGACGCTCCTCCAGCCGTGCTCGTCACCCAGGCCACGCTGCTGCAATACCGGCACGAGTTTGCGAAGGCCCGGTCGCTTCTCGGGAAGGCGCTCGCGAAAGAGCCCGGGCTCGCGCAAGCGTCGCTCTCGCTCGCTACCCTCGACATGGTGCAAGGCGATTACGCGAGCGCGGCATCGCGTTGCTCCGAGGTGAGCCGGCACGGCGGCGTCAGGCTCGGTCTCGCATGCGCCGGCAGCCTGCGCCTGTACACGGGACAAGCCGCGCAAGGCATCGCGCTCCTTGCGAGGATCGATGGCGAAGGCGCGCGCACGCTCGGCCCCTGGATCGAAGGGCTGCTCGCCGAAGGCTCGGAGCGGCTCGGACGCTTCGACGATGCCGAGACGCATCACCGCAGGGCGCTCGCGCTCGCTCCCGGAGACAACTTCCTGCTGGTGGCGTATGCCGACTTCCTGCTCGACCGCGGGCGGGCGAAGGAGGTGTTGCCGCTGCTGGCCGACCACGTCGAGTCCGACACGGCTTACTTGCGGCTCGCGCTGGCCCAGTCGGCCCTGCACACGCCCGATGCGTCGCGCTATCGCTGGGTCATGGCCGCGCGCTTCGCGGCCTATGCGCAGCGCGGCGGAGAGTTGTTCGGCCGCGAGGAAGCGCGCTTCCTCCTTGCGCTCGCGAAAGATCCCGAGGCAGCGCTCGCGGCCGCGCTGCGCAATTGGGAAAACCAGCGCGAGCCGGCCGACGCGCGCATCGTGCTCGAGGCGGCGCTCGCGGCGCGACAGCCCGAGGCGGCCGCGGCGGTCGTCGACTTCGTTGCCCGCTCCAAGCTCGAGGACCCTCGCATCGACGCGCTCGTCCGGGCGGTGAAGGGGACTGCGCCGTGAAAGCCTTCGCGGCCGCCCTGTCCGCGCTGCTCGTCGCAAGCATCGCGCATGCCCATTCCGCGAGCGATGCCTACCTCACGTTGACCGCGGCCTCGCCGCAACGTACGAGCGCGGTTATCGACGCCCAATGGGACATCGCCCTGCGCGATCTCGATTTCGTCCTCGGGCTCGACGACGACGGCGACGGCAACCTCACTTGGGGAGAGGTGCGCAAGCACCAAGCGGCGATCGCGCGCTACGCCTACGAGCACCTGCGGGCGAGCGGCGATGGGACGCCCTGCTCGATCGAGCCCGCGCGCCAGGCGATCGCCGACCGCGCGGACGGCGCGTACGCGGCGCTTTTTCTGCGCATCGTCTGCAGGGGCGCGCCGCGGAAGGTCACCATCGACTACAGGCTGTTCTTCGCGGTCGACCCTTCGCATCGCGGCATCCTCGTGTTCCGGTCGATACAGGGTACTGCCACGTCGCTCATATCCCCGGATAATGCGCGGATCGAGCTTCGCCTCGACTGACCTCGGAGGGCCTTGCGATGGAACGCATCACCGTGTCGATGGACGAGGCGCTCGCGCGCGATTTCGATCGCATGGCCGCCGACCGCGGCTATGCGAGCCGCTCGGAGGCGATCCGCGATCTGCTCCGGCGCGAGATCGAGTCGCACCAGCAGGGGAAGGACGCGAGCGTGCAATGCGTCGCGAGTCTCTCGTATGTGTACAACCATCACGAGCGAAACCTGTCCGAGCGCATCGCCGGCGCCCAGCACGACCATCACGACCTCGTGGTGGCCACGATGCACGTGCACCTGGATCACGACAACTGCCTGGAAAGCGTGGCGCTGAAGGGCGCGTCTCCCGCCGTGCGTGCGCTTGCAGACAAGCTCACGGCGGAGCGCGGCGTGCGCCACGGCCAGCTCAACCTCGTCGCGGTCAACGCGACCGAGCGCCACTACCGCTTCGCGCCGCACCGGCACGCCGGCCACGCGCATCTCGTCCCCAAGCGCTGAGCCCACCTTGGGGCGCATCCAGTCCGCGCGCGTGCGCGTATGCAATGGTAGGAACATTTGGTAAAATCGTCCTACAGCTCGGGGAGGCTGCATGCGGTCCAAGATCGCAATGGGAATGGCGTTTGTCCTGGCATCCGCAGCGGCGTGTGCCCAGCAATCCGATCAACCGGCGCCCGCGCAGGTGGCGGCAGGGCCCGACGCGCAGGTGCTCGCACCGATCCAGGTCAGCGGCCACTACGACAATAGCGTGGGCAGCAGCGACGCGGCAAGCGAGGGCGTGATCACGCCGCAGCTCATCGAGGACCGGCCGCTCCTGCGTCCGGGCAACATTCTCGACTACGTCCCCGGGATGGTGGTGACACAGCACAGCGGCGCCGGCAAGGCGAACCAGTACTTCCTGCGCGGCTTCAACCTCGACCACGGCACCGACTTCTCCACCTGGGTGGCCGGGATGCCGGTCAACCTGCGCACGCACGCCCACGGCCAGGGCTACACCGATCTCAATTTCATCATCCCCGAGCTCATCTCGCGCGTCGATTATTGGAAGGGCCCGTACTACGCAAACATCGGCGACTTCAGCTCGGCGGGGGGCGCGTACATTCACTACTACGACGAGGTGAAGCAAGGAGTCGCCCTCGGCACGGGGGGCGACTACGGTTATGCGCGCGCGCTGCTCGTGGGATCGACGCCGACGGGGCCAGGCATGCTGACCTACGGTCTCGAGGCTTTGCACAACAACGGCCCGTGGGAGAACCCGGACAACTACCGCAAGTACAACGCCGTGCTGCGCTACGTAATGCCGGCCGGCGAGGGTACGGTCGCCCTGACCGCGATGGCGTACCAGGGCATGTGGAACTCGACCGACCAGATCCCGATGCGCGCCGTCGACGAGGGCCTAATCGGCCGCTACGGCGCGATCGATCCGAGCGACGGCGGGGAGTCGCAGCGCTACAGCTTCTCGGTCGATTACGCGACTCCGCTTGCCGGCGGGCAGTTCCAGACGACCGCCTACTGGTTCAAGTACCGGCTCAATCTCTTCTCCAACTTCACGTTCTATCTCGACGACCCGGTCAACGGCGACCAATTCGAGCAGGCCGACGACCGCAACGTGTTCGGCTGGACCGGAAGCTGGACGAAGGCGGCCGAGCTATTCGGCACGCCGACGCGCAACACGCTCGGCTACGAGTTTCGGCAGGACCGCATCGACCCGGTTGGCCTGTACGCCACGCGCCAGCGTGAGCGGCTCTCCGTCACGCGCCAGGACGATGTCGTGGAAAGCAGCGCCGGCGTCTACGCGGAGAACGATACGCAGTGGAACGACTGGCTGCGCTCGGTCCTCGGCCTTCGCTACGACTGGTACCGCTTCAACGTCGACTCGGACAATCCCGAGAACTCGGGCAACGTGACCTCCGGGATCGTTTCGCCCAAGGCGTCGCTCATCTTCGGCCCCTGGTACAAGACCGAGTATTTCCTGAACGCGGGATACGGGTTTCATAGCAACGATGCGCGCGGCGTCACGGCCAAGGTCGACCCCAAAACGGGCGACTCCGTCGATCCCGCAACACCGCTCGTGCGCAGCAAGGGCGCGGAAGTCGGCGCCCGCACCGAGGCCATCCCGAACGTGCAGTCCTCGCTCGCCCTGTGGTACCTCACGCTTGGAAGCGAGCTGGTCTTCGAGGGCGACGCCGGCACGACCGATATCGGCCGTCCGTCGCAGCGCTATGGCGTGGAGTGGAACACCCGCTGGCGCCCGCTGCCTTATCTCTTCGTCGACCTCGACGTCGCGTGGAACCACGCGCAGTTTACCGACGACGCCCCCGAGGGCAACTACATCCCGGGCGCGCCGAATTCCGTGGTCTCCGCGGGTGTGGCGATAGATAAGTATGGGCCCTGGTCGGCCGCGCTCTTCCTGACCTACATCGGCTCCTACCCGCTCATCGAGGACAACAGCGTGCGCTCGAGTCCCTCGACCGTGGTCGACGCCCAGCTCGGCTACCAGATCACGAGCAGCACGAAGGTGCGGCTCGATGTGTTCAACCTGTTCAACGCTCAGACCAACGACATCGAGTACTACTACACCTCGCGCCTTCCCGGCGAGCCTCCGGAGGGGGTCAACGACGTGCACTTCCACCCTGGGGAGAAGCGCAGCTTCCGCGTGACGCTCTCCTACAACTTCTAGCGCTACAATGGGTCGGCATCCTCGCTACGGAGTAAGGACCATGATCAAGCCGACCTACAAATCCGTCCCAGACCCGCACAAGAGCCACGGGCACACCCACGTCGGCGGGAGCGCGGGCGACCACGCGCATCCCCACGAGCACGAGCACGCACATAGCCACCAGCACGAGCACACGCACGAGCATCGCCACGGCGACGTCGTGCACAGTCACCCGCACGCCCACGAGCATTCGCATACGCATGCCCACGAACACACGCATGTGCACGAGCACAAGGACGGCGCGCAGCACGTACCACAGGAGCATGCGCACAAGGACGACGCGGCGGGGGGCGAGCACCGCCATCCCGAACTCGACGACAAGAAGCACCGCGACACCCCGCACTACCACAAGCACTAGGGCGGTTGCGAATGATTCGTCGAGCGCGGATGGCCTGCGTGGCCGGGATTTTTCTCGCCGCCGCGGCGGCGCGCGCCGCAACGGTCCAAGTCATCGAGTACTACAACGCCAGCCAGGACCACTACTTCATGAGCTCGCTCGCCGCCGACATCCAGGCGCTCGACTCGGGGCAGTTCCAGGGCTGGGCGCGCACCGGACGCACGTTCGAGGCCTATCCGACCGCGACCGGCAACGCGAGTCCCGTGTGCCGCTTCTACATTCCGCCCGCGCAGGGCGATTCACACTTCTATTCCGCCTCTCCTGCGGAATGCCAGCAGACCGCCGCCAAGTTCCCGACGTTCATCGAAGAATCGTCCGCGGTGATGTACGTCGACCTTCCCGATCAGGCCACCGGCGCGTGCCCCGCGGGCGACGTCCCCGTGTATCGCGTCTGGGACAACCGCGCCGATTCGAATCACCGCTACATGATCGACCGCAACCTGCGCGCGCAGATGATCGCCCAGGGGTGGATCGCCGAAGGCTACGGACCCGACCAGGTCATCATGTGCGCGCCGTCGACCGTGGCCGCCGCGTCGATCCCGCCGTCGTGCGTCGGCACCGATCCCAACGTAGGCGTGTCGAACGCGCCGCACGGCATGTACGTGTGGAATCCCACGTCCTTCCCCGCCTACCAGTCGGCGCTCGCGAGCAATGTCATCGGAAGGGATCCTTCGCTGTGCGGCGCGAGCCTCGTCATCAGCTGGGCCAGCGTGGCGCCGTCCAACGGCCTGTACGACTGGAGCGCCGTCTACGCGGCGGCAAAGCCCTACACCGACGCCGCGCTCATGGTGAACCTGCTTTTCTCCGAAGCCACCGAGGGCGCGGTCAACAACGTCACACCGGCGTGGGTCACGCAGCCGGTCGCGAGCGGCGGCGCGGGCGCGCCGACCGTCGCCTGCGCCGACCAACCGGTGATGCCGGTGTACTTCAACGCGACGTACGAGGCCGCGTGGACGGCGTTCATCGCGGCCGCCATTCACGAGTTCAGCTACACGAACTCGCCGCTCGCGCGCAGCGTGGGTTATATGCGCTTCGCAACCGCAGGCGGCGCCGAAGCCCTGCCGCCGCCCGGCTATAACGACGGCGGCCCCTGTCAGGCGCTGTGGACCGCGGCGGGCTATTCGTACGCGAACTGGAACGCCCACGAGGCGCGCATCATCACCGCGATGGGCAGCCAGCCCACCGACAAGCAGATCATGGCGTCGCTGCCCAACGTGAGCGGCGGCCCCAACGTCTACGACGCGTCCAACATGGCGGCGGCGGTCGCAGCGGCGAAGCACGTCGGCTTCTCGTTCGAGAACCTGGGCGTGAGCGACGTCGCCACGGCTGCGTCGATGCCCGCAGCCTGCAATCCGCAAGTGACGCTCGTGAACCTGCATTGGTGCCAGGCGTATACCAACTACGCCGGGCAGGTGCCTCTCGCGGCGCAGCCGATCACCGCGACATACAGCACGTCGCAGGCGACGATGGACATCGCCAAGCTCCTGCAATACGCCGTCGCCAACCACATCCAGATACTCGAGCTGTACCCCTACGAGTGGACGCAGGCCAATTCGCCCGGGTCGCCCAACTTCGTCGCGGCCAAGCAGGCGGAATACCAGCAGGCGCTCGGCGCAGCGGCGCAGGTGCTGGGCGCCACCAACGGGCGCTGAGCCCGATCCATCCTCAGCGGCTTCTTGCGCGGGCGCCAATTGCGTTCCTTTTCGCGGTTAGTGTTGCTAACAAGAATAATTCCTATTACGATTAGCCCCATTAGCACGCGGGCCGGCAGGCACCACGTGCGCCGTTGGGTTGGGGAGCCATGCGAAGGGCCTTGCACTGGGGAGGGTGGGTCGCCGTCTTTGCGCTGCTTTCGGCGTGCGGCGGTGGAGGCGACGGCAACGGTGGAAGCAGCGGCGGGGGGACCACACCTTCGGGGTTGACCGCCGCGGCGGCGCTCGGCGAGAAGGCCTTTTTCGACCCGTCCCTGTCGGTATCGGGGAAGATGTCCTGCGCGACTTGCCACTCGCCTGCTACGGCACACGCCACCGGCGATCCCGATGTGGTCGTGC
The DNA here is from genome assembly GCA_035499955.1 of Casimicrobiaceae bacterium. GTDB lineage: Bacteria > Pseudomonadota > Gammaproteobacteria > Burkholderiales > Casimicrobiaceae > VBCG01. Next base: position 20,113 of record DATJXV010000130.1, read on the forward strand.
CGCCCGGCGGGGCCGATCTCACCACACCCGGGTTCCGCAACGCGCCGTCGCTGCGCTATCTGCAGCAGAACCCGGCATTCTTTTTCGCGAGCGACGGCACGCCTACTGGCGGATTCAACCGCGACGGCCGTTCGAACACGCTGGCCGATCAGGCGCGCAGGCCGTTCACGTCGCCGCAGGAGATGGCCAACGGCACGCCCGAGGCGGTCGTCGCCAAGCTGCGCAACGCGACATACGCCGCCGAGTTCCAGCGCGTGTTCGGCAATGCGATCTTCGATGATCCGCAAACCGCGTTCGACCGCCTCGTATTCGCCGTCCAGCAGTACCAGATGGAAGATCCAGAGTTCGCGCCGTTCGACAGCAAGTACGACCAGTTCCTGGCGGGCAGGGTCAAGCTCACCGATCGCGAATTGCAGGGGCTCGCGCTCTTCAACAACCCGCAGAAGGGCAACTGCGCGGCGTGCCATCCGCCGCCGCTGTTCACCGACTTCACCTACGACAACCTGGGCGTGCCGCGCAACGCCGACATTCCGGCCAACGCCGACCCGACCTACTACGACATGGGTCTGTGCGGCCCCTTCCGCACCGACCTCACCGACCGCAAGGACCTGTGCGGCGCGTTCAAGGTGCCTACGCTTCGCAACATCGCCGTCACTCCGCCTTACTTCCACAACGGCACGTTCAAGACGCTGAAGGACTTGGTCGGGTTCTACGTGCGCCGCGACACGAATCCCGAGGAGTGGTACCCGCTCGACGCTGCCGGGAACGTGCGCAAGTTCGACGATCTTCCCGTGCAGTTCCACGGCAACGTCAACGTGACCGAAGTGCCTTACAACCGCAAGCCGGGCGACGCGCCGGCGCTGAGCCCCGACGAAATCGATCTGCTCGTCGAGTTCCTCAACACGCTGACCGACGGCTACCAACCTTAGGACCCGGAGATTCGCCATGCGCAGTGCAATCCTCACCGGCGCGCTCGTGGCCGCCGTGATCGCGGCGCCCGCGCGCGCCGACGAAGCGGCGCTGAACGCGCGCCTCGAGCAGCTCTCCAGCGAACTGGAGGCGCTCAAGGCGGAGATCAAGGCGCTCAAGGCCCAGCAGTCCGCGCAGGCTGTGGGCTCGCCGGCGTCGATGCCGAGTGCAGGCGCCGCGCCGCCGGCCAAGCCCGCGGTCGCCAACGACACCGGCGCGCAGACGCCTCTGCCGTACACACCCGGCGGCGGGTCGCCGTTCGCGGACCAGAAGCCCGGCGGGCCTTCCACGACCCTGTGGGGTTACGCGGAGGCCTCGTACTCGTACTATCCGAGCGACAAGTCGCAGACGACGGCCAACCTCGACCGCTTCGTGATCGGCATCGGCCACAGCTTCACCGACAAGCTTCGCTTCGCAGGCGAGTTCGAGGTGGAGAACGCGGTCGCGTCCGCGGAAGACAAGGGCGAGGCCGAGGTCGAGCAGGCGTACGTCGAGTACAGCTTCACGCCGAGCATCGCCGGCCGCACCGGATTGTTCCTGATCCCCTCGGGCATCCTCAACACCGCCCACGAGCCGACGCAATACTTCGGCGTGCAGCGCAACTTCGTCGAGACCTCGATCATCCCGACCACGTGGCGCGAGGGCGGGGTTGGCGTGACGGGCATCACCGACTTCGGCTTGACCTGGGATGTCGGCATCACCACGGGCTTCAACCTTGCGGATTGGGATCCGACCAGCGACGAGGGCAAGCTGTCTCCGCTCGGCAGCATCCACCAGGAGCTGCAGTTCGCGAAGGCAGCGAACCTGTCCGGCTACGTCGCAGCGAACTACCGCGGCTACCCGGGCCTCCTCGTGGGCGGCAGCGTGTTCTCCGGCAAGGTGGGGCAGAAGCAGCCCGACTTCCCGTCGCAGAACGCGGTGGCCACCCTCGCCGAAGCGCACGCACGCTGGACGCCGGGGCCGTTCGACTTCCAGGCGCTCTACGCCTACGGCCACATCAGCGACACCGCGCCCTACAACCAGACGATCGTCGGCAATCCCACGCTCGTGCCGCAGGCGTTCTTCGGCTGGTACCTGCAGGGTGCGTGGTACGCTTGGACCCGCGGCGATCTCCAGCTCGCCCCGTTCGTGCGCTATGAGCAGGTCAACACGGGATGGAAGTACGCGTCGCTCGACGCCGGACTCACGCCCGATCCGTTGCCGACGCAGAAGATCACGACCCTCGGCGCCAACTTCTACATCACGCCGAACGTCGTGCTCAAGACGGATTACCAATGGTTCCAGGACGCAAGCACCGCCAACCGCTTCCAGCTCGGCGTAGGCTTCAACTACTGACGCTGCCGCTCGCCGCACGTGCCGGCTGGCGCGTGCTGCCGATCGCGGCAACCGCCGCTCCGCTCGCGGCGTACGCGGCCGACTACATGACGCTGGCGGAGGCGCAGCGCGGGGCGTTCCCCGGCGCGAACGCGTTCGTGCCGGTGCCCGTGAAGCTGGACGCCGACGCACGGCGCAAGCTCGCCGATGTCGCGAGCCCGCCCGGCGCCCGCGACCCCTGGGTGTGGCGGGCGATGGCGGACGACAAGGTGCTCGGCACGTTCATGCTCGACGCCGTGATCGGCAAGCAGGAATACATTACCTACTCCGTCGCGTTCGATCCGCAGGGACGCATCCTCCGTCTCGACGTCCTGCAATACCGCGAGACGCACGGCTGGGAGATCCGCAACGAAGCGTGGCGCGCGCAGTTCGCCGGCAAGACCGCGGCTGATCCTGTGGCGATCAACGCCGACATCGCGAACATCTCCGGCGCGACACTTTCCTGCCGGCACGTCACCGACGGCGTGCGCCGCCTCCTTGCGCTGCGTGGGCTCCTCGGCTAGCCCGCTCACCGCTCGCGCGACGATCGCGCTCGGGACGCTCGTTGAAGTTGCGCTGCCGCACGACGAGGCAACCGAGTCTCGCTTTCGCGCCGCGTTCTCGATCGTGTCGCACGTGCATGCACGTATGAGCCCGCACGCGGTGGACGGCGACGTCGCGCGCATCGCGCACGAGGCGCATCGGCGGGCGATCCGCGTGGATGCGCATACGTACGCCGTGCTAGAGCTTGCACTCGCGATGAGCGCCGACTCGCGTGGCGTCTTCGACCCGACCACGCCGCAAAGCCGCGGCCGGATGCAGGCGATCGTGCTGCTGCCGCGGTTGCGCGTTCGCGCGTCCGAGGCTGTCTCGGTCGACCTGGGCGGCATCGCGAAGGGCTACGCCGTGGATTGCGCCGTGGCGGCGCTGCGCGAGGCCGGGGCGAGCGCGGGGATTGTCAACGCGGGCGGGGATCTTCGCGTGTTCGGGGATTCGCATTGGCACGCAGTCCGCGTGCGCCATCCGGCGAAACCCACGCTGACGCGTCCGTTGTGCGAGCTGCGCAACCAGGCGCTCGCGACCTCTGCCGCCTATTTCGGGGAAACGGCAGTCGACCGGCGCACACGCCGCACGCATCGATTGAGGCATAGCGTTACCGTCGTTGCGCCGACATGCGCGGTCGCCGACGCGCTGACCAAGGTCGTGGCGCTCGCCCCCGCGGATGCCCCGCGGCTGCTCGAGCGTTACAACGCTCAGGCCATCGTCCTCGAGGCCAACGGCGAAGCCGCCAGCGCGGGCGCGGTCGCAGCGGATCGGCTGCGTATGGCGGCATGACGGGCCGTCTGCACAACCGGCTGCCGCGCTGGCATCGGCGGCTTGTCTACACGTTGACGACGGTGCTGGTGCTGACAGGCGCGGGATGGCTCGCCGCCGTCTATCTCGCCGCGCCGCCCGGCGAACCCACGCCCGCGCCCCATCCCTGGGCGGGCCCGCTGCTCGCGATACACGGCGTCGCCGCGTACGCGGCGCTCGTCGCGTACGCGTTCGTCGGGCACGCGCACGTGCGCACGGGCTGGCGTGTGCCGGCGCTGCGCACCGCGGGCGCCTGTCTCGGCGCGTCAGTCCTCGTGCTCGTCGTGACGGGGCTCGTGTTCTATTACGTGGCCGCGGAGGCGGCGATTCCCTTCGCCCGCTGGACGCACGTGGCTGCGGGCGTCGCGCTGCCGGTCGTGCTCGCAGTGCACATTCGAAGCGGGCGGCGCGCGGCCAATCTGACGCGCTCGCTGTGAACCCGGCGCAAACCCGCAATTGCTGGCAAGCGCGTGCTCGGCTATGCTTTTGAGCAATGCTCCGCATTCCGAATCGATTTGGGTTTTGCACCTGGACCGCGACGCTGGCGATCCTTGTCAACGCGTTGTTGCCGCCACTCGCGCACGCTGGCGTGGTGCGTGGCGGCGAGCTGCGCCCGGGTTTCTGCTCGTCGATCAAACGAGCGGTTCCCGATCGCAGCGACGACAGCGGCTTGCATAGCGCGAACGGCTGCATCGACGGGGCCTGCTGCGCTAGCTTCGGTGCGCCTGCGCCAGGCGCCAGACCGGAGCGACCGTTCGTTGTCGGCGCGATTCTCGCCCCACCCATTTCCCTCCGCCTTTCCCGCGCGACTCCGTTCCCGTGGAGAGCCGCGCAGGCGCGGCCGCCCCCCGCCGCCTAGCTGCGCCCGTCGGCGATGCCGCCGACGGTCCATGTCGACCTCGGCTTGGTTCGCCGGGCTTGTCGCACCCAGGCTCAACCTGAGCGCTCGCTTGGGGGAAACCTTTGTCGCAACACCGTAGGCGTATCGTCACGGGTCGGAATGCGACGCCCCTGCGCCTCGTCGCGGCAGGCGCGCTAACCGGCAACCGTTGCCCTCGCCACCCCCGACCTCGTACATGCCGCGGACGAAGGCGTTCCCGTGCTGTCGCCAGTCACCGTCACTGCCAATCGCAGCGAGTTTGGCGTCACCGAAGAGCCGTTCAGCGCTTCGATCGTGAGCGGGGCCCAGATCCTCGCTACGCCGGCACAATCGCTCGACGATGTCTTGCGCACTGTGGTCGGCTTGAACTTGCCGGACTACTCTTCATGGGCGCAGCATCCGACCGCGAACCTCGTTTCGATGCGCGGCTTGGGGGGATACGCGCGTGCGCTCGTTCTGCGCGACGGCGTGCCGCTCAACGACCCGTTCTTTGGGTACGTGCAGTGGAACCGCGTTCCCATGGAGACCGTCGAACGGGTCGACGTGATCCGCGGAGCGTTCGCGAGTACCTGGGGCAATTACGCAATGGGTGGGGTCGTCAACATCATTTCGCGAGAGCCGACGACCACCGAGGCCAGCGCCGACGGCGGCTATGGCAATCTCGGCACGGGCCGGGCCACCGCAACCGGATCATGGTTGCAATCCGACCACTTCAGACTCGATGCCAACGTGAGCGAATGGCGCACTGACGGCTACAACGAAGTGCCGCCCGATCTTCGCGCGCCGCTCGACATCCCGACGTCGTTCAAGGCGCAGAGCGCCGAAATGACCGCCAATGGGTGCGTCGACGCGACGCTCGACGGCTTCATCCGGGCGAATTACCAGCAGGAGAATCAGCAGCTGGGGACTCCACTCAGCACGAACTGGCAGCGCAACGACGACTATTCGGGCGCGATCCGCAAGCGTTTCGACGACGGCAGCCGCCTTGTGCTGACCGGCTACTACACCGGCGAAGTGTTCTGGACCGCCAACAACGGTACGCCCGAAGGCTCCGACCGCGGCTATGCGGAATACATCCAGAATATCCATCGGACCGTCGTGAGCGATACCGGCGTTTCGGCCGTGTGGTCGAAGCGCTTCGGTGATGCCGTGCCCCTGCTCTCGGCGGGCATGGACTACCACGTCATCAGCGGCCAGGACGTCGCGCAGATCTTCGACGAGTCGGGCACGCAGATCCGCACCGACGTCGGCGGGGGCAAACAGCGCTTCACGGGCGTTTTCGTACAGGGCGAGTTCGTGCCTGTCGAGCGGATGCAACTCACGGCCGGCGTTCGCTACGAGTATTGGCTCAACTACGATGGCTACGACGGTAACCCCGGCGGCATGGGCCCCACCCCCGACGAAAGCGCGTCTGCCTGGAATCCGCGCATCGCGGTTCGCTACGCGCTCACCGACAATTGGGCCGTCCGCGCCGCCGCGTACAAGGCATTTCGTGCGCCGAACTAAGGCGACCTGTATCGCGGGTATTCGATCCCCGGCGGTATCTTGCTGCCGAATGCCGCGCTCACTCCGGAACGCCTCACCGGCGGCGAGGTCGGCGTCGACTTCGACTGCGCGCAGTGGCGCGGGCAAATCACGGCGTATTCCAATACGATCAAGAACCTGATCACGTTTCGCAACCTGAGCGAGGACGAGCTGCCGCCCGGCTTCTTCTTCGGCACCGTCAACATCAACGCCGGCGAGGCGCGCACCAATGGTGTCGAAGCGGAAGTGAATTGGAGCTTTGCGCGCGACTGGAACGCGCTTTTCACCTACGCCTACAACAATCCGAAGATCCTGGACAACCCGGCCGATCCGACGACCGTCGGCAACACCGAGGGCGGCATTCCGCTAAACACGGCGAGCGCCATCGTTGCCTGGAACCCCGGCAACGGGTGGAAGGGGGGGGCCCGTGTGCGCTATGTCCAGGGCTATTACACTGACAACGCAGCGACGATGCCGATCGACAGCTACGTGGTGGTCGACCTCTCGGCGTCGTATCGCTTCAACAATCAGATCGAACTGTTCGCCCAGATCGGGAACCTGTTCAATCGCCAATACATCGCGCAGAACTCGGGCAATGCGACGCCGACGCTCGGTACGCCGTTCACCTTCTTCGCCGGTGTGCGACTCGCGCTGAACTAGCATGGCGCGCCCCGTCTCCCACACCGTCACGCAAGGGTCCTTCTATCGGGCCGTGTGGCGCTGGCATTTCATCGCCGGGCTCCTCGTGCTGCCGTTCCTCGTCGTCCTCGCCGCGACTGGCGCGGTCTATTTGTTCAAGGACGAGATCGACGCCTGGATCTACCGCGCGTGGGATACGGTATCGCCGGCCGGCGAGGCGAGGTCGCTCTCGCGCCTCATCGACGCAGCCGAGGCCGCCACGGGCGGAAGGGTCATGCAGCTGACACTGGCCGCCGAGCCCGACCGCGCCGTTCGCATGACGGTGCACGCGAACGGCAGCGCCGAGACGGCGTTCGTCGATCCTTATCGCGGCGAGGTCACCGGCACGACAAGCTTCGGCGGCGCGATGCAGGTCGTGCGCAAGCTGCACAGCCTCCAATACTTCGGCCCGAAGGCGAGCTGGTTCATGGAGGTCGCCGCAGGTTGGGCGATCTTACTGGTTGCAACCGGGCTTTACCTTTGGTGGCCACGGGGCCGCGGGGGCGGCGTCGTGACGATCCGGGCCACGCCGCGCGCGCGCACGTTCTGGCGCGATCTGCACGCGGTCACGGGTGCCTTCGCCGGCGCGATCGTTCTTTTCCTCGCCGTTACCGGGATGCCCTGGTCCGATGTTTGGGGCGGCAAGGTCCAGGAACTCGCCACATCCGCCGGCCTCAGCCGTCCCAACCCGCCCGCGGACGTAGTGCCCGATTGGGCCCTCGAGAACGTCGTCCCGTCGCCGCCGGGCAGCGCGCACGAGCACCACCACGACGAATCCCCGCTGCCGTGGGCGCTCGAGAAGGCGCCCGCGCCCGCATCTGCGGCCTCGGGCGCAACGCCCATCGACGTGGATTCGGCGGCGCTCGCGCTCGCTCGCATGGGGATGCCGAAGCCGTACAGCCTCACGTTGCCGCGGGGCCCGCGCGGTGCTTACGCCGCGACCTACAGCCCCGACCGGGTGGAGGATGTGCGCGTGGTGTACATCGACCAATATACGGGCGGCGTGCTCGATGACGTGGGTTACCCGCGCTTCGGCCCGGCGGCGAAAGCGATCGAGTGGGGCATCGCCGTACATCAAGGGCAGGAATACGGCGGCGTCAACCGCTATGTCATGTTACTGGGCTGCCTCGCGATACTCGTGCTGGCTGTGTCATCGGCGACGATGTGGTGGAAGCGGCGTCCACAAGGCACACTCGGGATGCCTCCGGCTCCGCGCGATCGCAGAACGTACTGGGTCCTGGCGGCTATCGTGCTTCCCGTTGCCGTGCTGTACCCCCTCGTCGGCGCGTCGCTCCTTGCGGCGTATGGGCTCGACAGAGCGGCGTGGGCGCTGTCGGCAGGGCGCCGGCGCTAGCTGCGAGCCCACTTGCGCTGCGAGCAGGAGCAGGGCGAGGGCCACCGCGGTCAGGGGATGCCGATACCGCTTCATGAGTGCCGCGCGCCTCCCGCGTGTGTGCGAGTGCCTCCGAACACGACTTCACCAAATGATAAACTATTATCACTAGCGTAGACGATAATGAGATATCATTTGCGGGAAGGGCGGCCATGAGCGGCGAAAGAGACACGAGGCAGCGGCGAGCGATTCTTGGGGCAATCCGCAGTGCTCGGCGTCCCTTGTCGCCGCAGGAGATCTTGGCTGCCGCGAGCGCGCTGGTGCCCGGCCTCGGGACGGCCACGGTGTACCGCACCGTCAAGCTCCTGCTGGAGGAAGGCGGCATCGCCGCGGTCGCCGTCGCCGGGGAAAGCCCGCGGTACGAGGTCGCCCATTCGGACCACCATCACCATTTCCAATGCACGGCCTGCCGCCGCGTTTTCGACATGAAGGGATGCCCGGGCGACCTGCACCGCCTCGCGCCGCGCGGCTTCCGCGTCGACGCGCACGACCTGACGCTGTACGGACGCTGCTCGGACTGCGGCCGACGAGGCGCTGACGCTCGCCGATGATCCGGGTCGAGGGACTGCGCTTCGCCTACGGCGGCCGCGAGATCGTGGCGGTCGACGCGTTCGAGGTCGAGGCGGCCGGCAAAGCCCTGGTCGTCGGGCCTTCCGGATCGGGCAAGACCACGCTGCTTCACCTCATGGCAGGGCTGCTCGTGCCCAGCCAAGGCCGCGTCCTCGTCGCGGGGCAGGATCTCGCCGTCCTCTCGCCGCCGCAGCGCGACCGGTTCCGCGGCCGCAATATCGGCATCGTGCTGCAGCAGTTTCATCTGCTGCCCACGCTCACCGCGTTGCAGAACCTGCTCGTGGCGCAAAGCGTTGCCGGGCTCCCCGTCGATCGCAAGGCGGCGCTCGCGGCGCTGACGTCCCTCGACGTCGGCGATTGCGGACGCGCCCGCCCCCACGAGCTTTCCGTGGGACAGCAGCAGCGCGTGGCGATCGCACGAGCGCTTGTCAACCGTCCCAAGCTGCTGCTCGCTGACGAGCCGACGTCGAGTCTCGACGACGAGTCGTGCGCGGCAGTGCGCGACATGCTGCTCGAGGCCTCCGCCGGGCATGGCGCCGCGCTCGTGATCGCGACGCACGACGCGCGCCTGCGCGGCGCCGTGCCTCATCGGCTCACGCTCGCGCGGGCCCCTGCGAGGGAGGCCGCGTGAACACTGCGGAGCTTGCCTGGAGCTACGTCCGCGCCCGCCCGCTTGCGGCGCTCCTGAGCGTGCTGCTGCTCGCCTTGGGCGTGGCCACGATCGGCTTCGTCGTGATCGTCGACGCGCAGGTGGCGGACAGCTTGAACCGCGACGCGCGCGGCATCGACCTCGTCGTGGGCGCGAAGGGAAGCCCGCTGCAATTGATCCTGGCGGGCGTCTACCAGCTCGACGCGCCGACCGGCAACATCTCCCTGCACGATGCGGAAGCGCTCTCGCGCGACCCTCTGGTCAGGCGCGCCATTCCGGTGTCGCTCGGCGACAGCTTTCGCGGATTCCGCATCGTCGGCACCAATCACGATTACGCCGATCTCTACGGCGGCAAGCTCGCCTCGGGGCGAATGTGGTCGGACAAGATGCAGGCGGTGCTCGGCGCTCGAGTCGCAGCCTCGACCGGATTGCGTGTCGGCGACCGGTTCGTCGGCTCGCACGGCCTCGTAGAGGGCGGCCCCGTGCACGGCGATTCCGTCTACACCGTCGTCGGCGTCCTCGAGCCTACCGGCACCGTCCTCGATCGGCTCGTGCTCGTGAACACCGAGAGCGTGTGGTTCGTGCACGAGGGACCGCTCGAGGACCCCGAGGAGCAGAAGGTGGTGGCTGCCGAACGGCAGGTCACGATGCTGCTGGTGCAGTACGCGACGCCGCTGGCCGCCGTGTCGCTGCCGCGCCGCATCAACAGCGAGACGAACATGCAGGCCGCCTCGCCGGCCAGCGAGTCGGCCCGCCTGTTCCACATCATCGGCGTGGGCGCCGACGTCATCCGCGCGTTCGGCGGGGTGGTGCTGGTCACCGCCGCGCTCTCGCTGTTCATCGCGCTGTATCACGCGCTCAACGAGCGTGCGTACGACATCGCGGTGCTGCGCACGCTGGGCGCGCGGCCCGCGACCGTAGCCTCCATGCTCCTGATCGAGGCGCTGATGCTGGCGGCGATCGGCTGCCTCGCGGGGCTGCTCCTCGCGCACGCGCTCGCGGCGATCCTCGCCTGGACCATGACCGAGCAGCAGAGCCTGCGCCTCGAGCCGTGGCGGTTCACGCGCAGCGAGCTCTGGCTCGTCGTGCCGGCCTCGCTGGCCGCCCTGCTCGGAGCGCTGCTTCCGAGCCTGCGCGCCGCCCGCGCCGACATCTCGGCGACGCTCGCCCGCCGCGCGTGATCTCTATTTCGAAACCGGAGACAATCATGATGATCGGACGTTCAGTGATGTTTGGCATTGCCGTAGCGGCATTCGCCGTCGCGGCGCGAGCCGCCGACACCGCCACCCCAGCCCCGAAGAGCGGCGCCACAGTGGCGAAATCCAAGGTCGATCCCGCGCTCGAGGCGGCGCACACCAAGGAAGACATCCGCCGCCACCGCATCATGGCGGCGGCGCACGAAGCCGCTGCGAAGTGCCAGGAATCCGGCCGCGACGAAGACGAATGCAACGCCGAGCTCGCCAAGGCATGCGCGGGCATTGCCTACGGCAAGCATTGCGGCATGAAGCATCCCGACTGAGGAGAAGCACCATGAACAGACGAAATCGCGTGCGCATCGTCGGCGCCTTCGCGGCGCTGCTGCCGGGTCTGGCGTTCGCCCTGTCGACCGGCGTCCCGATGAGCGGACTGCCGAGCGCATCCATGTACGGCGCGAGCGTGCTGCCGCAAGCGGAGGGTGTCGTGGCCTGGACCACGCTTGCCGCCGTGGAGCCCGTCAAGCAAGGCGACAAGATCGTGCCCCGCTTCAGCCCCGCAATCCTCGCGCTCGACGGAACGCAAGTGCGCGTGCAAGGCTTCATGATACCGATGGACCTGGGCGAAGAGCAGAAGCACTTCCTCGTCTCCGCGGCACCGCCGCACTGCCCGTTCTGCCTGCCCGCAGGTCCGGAGGCGATCGTCGAGGTCTTCGCGGCGAAGCCCGTGCAGTTCTCGATGGAGCCTATCGTCGTGAGCGGCAAGCTCGCGCTCGTGAAGTCCGATCCCTCGGGACTGCTCTACCGCATGACGCGGGCCGAGCACGTCAGCCCCCATTGACGCAGGCGATGGTCGCGTGGGGGGTGGTCGCCACGTTCGCTTGCGGACTGCTCGCCATCGCCGCCGGCGCGCTGGCGTACTCCGCGCCGCGCCGGTGGAGGCCCTTTCTCGTGAGCTTCGCCGCGGGCGTGCTCCTCGCCGTGGCGTTCGTTCACCTGCTGCCCGAGGCCGCGCAGATCCTTCCCATCCGCCCGCTCCGCGGGACGCTCGCAGTGGCGCTCGCCGCGGTGGTCGCCATGTTCACGCTCGAAGCCGCCGTGCTTCACCGGGCGCCGCGTGCGGCGCCCGCGAGCGCGACGCTGATCCTCGCCGCGAGCGCGCTGCACAACCTGACCGACGGCGTGCTCATCGGCGCTGCGTTTGCGGTGCATCCGCGCCTCGGCGTAGTGGCGACCTTTGCCATCCTCGCTCACGAGATTCCGCGCGAAGTCGGCAACTTCGCGGTGTTCCAGGATGCCGGCCTCGCGCGCGGCCGCGCCGTAGCGCTTAGCGCCGCTTGCAGAATTCCCGCCGCGGCGGGCGCGGTCGCCGCGTCCGTGGCGTTCTCGTCGACGACCCTTGCGCTCCCCTACGTCGTGGCGTTTGCCGCGGGTGCGTTCATCTACGTGGCCACTGCCGACCTCATCCCGGAGCTCAAGACGAACGCAACGCCCGGGAGCGCCGGCGCGCGCGCGGCGTGCATGGCGCTCGGCGCCGGATGCATCGCGGCGGCCGGCTACTGGCCGCGCTGATGGCCCGGTACGGCAGCGGCGCTGTCTCGCGTGCGCATCGCGAGATCGGCCGCCACACCCAGCGCCACCAGCATCCACACGATCACGGGCCCGCTCGGCAGGTCCGCCATCGTCGAGACGACGAGCCCCAGCGCGTAGCCGGCAACGCCGATCGCCCACGCGGCGGCAAGCCGTCCGCGCGTCATGCGCCTCGTGGCGAGCGGCGGCACGATCAGCGACGCGAACACGAGGTACACGCCCACAAGCTGCACCGAAAGCGTTACCGCAATCGCGAACAGGACGTAGAAGCCGGCTCGCGGCATTCGTGCGCGGAACCCGAACCAGGCGGCGAGGATCGCGGCGTAGACGAGCGCGACCCACGCCAGGCGCGAAGGCTGCACCCAGAGAATCTGCCCGACCAGGAGATCCCGCAAATGCTCGCCGCCGTGCACGTTGCTCGCGAGCAGCAGCACGCCGCCGGTGGCCGCGAGGATGAACACCACGCCGATCACGGCCTCCTGCACGTCGGCGAACACGCGCTCGGTCCAGGTGAGCAGCAGCGCACCGGCGAGCGCGGCGACGAGCGCGGCGATCTGCACGGCGATGCCTTCGGCCTCGAACCCGAGCTGATCGGCGAGCAGCACGCCGCACCCGGCGATCTGGGCGATCGCGAGGTCGATGAACACGATCCCGCGGGCGAGCACCTGCATGCCGAGGGGCACGTGAGTCGCGCACACGAGGACCCCGGCGGCGAGCGCCGGAAGGACAATCGCGAGCTCGCCGGCGCCCAACGTCATTGCGCCCCCTTGCGCAGCCGCGCGAGGGTGTCGTCGAACAGGCCGTACAGATCCTTCGCCTGCTCGTCGCCGCCGACCGTGAAGGGCAGCGTGACGACGTTGATCTTCGCCCGCTCGGCGATCCATTGCGAGGCGCGGTCGCTCTGGTAAGCCGCGCGAACGACCATCTTCGGGGACTTCTGCTTGATGGTCTCGAGCACCTCGCTCAAATACGCGGTCGTGGGCTCCACGCCGGGCTTGGGTTCCAGGGCGCCCACCTCGTTGATGCCGAGCCACGCGAAGAGGTAGGTCCAGTCCTTGTGCTGGACCACGACCGGGGCCCCGCGCAGCGCCGCGGCATCCTTCTCCCAGATCGCGATGGCCGCGGCGAATTTCTCTGCGAACCCCTTCTGGCGCGCCGCGTAGAACGAGGCGTTGGCGGGATCGAGCTCGGCCAGGCGCGCGGCGAGGGGTTGCGACACCTTGAGGATATTGCGCGGATCGGTCTGGATGTGCGGGTTGCCTCCGGGATGGACGTCGCCTTCGGCGCGGTCGAGTCGCTCCGGTTTCTCGAGCAATGCGACGTAGCGGGCCGCCTCGAAGTAACCTGGCTTGCCCGGCTGCACCCTCGGGTTGCCGGCCTGCTGCGTGACGAGGGGCAGCCAGCCGATCTCGAGCTCGGCGCCGGTGGCCACGACGAGATCGGCATTGCGCACCCGCGCGATGAGGCTGGGCTTCGCCTCGACGTGGTGCGGGTCCTGCAGCGCGCTCGTCGCGACGTACACGTTCACCTTGTCGCCGCCAAGCTCCTGCGCGAGGGCGCCCCACTCGGGGACCGTCGCGAAGACGTTGAGCGCGCACCACGCAGGGGCGGCCGCGGCGAGCAGCACTACCGCGAGGAAGTAGCGGATCATGATTTCTCCTTGTCAGAAACGATGCGCGCCGTGCGCGCCCAGCGTGAGGATGTATTGCAGGAACCATTGGTTGTCCGTGATCCCCGGAATCAGCTTCGCCTGCGAGTACTGCAGCCGCAGGCGCGAGAACTCCGACGGCGTCCAGTCGAACATCACCGACGTGCGCTGCGGGCGGAAGCCGTCGTCGCCGAAATACGCGCCGTTGACGCCGTAGCTCACGCTGCCGGGATCGAGCCAGTCGTAGCGCACCCCGACGCGCCATTCCGGGATGAACTGCCACACGCCCTGCACGTAGAAGCCGCTCTGCCGCGAGCCGTAGCTCGACGTCGCCGCGAGGCTTCCGTTGACGCTCGTGTCGTAGGTAAGGTCGCCGCTTTCGCGGCGCCACATGTACTCGCCCTGCAGCTTGAAGTTGTGCTCCTGCGCGTTGCCGTTCGGTGCCCATTTCCACACGAAGTCGGCGACCGCGATGCGGCTCCTGCCGGTGAAGCTCACCGGCGTGTCGACGCCGCTCGTGTCGACGATCGAGTACGCGCGGTCGCCCGACGCCGTCTGCAGGTACGAAAGCCCGCCGAGCCAGCTGTTGCTGGCGCCGACGTCGCCGCCGGCGTGCACGTACGCGACACCGTCGCCCACGCCGTTCTTGTTGCGGTCGTCGCCCGGGAAGTTCGTACCGCTGCCGCCTTCCGCCCCGAGCTCGAGAAACGTGTCGGTCGGCGCGACCCATTTCACCTGCACGCCGTTCTGCGTGTACTGCCCGCCGAAGAACGCCTGGTAGACGAGCGGCGCGTCGTAGAAATCCCACGCGTGCTGGTGCTGCTGGTTGAGGTAGCCGAGGCCGGAGAAGAAGCGGCCGAACTTCGGCGTGATGCCGTACGGGAGCGCCGTGGCCACCGCGTACGCCTCCTCGACCTCGACGGTATTCTCCGGCGAGAGCGAGAACGTCAGCGCCGCCGAGAACAGGTGGTCCACACTCGCCGACAGGTTGAGCTCCGACTCGGCGATGCTGAAGCTGCGCGGCCCCGGCGCGATGTCGCCACTCGGTACGAAGCCCGCGAGCATGTACTTCTTGGGGTCCTGCGACAAGTTGATGTACGCGCCCTGCAGCACGGCCGAGATCGCGGGATTGAACGCCGCGATGCCGGAGGCGGTGGGCGGCGCCGGCGCAGCGGGGGCCTCGGCCACGGGCGCCGATGCCGGTGCGGGCGCCGGCGATGGCCCAGGCGCAGGTGCGGCCGCGCTTTCCGCGGCCTTCAAGCGATCCTCGAGCGCGCGGATGCGCGCTTCGTACGACTCTTTCATTTGGCGGATCTCGTTGCGTATGGCCTCGAGATCCGCGTCGGTGGCGGCATGGGCGCTGGTCGCCATGCCGAGCGCGAGCGCCATCGCGCCGCGCGCCAGGCGTGAGCTGGACACGTGAAACCCTCCTCGTGAAGGACCGTACATGCGCCACCGCGCAGGCGGCGACTAGCCGAACGGACTACGAGCTACACGAGGACGGGCGGGGCGCGGCTTTGAAACCAGGTGGGAACTTCCGCCGCCCGGGAGCGGTACGAGCCGAACACGAGCGCCGCGGGCGGCGCTTCGGAAGGCAGGAGCACGGGCGAGGCGTGCACGGCGTTGAGGCCGCCCGCGAGCAGCGCGCATTCGACGCAGTCGGCGTTCGCGTGCGCCGCCGCGAGCACGGTCTCGTGCGGCGCAGGAGCGCGCCCGAGCAGGTGCGACAGCGGATGCACGTAGCCCTCGTGCTGCATCGACAGCAGCAGCAGCGGCAGGACGGCGAAGAAGACGATGCGCCGCATGAAGTCGCGAGCATACCCCGGCGGCGGACCGTCGGGTTGCTGGCAATGCCCGCTTACATCGCGCCACTCGCGAAGGTCGGCGCCAGCAGGTCGTGCGCCGTGGAGCCGGCGGACGTCTCGAGCATCGTGATGCGCCAAAGCGTGCGGGCGTCCTCCGGATCGGTGAGCGTGGCCGAATGCAGGAGCGACGCGTTGTCCCAGACCACGACGTCGCCCACGCCGTACTTGAAGCGCATCTGGTATTTGGGCTGGGTGGAATGCGCCGCAAGCTCGTCCAGCAGGTCGCGCGCCTCGTCCTGCGGCATCCCGACGATGCCGAAGGAGCTGCCCGAAACGGCGTAGAGCGAAATGCGTCCGGTGACCGGGTGCGGCCGCGCCACCTTGTGCGTGATGAGCGGCATCTTCGCCTTCTGCTCGTCGGTGAGCACCGACGCCACCGTGCGGCTGCGCTCGTCGAGATCGTTGCGGTTGCCGTAGTGGTGGATCGCAAAGAGCGGCGCGATCCGCCTCTTCATCGCCTGCGCCAGGTCGTCGTACGCCGCCTGCTGGTTGGCGAACAGCGTGTCGCCGCCGACCTTCGGCGCCACGCGCGAGTACAGCGTGGTCGCGCGCGCCGGCACGGCGAGATAGCTGTAGTCGGTGTGGAAGTACGATCCCGCGTCCTGCAATCCGGTCGGCTGTCCATCCTTCTTCACGTTGGAGAGGATGAGGATGTTGGCGTCCGCAGGATGGTGGAACTGGTCGATCACGTGTGGTTGCGGCGGCCCGAAGCGGCGCGCGAAGGCAACGAACTGCGCGGGCGTGAGGTCCTGCGCGCGCAGGGTGAGCACCTGGTGCTCGTAGAACGCGCGCTCGATCTGCGCGAACGCCTTCGCCGTCATCGGCTGCGCGAGGTCCACGCCCGCGGCTTCGATCCCGAAGCCCGCGGACAGGGGTGTATAGCTCGGCATGACGTTCTCCATGGACAGCCGCCGACAGGAAGAGAATGATAGATGGACAGACCGCCTGCCTGCCAGCGCCATGGTCAAGGATACTCTGCGCCGACTGCTCACCGCGGCCACGATGGTCGCCGGTCCGATGAACGCGTCGGCCAACGACGACTTCGACGGCAAGCGCGCGCGCCTCGTCGACGCGATCGCGGCGCAGATGCAGGCGACGAGCGGCGAGACCGGCCGCGAGCGGCTTTCGCCGTGCCTGGAGCGCGCGCTGCGAACCGTACCTAGGCATCGCTTCGTGCCGCCCGGGCTGGCCGCCGATGCCTATCGCGACCATCCGCTGCCGATCGGTCTCGGCCAGACCATCTCACAGCCGTTCATCGTCGCGCTGATGACGGAGCTTGCCGATCCGTCGCCGGATGCGCGCGTGCTGGAAGTGGGGACAGGCTCCGGCTACCAGGCTGCCATCCTTGCGCAATGCGTGGCGCGCGTGCACACGATCGAGATCGTGCGTCCGCTCGGCGAGCACGCGCGCAAGGTGCTCGCCGATCTCGGCTACGCCAACATCGACGTGCGCATCGGCGACGGCTACCGGGGATGGCCCGACGCGGCGCCGTTCGACGCCATCCTGGTCACCGCGGCGCCCGAGCACGTGCCGCAGCCGCTCGTCGACCAGCTCGCGCCGCGGGGCAAGATGGTGATCCCGGTAGGCTCGCACCACGGCATCCAGGATCTCCTGGTGATCACCAAGGACGCGGACGGCCGCACCGTCATGCGCAGCACGCTCGCCGTGCGCTTCGTGCCGCTGACGCGGGAGAATCCGTAAGTCGTCAGTGCTTCGGCGCAGGGGCCGTCAGGGCGCGCACCTTCGCCACGATTTCCTGCGTGGTCCTGTGGCCCGCCTTGTCGGCGAAGGTGAGCGACAGCGGCACGCTGTCGCCTTCCTTGAGCGGACGCGTAAGGTCGAGCAGCATCAGGTGGTAGCCGCCGGGCGAAAGCTCCACGGCCTTGCCCGCGGGCAGCGGAAGCGAGTCGACCGCGCGCATCCTCATGACGCCGCCTTCCATCGCCATCTCGTGAATCTGGGCGATTTTCGCGGCCGGCGTGGCGACGGCGACGAGCGCCGCATCGCCGCCGCTTTGGAGCAGCATGAAGGCGCCGGTCGCCTGCTGGCCCGGCACCGTGCCGCGTATCCAGGCGTCTTTGACCACGACGTCGGCGGCCGCGTGCGCGGCGAATGCGAGCGCGAGGACCGCGGCGAAATGCTCGTAACGCACGCGTGGACTCATGGTCGGCATTCTACTTCGCGCCGCGGGCCGCGCCGGAGCGCATGGGATAATCGCGCATGGGCAGTCCCTCGACGGCCGTCTCTTCCGCCTCGCTCGCCGCCGCGCGCGCGACGGCGCCGCCCGCGCATCGAGCGATGGCGGTGTGGCTCCTCGTCTGCTGCGCGCTCGTGCTCCTCATGGTGGTCGTGGGCGGCGTCACGCGGCTCACGCACTCGGGCCTGTCCATCACGGAATGGCAGCCGATCGTCGGCGCGCTTCCGCCGCTGTCCGAGCAGGACTGGCAGGCCGCGTTCGCGAAGTACCAGGCCACCCCCGAATACCAGCTCGTCAACCGCGGCATGTCGCTCGGGGAGTTCGAGCGCATCTTCTGGTGGGAGTACGCGCACCGGCTGCTCGGCCGTCTGATAGGCGTCGCGTTCCTCCTGCCTTTGCTCTGGTTCGCGCTTCGGCGCGCGATCCCCAAAGGCTACGGCGGCATGCTCGGCGCGATCTTCGTGCTGGGCGCGTTGCAGGGCGCGCTCGGCTGGTACATGGTGCAAAGCGGTCTCGTCGACGAACCAAGCGTGTCGCAGTTCCGCCTGACCGCGCATCTCGCGCTGGCGTTCGCCCTCTTCGGCGCGATGCTCTGGATCGCGATGTCGCTGCTCGAGTCGTCGCGCGCGCGGCCGGTCGCGGCGCCGACGGCATTGCGGCGCACGGGCGCCGGGCTCGCCGCGCTCGTCTTCGTCATGGTGATGAGCGGGGGCTTGGTCGCCGGCATACGCGCCGGCTTCGCGTACAACACGTTCCCGCTCATGAACGGGCACGTCGTTCCACCCGAGACGCTCATGCTCGCGCCCTGGTGGAAGAACTTTTTCTACAACATGGCCACCGTGCAGCTCGATCACCGCTTGCTCGCGCTGGCCGTGACGGCGTTGGCGCTCGTCGCGTGGCGGCGCGTGCACCGCGCTCCGGAAGCCTCGCGGCGCGCGCGCATAGCCGCGAATCTCGTTCTGGCGATGCTCGCGGTGCAGGTGGGCCTCGGCATCGCGACCGTGCTTCTCGTGGTGCCGCTGCCGCTCGCCGCGGCGCACCAGGCCGGCGCCGTGCTCCTGTTCGCGCTGGCGCTCAACCTCGCCCATGCGCTGCGAGGGAGAGGCGGCGAAAGCGAAGGTAGTTGAGCCACGCCATGCCGGTGTAGGTGACCGGCACGTATTTCCAGTCGCGCGCAAGGAAGAAGAGCGCGATGCGCACGGCCGTTCGCGCGGAGATGGGGCCGGGACCCATCCCGGAGCGGAACGCCGCGGGCACGATGTGGCGGTACGTGACGCCGTCGTCGCCGTAGAGGCGCGCGGCATAGCGTGCATAAGCGCGCTTCGATTCCAGGTAGCCACGCGCCGTCGCGCCGAACGCCGGGTGCAGCTCGATCTCCGAGCCCAATCCCCAGATCTCGGCAGGCTGCGACGTCTCTCCCCGCGCGTGCCGGTAGCGCTCCGCGATCTCGACGAACGAGGTGCAGTTGGCCGCCATCGCCTGGGCGCCCTTGGCGCCGTGCGACAGGACGAGCACGTCGATGGGCGCCAGCCGCGCCCGCGAGAAGAACCCGTAGTCGCCGTACGTCCAGTCCTCGCCGAAGCGCGCGGTCGCGACGCTCGCACCGGCCGCCTGGAGCGCATTCGTGAGCTCGCGCCCGAACGCACCGCGCGCGCCGGTGACCAGGAAGCGCCGCGCGAGGTTCACGGCGCGCCCGCCCCGAGCCGGTCGGCGGCGTGTTCGCAGGCGCGCAGGCACAGCGCCATCTCGGTGAGTGTCGGATTCTGCCAGCCCGAGGTGACGAAGGTCGCGCCGTCGCCGAGGACCAGGTTCGGGCAATCCCAGACCCTCCCGAATGGATCGGCAACCGACGTCGCGGGGTCGTCCCCCATGCGTGCGCCGCCCACCTCGTGCACGAACAGGCCGGGCGTATCCATCTCCGCGTGACCTCGGTTGCGCAGGAACGGGAGCCGCAGCACGTCGGCGACGCCGACCACCCGTCCGCCGCACGCTTCGATCATCGAGGTTGCGTCCTCGCGCATGCGCTGCGCGAGGCGCACGTCGTCGTCGGTCCACGCGTAGCGGATCGCGGCGCAGGGCACGCCCCACTTGTCGGTGCGCGCCGCATCGAGCGCGATCCGGTTGCCGTCGTCGCGCGCGGCCTCGCCCATTCCATACAGCACGCCGAGTGCGGCCCCGCGATCCCGTCGCAGCCATCGGGGAAGGGGGAAGCGGCTGACGCCGCCCCAGTAGCCGTAGCCGCGGGCGTTGCCGCCGGCCGTGTCGTAGCGCGGGATGACCACGCCGTCGCTGCCGAGGAGCTGCAACCCTGCAGCCTCGGGTACGTGCGGCAGCTGAAAGAGCAGCGGGATCGCGACGTGGTCCATGATGCCGCGCCCGAGCAGGCCGCGCGCCGCGCCGATGCCGCCGGGATGCCGCGCCGAGCGCGAGTTGAGCATCACGCGCACGCTCTCGAGCGCGGAGGCGCAGAGCACGACGAGCGGCGCGCGCAGTGAATGTGGGGCGAGCGTGCGCGCATCGATGCATTCGACGCCTGTCGCGCGCCCGCTCGCGCTGTCGACTGCGACGCGCGTGACCACCGTGTCGCTGCGCAAGGTCATGCGACCCGTCGCGCGCGCGGCGGCGAGCGACGTCGCGTTCGACGACAACAGGCCCGCGGTTCCATTGACCCCGGCGCGCGGCGCGCGGATGCCGCGCGCCGCGATCACGTGGCGTCCGAAACGCCGCGCGAGCGACGCCTTGAGGTGGAGCTCGCCGGGCGACATCGGGCTCGCGTCGCCGAACTCGCCGTCGGGCAGTTGCGCGAGGCCGTCGCGCGTGCCGTGCACGTGGAGCAGGCGCTCGATCCGGCCATAGTATGGGTCGAGATCGCGGTGGCGAAACGGCCATTGTGCATTCGGGCCTGCGAACTCGCGGTCGGAGAAGCGCAGGCAAAGCCCGCCCCATAAGTGCGTTCGCCCGCCCACCTGGCGTCCGCGTATCCAGGCGAACGGCGCGTCCGCAGGCGTCACGTACGGATTGTCGCGGTCGCTCACGAACAGGCGGGAGTCCGTCATCCAGTACACGACGTGGCGCCTCTGGACCGGCTGGTCGCGCGCGATGCACGCGCGCGCGAGGCGCGCGATCCGTCCGGGCGTCGACCCGTAGACGCGTGTCCGGTCGGGACCGGCCTCGAGCACCGCGACGGACAGGCCTTTCGCGGTGAGCGCCCAGGCGGCGATCCCGCCGGTCGCACCCGAGCCGACGACAATCGCGTCGAAGTCGCGTTGCTGCGTCATGCAGATGAGGAGATTGGAAGCAGGAATCGTCCGCCGGATCGCTTCATTCGCAATTTGCGAGGCCCGCACCGCGCGGGGATCATATAATGGCGGGGCACGCTGCCGGACCGACGATGTGATGACCGATACCCGCGCCCTGGACGAGCCGCTATCCGACTCCGAGCTCGACGAGCTCGAGGGCTTCCTCGCGTCGGACGCGGTGCCCGAAGACTGCATGGACCTCGAGATGCTGGACGGCTTCCTCGCCGCGATCGTGAGCGGCCCGGAATCGATCCAGCCGTCGGAGTGGCTGCCGCAGGTGTGGAGCGACGGCGGCCGCAGCGCTACCCCTGCGTACGGCAACAGCGCGGAGGCGCAGCGCATCATGGCGCTCATCCTGCGCCACATGGTGGGCATCCAGCGCACGCTCGCCGAGTCGCCGACGCGCTTCAAGCCGCTCCTGTACCTGCCCGAGGAAAAGAAGTCGGACGACCGCCAGCCGCCCGAAGGCACCGCGTGGTGCGAGGGCTACATGGCGGGCGTCAAGCTGCGCGACGAAGCCTGGCAGCCGCTGTACGACGCGGAGGACGCGCGCGACTGGATCTTCCCGATCGAGGCGCTCGCATTCGGCGACCAGGACCCCGAGTTCGCGGAGTGGATCGACGACAAGGAGAAGCGCGCGAGCCTGGTGGAGGAGCTCGCGGTGGCCTCGGTGCTCATCTACCGTTTCTGGCAGGCGCGACGCGCACCGCAAACGCGCGGCAGCGGCGCGCGCCGCACGCTCTCGGACGCGACGCGCAAGTCGCGCGAACGGCTGCACTAGCTTTCGAAGGGTCGCTTCAGCGCGAAGCGGGAGGGCTCGTCCCTCCGGCGGGCTCGCAGGCGCACTGCTGCGCCGTTGCGGCCGAGCATGCGCCGCCCGCCTGCTGCTGCGGGGTGCCAGCGTGCAGCAGCGAGGGCAGCGGGGCGAGCCGCTCCGCGGACGTCTCTTCGGCCGGGAAAGCGTCGATCATTGCGTGCGGCATGCTGGATCTCCGTCGGTCCGAACGTTCCGATTTCGTGGTTCTTGGAATATTCATTCTATTTGCGCGCGATGTCAAGACCGTTTTCGCGGGATCTTTCCGCTTGCCGCCTTGCGCCCGTTGCGCTCCGCGATGGCGTAGCCCACCGCCATCACGAGCGCCTGCGCGGCGCACAGCGGCGCGACGAGGGAGCGGAACTGCACGGTCGGATCGTCGCCGACGAGCAGCGTGGTCCGCGCGAAGCGGGCGAGCGGGGAGACGGGGGCGTCGGTGATGGCGACGATCGCGGCGCCATGCCCGTGCGCGAGCTCGGCCGCGTCGACCACGTCCTGCGTGTAGTTGCGGAAGCTCGCGGCGATGAGCACGCTGCCGCGGTACGCCATACCCGCCTGCTGGCGCAGCATCCCTCCGACCGAGTCGAGCAGGAGGGCGCGGAACTCGAGCTGGGCGAGGCCGTAGGCCAGGTACGCGGCGACCGGGAAGGCGCGCTTCTGCGCGAGCAGGAACACACAGTCGGCGGCGAGCACGAGGTCGGCGGCCGCGCGCAGGCGCTTGGGGTCGAGGTGCTCGCGCAGCCGCTCGAGCTCGCGTATCGAGCTGTCGACCAATTGCGGCAGCACGTGGCCCTGGTCGCCGCCGGTGCGGCGCATCTGCTCGATGCGCTCGCGGTAGGTCGCCGAGCGCGCGACGAGCCGCTCGCGGTATACGCGCGAGAGCTCCGTGAAGCCGGAGTAGCCAATCGCGTTGGCGAAGCGGATCACCGCCGACGGCGGGACACCCGCCTCGCGCGCTATCTCCGCCACCGTGGACAGCGCCATCGCGTCGGGGTTGCCGAGGGCGAAGCGGGCGATCCCCTGCAGGCGCGCGGGCAGCTGCGGATACGTTTCCGTGATGTGGCGCGCGAGCTCTTCGTAGGTCGTAGCGTTGGCCATGGCGCCCCTCCGGCGTGGAATATTTATTCTAAATTGGAACACCCGAAAAAGGGGTCAGACCCCATTACAAGACCTGGCACCAATTCTCAGGGCCAAGAAAGGGGACAGGCCTTGTAATGGGGTCTGACCCCTTTTTCAGATTCGCGAGCCGGGGGCGAGCAGGGCGTGGCTATCCGGGTGCCGGCCCATGTAGCCGCGTACGTAAGAGCACAGCGGCAGGACCTTGAGGCCATTCGCCGCGGCGTAGTCGAGCGCCGCCTGCACGAGCTCGCCCGCGATACCCCGGCCCTCGACCGCGCGAGGGACTTCGGTGTGGATCATGTGCAGCGTGTTGGCCACGCGGCGATAGTCGGCGCGGGCGAGGCCCTCGGGCAGCATCGCTTCGAAGCGGCTGTGCGCGAGGTTGTGCACGATCGGCAGCGCGGGGGTAGCGGGCATGGGAGGCACCTTGCCTGACGCCCTACGGTAACATGCGCGCCGGACCTCTAGCCCCGCTGCCATGCCCTTCGAATTCGCCGCCTTGCGCCACATCGACCTGGGCTTGCTCTACGTGGCGAGCGAGTGGGCCGTGCGCATCGGCGCGCTCGTCTACGTCCCGCAGCGGCGTCCGCCGAGCGCGGCGCGCGCGTGGCTGCTGCTCATCTTCTTCCTGCCGTGGCTCGGGGTGCTGCTCTACCTCCTGATCGGCCGCGCCTACATGCCGCGACGCCGCTTCCGCATCCAGAAGCAGATCTTCGAGCTCGTGCGGCGGCTGGCCCCGCGGCACGCTTCCTTCGAGACGACGATCGCGCACGCGGTGTCGCCCGAGCTCGTGCCGGCGCTGCGCCTCGCCGACCGGCTCTCGGAGTTTCCGGTCACCGGCGGCAACCGCTTCGTGCTCCTGCCTCACTACGACCCGGCGATCGCGGACGTCATCGCGCACGTCGACGCCGCGCGCAAGTACGTGCACATGCTGTTCTACATCTTCGAGGACGACGACGTCGGACGCGCCGTCTGCGACGCCCTCGTGCGCGCCGCGCAGCGCGGCCTCGCGGTGCGCGTGCTGATGGACGCCGTCGGCTCGCGCGACGGCTTGTCGGGTCTCGGGCCTCGCCTGCGCGCCGCGGGCGCGGAGGTGACCGCCGTCATGCCGCTGCGGCTATGGGGGCCGAACGCCGCCCGCTTCGACCTGCGCAACCACCGCAAGATCGTCATCGTCGACGGCGAATGCGCGTTCTTCGGCTCGCAGAACATCGTGAGCGCGCATGCCAACCGCGGTCTCGTCAACGAGGAGATGCTCGTGCGTGCGCGCGGGCCGATCGTGCGCCAGCTGCACGCGGTGCTCCTCGGCGACCGCTACCTCGAGACCGGGACGCTGCCGCCGGAATCCGACGACCTTACCCCCGCCCCGCCGAACGAGTCGGGCTACGGCCTAGCCCAGGTCGTGCCGAGCGGCCCCGGCTACAACGAGGGGACGGCGGAGGCGCTTATGGTCGCCCTCATGTACGGCGCGCGCTCGAAGGTGGTCCTGACATCGCCCTACGTGATCCCGAGCGAGGCCTTCCTGTCCGCGATGTGCAATACCGCACGGCGCGGTGTTGCGGTCGAGCTCATCGTCGACGCCGAATCCAACAAGCCGCTCGTGCAGCTCGCGCAGCAGTCCTTCTACGATGCGATGCTGCGCGCGGGTATATCCATCCGCCGCCATCACGGCAGCTTCCTGCATGCGAAACACCTGAGCGTGGACGACGACGTCGCGCTCATCGGCTCGTCGAATTTCGACATCAGGTCCTTTGCACTCAACGCCGAGGTCAGCGTGCTCATCTGCGACCGCGCGGTCGTGGCCGACCTGCGCCGCGTCCAGGAGGAGTACCTGCGCAACTGCGACCAGGTTACGCGCGAGGAGCGGGCGAGGCTGCCGCTGCCCAGGCGGGCGCTCGAGAATCTCGCGCGCCTGACCGATTCGCTGCTGTAACCCGTTGCCGAAGGGCGCGGGCCAGTTGCTTGGCGCGCCGCTTCAACGCGACATGGCCGGCAGGGTCGAGGACGCGCAACGCGCACACTTCCAGCGCGCAGCCCAGCGCCGCCAGTGCGAAAGCGACTAGACCAAGCACGCGCATCGCGATCACCGGACCGAGCGCGGCAAAGCCGAGTCCCGCCGCCGCGGTGATCGCGAAGAACGCGAGCGCGACGCGAATGAACCGCCCGGGCATGTCGCCGGCGGCGCTCATGGGTTCATCCACCAGCGAAGGTCCGGCGCCTCGGGCTTCGCATCCGACGCATGGCGACGCTCCATAAGGCGCAGCACAACGCCGACGGCCAGAAGCACGAGCGAACCGGCAAGCAGCCAGTCGCGTGGGGTCAGCCCGGCATCGGGGCCCAGGGGAAGTCTCGCGGCAATGGCGGGCGTCGGCGCCAGCACGCCGGCCGCGACGCCAACAAGCCAGCCATCCAATCGAAGGATCGTCTGCGTCAGGGACATCGTGAACCTCCGGCGACACGAATCGATGTCATTCATGTTGACCGGTTAGCCCCGGTGCGATGATCGGCCGTGCTTCGATTCCGGTGTCGGACCCTTCCGACGTCGGGCCGCTACGACGCCGTGTTGCCTACGCGCTGTCGGCGAGCATCCTACGCATTCGCGCAAGGTCGTAGCCGTCCTTGCGCGCCTCGTACTCCTCGATCAGCATCGTCAGCTCGTCGAAGCGGCGGCCGGCCGGTGTCCCCGGCTCGGCGAGCATGAGCTCCTCGAGCTCGTCGAGCGCAGCGGTGTAGGCGGCGTCGTCGGCGAGCCGAGGCGGGTCGAGCAGGTGCGTCACGGGCGGCTCCTTCGCGTTCGCATTCAGGCACCCATGATCGGGCGGCGGACCAGCGCCGCGCCATCGGTCAAACGGATGAATGCGCCTGGCGGGCGCCGTCAGGTCGACGTGGCGGACGTCTCGGTCGGAGGCGGCGCGGCTTCAGGTTGCGCGGCCGGCGCCGCCTGCGCGTGCGCCGCGCCGCTATGCGCGAGCGCCGTGAGCGCGGCGGTCACGAGCACGACGAGCATCACCGCCCCGAAGGGAAAGTTGTCGAGCTTGCCGGAGTCGCGCGCGCTCAGGAACAGAAGCACGGTGATGAGTCCGCGCGGCGCGATCCATATGAGCTGCCGCAGGCCGCGCTGACGCAGCACGACCAGGATCACCCAGCGTGACGCGAGGATGAAGGCGATGCCCGCGATCGCCACGAGCCATGCCTTGACCGACAGCATCGTGCGCACGTCGGTCCAGTAGCCCAGGAGCAGGAAGAAGAAGCTCTTCATCGCGAAGGTGAGCTCGGCCACCAGGCCCTTGAATTCGTGCAGCGTCTGCTCGTAGGTATCGTTCTTGATGCCGCGCAGCTTTTCGTGCCAGGTAACGAGGTGAGGGTTGTTGATGATGAGGCCGCACACCAGCACCACGATGAGCGGCGACATGTGCAGCGCCTTGCCGATCGCGTACAGGAAGACGAGGCCGGCCAGCAGCGGCAGGAAGCGGACGTGCCCGACGATCTGGTTGATGAAGTAGAACAGCGCGAGCCCCGCGGCCAGCGCCGCGATCAGCGAAAAGGCGCCGCCTCCCAGGAGGTCGCTCGTGAACTCCCCGAACGAACCTTCGCCCGACACCCAGGCGTAGAACACGAGCACGCCGAGGATGTCGGACAGCGAAGACTCGTAGACGATGAACTCGCGCGGCTTGTCGGCAAGGCCCGCCGCGGCCGGGATCGCGACCGCGCTGCTGATCACCGCGAACGGGATGGCGGCGAGGATCGCGACGTCGAGATCGAAGTACAGCAGGAAGCGGAAGATCGCGGTGAACGCGCCGAGGGTGGCGAGGAAGCCAGCGAGCGACGCCGCCGCGGCGGTGACGATCAGGCCGCCGCGCTCGCGGGTCACGGTGAGGTCGAGCGCCCCTTCGAGCACGATCAGGATCAGGCCCAGCGTACCGATCACCGGCACGATGGGATCGACCCAGTGATAATGCAGTCCGAGCGCGTCGAGGACTTGGCGCGCGACGAGGCCGACGACGATCATCAGCACCACGCTCGGCAGCCGGAAGCGGCGGCCGAGATGCTCCAGAGCGTAGGCGAGCAGGAGCAGGCCGGAAGCGGCCAGGATCGCAGTGTTGGTCATCCGCGCATTGTGCCGTCAAACGACCGCGGAAGGATCGTCCGCGCGCGGGCCGGAGGCGTCTTACGGGATCTGGATCTTGCCGCCGCCCGGCATGCCGCCCACGCCGCCGGTCAGCGCGCTGGCCGCGCCCGCGGGCGGGACGATGAGTCCGGAAGACGCCTGGCGGCGCAGCTCCTGCAGCTCGCGCATGGTGCGCTCGATGCCGGCGCGCGCGGCGTCACCGTACTTCTCCACCGCCTCGGCGAGATTTTCGGCGTCGATGTCGAAGCTCACCGGCAGTGCGCCCATGTTGGTCATGACCTGCGCTTCGCCCGTGTAGAGCGTCTTGCGCGCGCGGTCGGCGCTGCCGTCGCTTTGCACCGGGACGAGCATGCGGATCGTGCCGATCTTGCGATCGGTGACGATCTCTTCGCGGTAGAGCGACGCGGCGTCCATCGCGGCGTCGGCGGAGGTGCGGGTATCGGCAGCCATCTTTGAGGTTGTGCGCTCGTGGAAAAAGCGTAGTTTAGTCGACGGGCTCCGCTTAGTTGATGGCGGGCTTGCCGATGTCAACCCGGCTTTCGTTCGGCCGTTGTAAGTAGTGACGGACAGGCCCGAAGCCGGTTTCGCGCCCGGTCGTAACAATTGGTAACCCGAGGAACCGGCGCCGCAACGAGCCGGTCGTAGCGCAGGAGGGAAATCCCATGAGAACCATCGCCATTCTTTCGCTCGCCCTTGCCGTGTGCGTCGGCAGCGGCGCCGCCTTGGCGCAGCGCGGGGGCGGCGGCGGCGGTGGCGGTGGCCACGGCGGCGGCTACGGCGGGGGTTACTCGGGCGGCGGCTACCACGGCGGCGGAAGCTGGTCCGGCGGCGGCGGGTACCGCGGCGGAGGCTGGAGCAACGGCGGCAATCGCGGCGGGTCGGGCTGGAACAACGGCTGGCATGGCGGCACCTGGCGCGGCGGAGGCTGGTACGGCTCCAACTGGAACCGCGGTTGGAACGGCTGGGGCTGGAGAGGCGGATGGGGTTGGCACTCGGGCTGGGGTTGGGGTTGGCGGCCCGGCTGGGGCGGCTGGTGGGGTCCTGGCTGGTGGGGTACGGCTTGGGGCGGCTGGTGGGGTTGGGGCCCGGCGTGGCCGGGCTGGTGGGTCCCCGGGGCTTGGGCCGGAGCGCCGCTTGTCTGGGACACGACGCCCAACACCTTCGACCAGACGGTGGCCTTCGACGCGCAGTCGGCGCCGCCGCCGCCGACCACGCTTTGGTACTACTGCACCGACCCCGCGGGCTACTTCCCGTACGTTCAGAGCTGCAACCGCGCCTGGATCCCGGTCACGCCGCAGCAAGTCCCTGCCCAATGATAAAAGTGAGCGCTCGCCTCGCATTGATCCCCGTGGGTGCCGCGCTGGTCCTCGCGGGGTGCGCGACGGTGCCGAGCGGCCCCACCATCATGACGCTGCCGGGCCCGGGCAAGACCTTCGAGCAGTTCCAGGCCGACCAGGCATCGTGTCAGCAGTACGCGTATGCCGCGATCGGCGGCACGACGGCGGCCGACAACGCCGCTAACGCCGCCGCGGGAAGCGCGGTCGTGGGTTCGGCGCTCGGCGCCGCGGCCGGCGCGATCATCGGCGCGGCCACCGGCCAGGCGGGCGCCGGCGCGGCGATCGGCGCCGGCACGGGCCTCTTGTTCGGCAGCGCGGCCGGCGCTAACGCCTATGGCTACTCGTACTACGAGTCGCAGCGCCGCTACGACATGGCGTTCGCCCAATGCATGTACGCCCG
Source organism: Casimicrobiaceae bacterium (assembly GCA_035499955.1). GTDB lineage: Bacteria > Pseudomonadota > Gammaproteobacteria > Burkholderiales > Casimicrobiaceae > VBCG01. The sequence goes on from DATJXV010000130.1 coordinate 49,073, forward strand.
CGGCAACCAATTGCCGGGACGCGTCGCGTATCGGGCGGTGCCCGTTGCCCCGGCTTATCCGCCGCCCAATACGCCACCGCCGAGCCTGTCCGACTCCCCCGGCGTGCCACGCGCCGCGGCGCCGAGGATGGTGCCGCCGGCTGCGCCGGCCTCACCGGGCTATGGGATGCCCCCGGGCCCGATCGCGCCGGGGCCGTCGGTCCCGCTGGCCCCGCCCGAGAACTACCCGCCGTCGGCCTATCCTCCGTCGTCGTACCCGCCGCCGAATACCCCTCCGCCGCCGGGCGTTACTTAAAGAAAGTTCTACGGGGTCGTCGGTCCGGTATTCGCAGTTCATGTAGGTCCCGCGCGGCCCGTAGGCGTCGGCGAGGCCGCGTGATCAATCAACGCCGCGGCCTGCATGGGCGAGCCTGCGTCAGGTGTGTGTCATGCGCTGTCCATGCTCGCGCGTGGCATGGAACCCGACCTGCGGCCAGCGCTCCATCGCGACCTGCAAGTTGAACCTGTTGGGGGCGAGGTAGACCGGATTGCCGTCGACGTCGGTGGCCAGCGTGGCCGCGCGGTCGCGCTCGAAATCGCGCCTCACCTTGTCGTCGGGATAGGTGAGCCAGCGCGCCGTGGCGATCCCCGCCTCATCGTAGATCGCGTCGACCTTGTATTCGCTTGCCAGGCGCGCCGCCACCACTTCGAACTGGAGCTGCCCGACTGCGCCCAGCAGCAGGTTGTTGCCGACCACGGTCTCGAACACCTGGATCGCGCCTTCCTCGCCCAGTTCCTGCAAGCCTTTCGAAAGCTGCTTCGCCTTGAACGGATCGCGCGGCCGGGCCACGCGAAACAGCTCCGGCGCGAAATACGGGATGCCCTTGTACGCGAGCGCCTCGCCCTCGGTGAGCGTGTCGCCGATCTGCAGCTGGCCGTGATTGTGGATGCCGATGATGTCGCCCGCCACGGCATCCTCGCTTTGCACACGCTCGTTGGCCATGAACGTCATGACGTTGGCGAGCTTCATCTCGCGGCCCATGCGCTGGTGCTGCACCTTCATGGCCGGCACGTAGCGTCCGGAGCACACGCGGAAGAAGGCGATGCGGTCGCGGTGGCGCGGGTCCATGTTGGCCTGGATCTTGAACACGAAGCCGGTGAAGGGCGGCTCCGCCGGCTCGACCATGCGCGCGCCGCCATCGCGCGGCTGCGGCGGGGGGGCCCATTCGGTGAGTGCCGCGAGGATCTCCTGCACGCCGAAGTTGTTGATGCCCGAGCCGAAGAACACGGGCGACTGCCGTCCGGCGAGGAACTCGGTAAGGTCGAACGGCGCGCTCGCGCTGCGCAGGAGCTCGACGTCGTGGCGCAGCGCGGCGACCTCGTCCGGGAAAAGCTCATCGAGCCGCGGGTTGTTCAATCCTTCGATGAGCTCCGTGTCGTCGCTGCGCCGCTCTTCCCCGGGCGTGAAGCGCAGCAGGCGGTCGTGGCGAAGGTCGAACACGCCGCGGAACGCCTTGCCCATGCCGACCGGCCACGTGACGGGCGCGCAGTCGATCGCGAGGACCGACTCGATCTCCTCCAGAAGCGACAGCGGCTCGCGCACCTCGCGGTCCATCTTGTTGATGAAGGTGATGATGGGTGTTGCACGCAGGCGGCAGACCTCCAGCAGCTTGATGGTCTGTTCCTCGACACCCTTCGCGGCGTCGATCACCATCACGGCGGCGTCGACTGCGGTCAGCACGCGGTAGGTGTCCTCCGAGAAGTCCTGGTGGCCGGGCGTGTCGAGCAGGTTGATCGTGTGGCCGGCGTACTCGAACTGCATCACCGAGCTCGTCACCGAGATGCCGCGCTGCTTTTCGACCTCCATCCAGTCGGACGTGGCATGGCGCGCGCTCTTGCGCGACTTGACGGTGCCCGCCATCTGGATCGCCCCGCCGTAGAGCAGGAGCTTCTCGGTGAGCGTCGTCTTCCCCGCGTCGGGGTGCGAGATGATCGCGAAGGTGCGCCGGCGCGCGACGTCGCGCACGAGGTCGGCGGGATGGTCCGTGGCGTCCATCGGCGGAAAACAAAACCGCCCAGCCTGAGGGCGGGCGGCAAAGGAGTCAACGCTTTATTATACCAAGCTGCGGGGGAGGAGACTTGCCGTGTGTCGAACGATTCGTGCGCTGCTTGCGATGGCGGCGTTGGCCGCCGCCGGCCTG
>DATJXV010000131.1:0-5197 GCA_035499955.1 Casimicrobiaceae bacterium
GTGCCGATGTTGCCGGCGGCGCCGCCGCGGTTTTCGATGACGATCGGCTGCCCGAGCGCCGCGGCGAGCGGCTCGTTCAGGATGCGCGCGACGATGTCGGTGCCGCCGGCGGGCGGGTACGGAACGATGAAGCGAATCGGCTTCGTCGGGTAATCCTGCGCCGCTGCGCCAACTGCGGCGAGCGTCAGCCACAGCAGAGACAGCGCAACGGCGCGCGCAAGCGTCATCGTGGCGAGGCCGCGGTGGACTTGTATTTGGCGAGGTGCCGCGTCGGCGGCGCGAGCGCGTCGCGCCGGAACGGATCGCCCAGCTCGCGCGTCACCATCATCTCCAGCACGGTGGTCTTGCCTTCGCTCTGCGCTTTCGTTGCGGCGCGCAGCGCCGGTCCGACGTCGGCAAGCTTGTCGATGCGCTGTCCTTCCGCGCCCATCGCCTTCGCCACCGCCGCCCACGAAGGTTGCTTGTCGAGGTTCACGCCAACGAAACGCCGCGCGTAGAAATCGACGTGGTTCTTCTTCTCCGCACCCCATTGGCCGTTGTTGAAAACCACCGCGGTGACCGGGATCTCCTCGCGCACGCAGGTCGCGAGCTCGCCGAAGCTCATCCCCCATGCGCCGTCGCCCACGTACGCGATGGCGGGGCGCTGCGGCGCGGCCACCTTGGCGCCGATGATCGTCGGGAAAGCATAGCCGCAGTTGCCGAAGCTCATCGCGGCGAACATCGATCGCGGCGATTCGAAGCGCAGGTACGAGTTCGCCACCGAGCAGATGTTGCCGATGTCGGTCGATACCATCGCGCGCTCGGGCAGCGCGCGCTCCAGCTCGCGCAGCATCTGGCGCGGATGCATGTGGCTCGACGCCTTCGCGACTTCCAGCGACCACGGATCCGTCTCGTGCGTCCACGCGTCGAGCTGCGTTTCCCAGGCCGCCTTCTCCTGTTTGATCGTCGCCAGACGCGACTCAGCGTTGCTTCGGCAGGCGAGCGTGCGCTCGGCCAGCCGTGCCGCGAGCGCGCTCGCCGCGGCCTTCGCGTCGCCGCAGATCCCGACCGCGATCGGCTTCACCAGGCCGAGCATCTTCGCATCGGCGTCGACCTGGATGATCTTCGCCTCGCCCGGCCAGTAGTCGATCTCGTGTTGCGGGAGGGTGCCGAAGGGCCCGAGCCGCGTGCCGAGCGCGAGGACGACGTCGGCTCGCGCGATCAGCTTCATCGCGGCTTTCGACCCCTGATAGCCGAGCGGCCCGCACCACAGCGGATGCCGGGCGGGAAACGAGTCGTTGTGCAGGTACGAGTTGCACACGGGCGCCTGCAGCAGCTCGGCGAGCCGGACCGTCTCGGCGTGCGCATCGCTCATCACCACGCCCCCGCCGGCGAGGATCACCGGAAACTGCGCGGCGGCAAGGAGCTCAGCCGCTTCGTCGAGGCTGCGCTCGCCGCCCGCGCCGCGTTCGATCGCGATCGGACGCGGGATCTCGCACTCGATGTCGCCGTAGAAAAAGTCGCGCGGCACGTTGAGCTGCGTCGGGCCCATTTCGAGCAGGGCGCGGTCGAAGGCGCGCGAAGCGAGCTCGGCCATCCGCGCCTTGTTGTAAACGTGGGCCTGGTACTTGGTGATCTTCGAGAAGAGGGCGAGCTGCTCGGTTTCCTGAAAGCCGCCCAAGCCCAGCGTCATCGAACCGGTCTCCGGCGTCACTACCACGACGGGGGAATGCGCCCAGAACGCCGCGGCCGTCGAGGTGACGAAGTTGGTGACCCCGGGTCCGTTCTGCGCGATGCATACCCCGTGACGGCCGGATGCCCGCGCGTAGCCGTCCGCCATGTGCCCGGCCCCCTGCTCGTGCGCGACCGAGATGAAGCGGATGCCGGCGAGCGGAAAGAGGTCGAGCGCGTCCATGTAGGCCGAGCCGACGATGCCGAAGAGGTCCTTCACGCCCTGTGCGACGAGCGTCTCCACGAACGCCTCCGACGGCGTCATCCGGTGCTTGCCTACGACGGCGATTCGCGCGGCTTCGGTCATCGTGTTCATGCGATTCTCCAGAGACGCTACATCACCAGCTCGGGCGCGGCGTACTTGTAGCCGAGCGCCTCGGCGACCGGCTTGCAGGTGACGCGTCCGGCGGCGACGTTGAGCCCGTTCTTCAGGTGCGGATCCCCGGCGAGCGCGTGTTTCCAGCCCTTGTCGGCGAGCGCGAGCACGAACGGAAGTGTCGCGTTGTTTAGCGCGAAGGTCGAGGTGCGCGGCACCGCGCCCGGCATGTTGGCCACACAGTAGTGGGTCACGCCGTCGACCACGTATACCGGATCGGCGTGCGTGGTCGGATGCGAAGTTTCGAAGCAGCCGCCCTGATCGATCGCCACGTCGACCACGACCGAGCCGGGCTTCATCTTCGACACCATCTCGCGCGAGACGAGCTTCGGCGCGGAAGCTCCCGGGATCAGCACGCCGCCGATCACGAGGTCCGCCATCATGACGTGCCGCTCGACGGCGTCGCGCGTCGAGTAGATGGTGTTGAGCGACCGTCCGAACTGGCGCCAGAGCGCGCGCAGCACGTCGACGCTGCGATCGAGCACGAAGACTTCGGCCCCCATGCCGAGCGCGATGTCGCAGGCGTGCGAGCCCACGACGCCGCCGCCGAGGATGACGACCCTGGCCGGCGCGACGCCCGGCACGCCGCCGAGAAGCACGCCCAGGCCTCCGTGCGGCTTCTCGAGGTAATACGCTCCTGCCTGCACCGCCATCCGACCGGCCACTTCGCTCATCGGGGCGAGCAGCGGCAGCCCTCCCGAGGGCGAGGTCACCGTCTCGTAGGCGATGCAGATGGCCTTGCTCTCGATCAAGTCCTTGGCCTGGTCCGGATCGGGCGCGAGGTGCAGGTAGGTGAACAGCACCTGGCCTTCGCGCAGCATCCGCCGCTCGACGGCCTGCGGCTCCTTCACCTTGACGATCAGGTCCGCGCTGCGGAATACCTCGGCCGCAGTGGCGACGATCTGGGCACCCGCTTTGACATAGGCGTCGTCGTCGACGCCGATGCCCTGCCCCGCATTGTGCTCGACGATCACCGCATGGTCGTGGAGCGCCAGCTCGCGCACGCTCCCCGGAGTGAGCCCCACCCGGTTTTCGAGCACCTTGATTTCCTTCGGCACGCCGATACGCATCTTGAGCCCCCTCCGCGGACCATCATAGTACACTTGGCAAATGGCGGTCAGCCGCCATCCCGCCTGCAAGAGGAGATCCCGATGGGCCACGCCGAATCCACACTGCGCGACCGGGTGCCGACGCGCCAGTTCTCGCTCGACGAGTACTGGATGCCGTTCACGCCGAACCGCGACTTCAAGTCCGACCCCAAGATGGTCGTCCGTGCCGAGGGCATGTTCTACTGGAACGACCGCGGCGAGAAGCTGATCGACGCCTGCTCGGGGATGTTCTGCGTCAACGCCGGTCACGCCCGCAAGGAGATCGCGGAGGCGGTGCATCGCCAGCTCTCCGAGCTCGACTTCATCGCACCCTTCCTGCGCGGGCACCCCAAGGGCTTCGAGCTGGCGCAGCGCGTGGCGGAGCTCACGCCCGGCGATCTCAATCGCATCTTCTTCGTGAACTCGGGCTCCGAGGCGGTCGATACGGCGATGAAGGTCGCGCTCGCCTACCATCAGGCGCGCGGCCAGGGCGGACGCAACATGTTCGTCTCGCGCGAGCGCGCGTATCACGGCGTCAACTTCGGCGGCGTGTCGCTGTCGGGGATGGTCAACAACCGGCGCAAGTTCGGCCCGAGTCTTCCGGGTATCGCGCACATGCGGCACACGCACCTGAAGGAGAACGCGTTCACGCCCGGCGAGGGGGCGCACGGTGTGGAGCTCGCCGAGGACCTGCAACGTTTCGTTGCGCTGTACGGCGCGGAAAACATCGCCGCGTGCTTCGTCGAGCCGATCGCCGGCTCGACCGGATGCCTCGTGCCGCCGCGCGGCTATCTCAAACGGCTGCGCGACATCTGCGACCAGCACGGCATCCTTCTCGTCTTCGATGAAGTGATCTGCGGCTTCGGGCGCACCGGCAAGGCCTTCGCCGCCCAGAGCTTCGGCGTCACGCCGGATCTCATGACCATGGCCAAGGGGCTCACCAACGGCGCGCAGCCGATGGGCGCGGTCGCGGTGAGCGAGCGCATTCACGACGCGATCTTCAGCGCCGCCGCCGAAGGCGCTATCGAGTTCTTCCATGGCTACACCTACTCCGGTCATCCGGCGGCGTGTGCGGCGGGGCTCGCCACGCTCGACATTTACCGCAAGGAAGGACTCTTCGAGCGCGGCGCCGAGCTCTCGCCGTATTTCCTCGAAGGCCTGTGGTCGCTGCGCGATCTGCCGGCGGTTGCGGACCTGCGCGGCTACGGCATGTTCGGCGCCATCGACCTGCATCCGTCGGGCGGCGCCGGCGCGCGCGGACATCGCTTCCAGAAGCAGCTCTTCGACAACGGGCTGCATCTGAAGACGACGGGCGATTGCGCGATCGTCGCGCCCCCGCTCATCGCAGAGAGGCAGCACATCGACATGATCGTCGACATTTTGCGCAAGACGCTCGCGGCCGTTTAGCACGCGAGCCACCAAGGAGGGGACCATGAGAAATCTGTTGAGAGCAATGACGGTGGCGGCGTTCGCGCTCGCCGCCGTATCGGCGTGGGCGCAGAAAACCGTGACCTTCGCGTATCAGGACATGATGAATCCGTGGCGCTACGTGCAGCAGACGGGCGAGATCGAGAAAGCGACCGGATTCAAGATCAACTGGCGCCAGTTCGGCGGCGGCGGCGACGTGATCCGTGCCATGGCCTCCGGCGACGTGCAGCTCGGCGAAGTCGGCTCGACCGGTGTTGCGACCGCGATCAGCCAGGGCATGGACGTGGACCTGTTCTGGATTCTCGAGGACATCGCCTCGGCCGAGGCGCTCGTCGCGCGCAACGGCAGCGGCGTCAACACCATCACTGATCTCAAGGGCAAGAAAGTCGGCACGCCGTTCGTGTCCACGTCGCACTTCCAGCTCCTCTACGCCATGCAGCAGGCGGGGCTCAAGGCCAGCGACGTCCAGGTGCTCAACATGCGGCCCCCCGAAATCGCCGCGGCGTGGGGCCGTGGCGACATCGACGCAACCTTCATCTGGGATCCCGTGCTATCGACCGTCAAGAAGACGGGCAAGGTGCTGATGACCTCGGGC
>DATJXV010000132.1:0-4663 GCA_035499955.1 Casimicrobiaceae bacterium
GGCCTGGTGGCCGACGTGACCGATGAGCGTGACCTTGCCGATGGTGTCGTTGACCTTGTCGACGACGTCCCAGTTGAGGTTGCCCTCGACGTAGTAGGAGCCGTCGGAATTGGGGAAGCCGAACGTGTCGTTGATGCTGTAGCTGTACTTGACGTTGAGCATCTTCCAGTTGAGCGCCGCGTACAGCTCGGTGGTGTTGGGCTTGGTGAAGCCGGAAGGGTAGCTGCCCGGATACCAGTAGTAGAGGACGCCGAAGTCGGCAACGAAGTCCTGCGGCAACGACCACTTGTAGCCGCCGTAGAAGTCCCATTCCAGCGGCGCGGACACGTCCGGAGCGCCGTCGGAGACCCACGAGATGTTCGACGCCCAGGTGCCGACGTAAAACCCGCTCTTATGGCTCAGGTCGAAGCCGCCCTGGACGGCCGGCTTCTCGTTGGTCTGCGAGATGCCGCGGAAGACGTACTGGCTGAAGAGGCCGACGTTGGCGGAGAACGTCCAGTCCGGCTCTGGCGCGGGGGGCGCGGCTGGCGCGGCGGCGGCGGGCGCCTCTGCGGGCGGCGGAGTTTGGGCCAGCGCGCTTCCCGCGAACAGCGCGGCGATGGCACACGCCGCGGCCGATGAGCGAAGGCGAAGCTTCTTCTGATTCATGTCGCAAGCCTCGAGGTTTGGTGCAATGGGGTGGCCGCCGATCGACCGCCGAATGCGTCGTCGACCTGGTTCGCCGTCGTCGCCATCGCCAGGCCCGCGCGGAATGCGCGGTCCCCGAAGGCCGCCGCGACGCCCGCGAGGAGCTCGAGGTGGCGATCCGTGTCCCCCTCCGCCGGCACGATGATGATGAAGAAATTCGAGACGTCCTCGCCGTCGGGCGCGCCGAACGCAACCGGATGGCGCGTACGCAGGAACAGCGTGAGCGGCCGGCCGATCCCGGTCACGCGTGCGTGCGGGACGGCCACGCCGTGCCCGAGGGCGGTCGAGCCTGCCTCCTCGCGCCGCAGGAGCGCACGTGCGATCGGCGCGGGGTCGAGACCATGACCGCGCCCGATGTAGGCGGCGGCTATCGCCAGCAAACTCGCGCTGTCGTTCGCGTCGACATCGAGCGCGATCTCCTGCGGATGCACGCCGGACGGGAACGGGCTCGCGCTGACGCGCGGCAACGCCGACGCCGGCTTGCGGTGGAGCGTAGTAACGACTCTACGCGGCCATGCAAGTCCCGACCATAGATTCATCCTGCCCTCCTTGAAATGCCGGTCTGCCTACGCCTTTCAAGATAGGGCCGCGCACGTCAAGAAGGCATCGAGCTTTCGGACTCGATGGTAAAGACTGCATAAAGAATCGCGCGCCGCGGATCGGGAGGTGGCCTCAGGCCACGAGCCGGTAGCCGACCGCCGTTTCGGTGACGAGGTGCGCAGGCTGCGCCGGATCGTCCTCGAGCTTCTGCCGCAGGTGCCCCATGTGCACGCGCACGTAGTGATCGTGCTCGACGTAGTTCGGGCCCCATACCTCGCGCAGTATCTGGCGGTGCGTGAGCACGCGCCCTACGTTGTGGATCAAGAGCGCGAGCATGCGGAACTCGATCGGCGTCAGGTGTACGGCCGCGTCCTTCCTGCGCACGGTGCGCGCGGCGAGGTCCACCTCGACGTCGCCGAAGCGGAACGGGGCCACCGGCGCGCCTGGCAGTCCCGCGCCGCGGCGCCGTGCGGCGCGCACGCGCGCCAGGAGCTCGCCCACGCCGAACGGCTTCGTGAGGTAGTCGTCGGCGCCGGCATCGAGCGCGGCGATCTTGTCGGTCTCCTCGACGCGCGCGGAGAGCACGACGATCGGCACCGCGGACCACGCGCGGAAGTCGCGGATGAAGTCCACGCCGTCGCCGTCCGGCAGGCCGAGGTCGAGGATGACGATGTCGGGCCGGCGCGTGCCCGCGTCGAGCAGACCCTGGCGAATGGTCTCCGCCTCGACGACGTTGAACCCTTCCGTCTCGAGCGCGGTGCGCACGAAGCGGCGGATCTGGCGCTCGTCCTCGATGACGAGCGCCACCGGCGCCGGATCAGTCATGGGCCCCCACGCTCGCGCAACCGCGCGGCTCGCTGCCCCCCGAGGGGGCGCAACGAGCGCCTCGGGGCGGCCCTTCGCCGCTCATGGATGCTTGGTCGCCATCGACGTCTCTTCGGGCACTTCCGGCGGTGTGCCGAGCGGAAGCGTGAACGTGAATATCGCGCCGCCCTGCGGCCGATTGGCGGCGGAGATCCTGCCGCGGTGCGCCTCGACGATCGCGCGGCTGATCGCAAGGCCCAGGCCGACGCCGGGTGTCGGCGATTCGCGCGAGCCGCGTGCGAACTTCTCGAAGATCGCCTCCTCCTGGCCCTTCGGGATGCCGGGGCCGTTGTCGCTTACGCTCACCACCAGGTCCCCGGCCGCAGTCTGCGCCGAGATCGTGATGAGCGTGCCGGGCGGCGTGTACTTCGTCGCGTTCTCGACTAGGTTGTAGAGCACGCGCTCGATCAGCGTCGCGTCGAACTCGACGAGCGGGAGATCGGCGGGAACGTTGACTTCCGTGCGGTGATGCGCGAGCGCGGGCCTCGCCGCCAGCAGCGCGCTGCCGACGACCTCCTGGAACGGCTGCCAGCGACGGCGGAGCTTGACCTCGCCGCTCTCGATGCGCGCCATGTCGAGGAGGTTGCCGACGAGCGCGCTCATCCTGCGCGCCTCCTCGGCGATCGCGAGCGCCGTGTCGAGCTGTGCGTCGGCGAGCGGCGGCCGGGTGAGCGTGAGCGATTCGGCGAGCCCCACGAGCGCCGCGAGCGGCGTGCGCAGGTCGTGAGACAGCGCGGACAGGAGCGAGTTGCGCAGGCGCTCCGACTCCATCGTCAGGAGCGCCTGCTGCGCGACCTCGACGTAGTGCACCCGCTCGAGCGCGATCGCGGTCAGCGCGGCGAAGGTGTCGAGGTGGCGGCGCTGCTCGGGCACGAGTAAAAGCCGTGCGTTGTCGGGCCTGATGACGAGCACGCCGCGCGTGCGCATGGGCGCGCGCAACGGAAGGTACAGCGATTCGTTGCCGGCGAGCGTGTCCGTCCCGGTGCCGGCGGGCTGCGACTTGTCGTAGGCCCACTGGGCCGCGCCGATGTCGATCGCGGGCGCGCCTTCGCGCGGGGCGGGCGCCCTGATGCGGTCTTCGGGATCGGCCACCAGCACGGCCACCTTCGCGCCGAACGTGCTCGCGATGCTGCGCGCGGCCGCGTCGACGACGTCCTCGGTCAGGAGCAGGCTCGACATGTCGCGAGCGAACTCGTACAGGCTGCGCGCGCGCTGCTCGCGGTACGCTGCGATTCGCGCCTGGTAACGCAGGCCCGCGGTCATCTGCCCGATCACCAGGGCGACGAGCAGCATGACGCCGAAGGTCAGGAGATACTGGAAGTCCGTGATCGCGAACGAGAAGCGAGGCGGCACGAAGAAGAAGTCGAACGATGCCACGCTCACGAAGGCCGCCACGACCGCCGGGCCCCGCCCCCAGCGCACCGCCACTCCGACCACCGCGAGCAGGAACAGCATGACGATGTTGGCGAGGTCAAACCACCGATACAGGAGGAACGCGGCCACCGTGGGCACGCCGCACGCGAGCGCGGACCACGCGTAGCGCAGCCGCTTCTCGGCACGGCGCGGATCGACGTCCTCCGACTCGCTCCCGCGGACTTCCGCTTTCGGAGACGCGCTGCGGCCGAGCTCGATCAGGTCGATGTCGGGAGCGAGGTCTCCGATCTTCTGCGCGGTGCCGCGCGACCAGGGCCACAGCTTGGGACGCCCGCGCCAGCGTCCGATTACGAGCTTCGAGCAATTATGCGTGCGGGCGTAGTCGACGATCTCGCGGGCCGCGTCCTCGCCGGCGAGAATCGCCGTGTTCGCGCCGAATTCTTGCGCGAGCCTGACGGTGTGCAGGATGCGCTCGCGCTCCGCATTGGGAAGCCGCTGCAGCGTCGGCGTCTCGACGTAGATCGCGGTCCACTCGACGCCTAGCTGCGCGACCAGCCGCGCGGCGCTGCGCACGATGTCCTCGTCGCCCGGGTCGGGGCCGATGCAGCACAGCAGCGAGTCCTCGGTCTTCCAGACGCGCTCGATCGCCTTGTCCGAGCGGTAGGCCTGCACGTCGGTCTCGACACGATCGGCGGTGCGGCGCAGCGCGAGCTCGCGCAGCGCCATCAGGTTGCCCTTGCGGAAGAAGTTGGCCGCTGCGCGCTCGATCTGCTCGGGGACGTACACCTTGCCCGCCGCAAGCCGCGACAGCAGGTCGTCGGCCGAGACGTCGACCATCACGACCTCGTCGGCCTGGTCGAAGAACGCGTCGGGCACGGTCTCCCACACGTTCACACCCGTGATGCCGCCGACGACGTCGTTGAGGCTTTCGATGTGCTGGACGTTGAGCGTCGTGAAGACATCGATGCCGGCGGCCAGCAGCTCGTCGATGTCCTGCCAGCGCTTCGGGTGGCGCGAGCCCGGGAGGTTGGTATGCGCCAGCTCGTCGACGAGGATCAGCGAAGGATGACGCGCAAGCGCGGCATCGAGGTCGAACTCGGGGAGCTGCCGGCCCTGGTACTCGAGCGTCGCGCGCGGGAGGATCGGAAGGCCGGAGAGCAGCGCTTCGGTCTCCTTGCGCCCGTGCGTCTCGACCACG
>DATJXV010000133.1:0-18377 GCA_035499955.1 Casimicrobiaceae bacterium
GCCCAAGAAGACAAGACGTAATGACAGTGTGAGCACTTCGTTTTGCTTGGATCCCTTTCGGCAACCTCGGCTTGCGCCAAAGCCGCCTCCAGGCCCCGCCAACGAGCACCCACACCTATCGGTTGCAGATTGTTAAAGAGCGCGAGGCCTTCTGACAGGAAAAACTCCGATGCGTTCCCTCAGACCGACCGCCTCCCGTTGTCTTGCGGCACACTCTGGGAGGCCCAAGCGGCGATGCGCCGCGAAGAAGCGAAATTATAATCCGACGCGGCGTCGAATGCAACGATCCGACAGCGTCGCGGCATAGGTTGCCACCCTCAAAAAATACCCGGCGATTACAACGAGATGCGCGCGCAACCTGCCACTACGCTCACGCCGCCACGTGCCGACGCGACGCTCGACATCACGTTCGAGACCGACGCGCTTACCACGCTCGTCGCCGAATTCAATCGCCATGGTGACGCATTCACGGCGCATTCGCCCGCGCTCGACCGCGACCTGTGGGTGCTTTCGCATCCCGAACACGTGCGGCACGTGCTGGTCGACCACCACGCGAACTTCAAAAAGGGCGTCGGCATCGAGCGCGTCGCGATCCTGCTCGGCAACGGCATCATGACCAGCGAGGGCGAGCACTGGCGCACGCAACGCAAGCTGCTGCAGCCGGCGTTCCACCGCAAGGTCGTCGCGACCTGGATGCCGCACGTGCACGCCGCCACCGATCGCCTCGCCCGGCGATGGGAGCACGCTGCCAAGCGCGGCGAGCCGGTCAACGTCACGCAGGACATGAGCGAGGCCACGCTGGAGGTCGTGCTGCGGGCGCTGTTCGGGGAGGACCTCGCGCTTCTCGAATCCGGCCATCGCAGCCCGTTCGCCCTCCTCACCGACCACACCGAGCGCAACCTCGCGTTCGCGTACAAATTCCGCCAACTCGGCAAGCTCATCATGGGCGACGTCGCACGCAGGCGCAGCCACGGAGTGCGCCACGGCGACATCGTCTCCTACCTCATCGACGCGCGCGACCGCCAGTCGGGCGAACCGATGTCCGAACGCGATCTCCTGGACGAGATCATGACCCTGATCATCGCCGGCCACGAGACGACGGCGAGCTCGCTCAACTGGTTCTGGTACCTCATGACACAGGCGCCCGACGTCGCAGCGCGGCTTCGTGCCGAGGTCGACGCCGCGTCCGGCGACCCCCCGTCGTACGAAGGCCTGAGCGCATTCCCGTTCGTGCGGCGTGCGCTCGACGAGACGTTGCGGCTCTATCCGCCGGGCTGGCTGCTGACACGGCGCTCCATCGAGCCGGCGGCCGTCGCGGGATTCCGGATGCCGGCCGGGACCGACGTCCTCCTCTCACCGTACCTCGTCCATCGTCACCCGGACTTCTGGGACGACCCGGAGGCGGTCGACCCCGACCGCTTCCTTCCCGCGGCGTCCGAAGCACGCAACCGCTTTGCCTACCTGCCGTTCGGCCTCGGTCCTCGCGCCTGCATCGGCGAGCATTTCGCGCTGGTCGAGATGCACGCCCACGTCGCGACGCTCGCGAGGCGCTTCGCCCTCTGTCTCGCTCCCGGCCAGACGATCGAGATCGAGCCGCAGGTGAATCTGCGCACCCGGCAGCCCGTCTACATGCACGTGACGATGCGCGGCTGACCGTTCTGCCGGAAAATACGCCAATGGCCCCGTTTGCCACCCTTGCCGATGCGCTCGACGCCGTCGCCGCCAGCGAGCGCGGCGTGCATTACGTTGCCGGCGAAAGCAGCGAGCGGCTCGTCTCCTATGCCGAGGTCCGGACGCGCGCGCTCGGCATCCTGCACCACCTCCAGAGCGCGGGCGCGAGGCCCGGCGCGCATGCCCTCCTGCTCGTCGACGGCCTCGCCCCCTTCGTCGACACGTTCTGGGCGTGCGTGCTCGGCCGGGTCGCCGCGGTGCCGCTCGCGCCCGGCAATGCGGACGAGCACAAGGCGAAGTTCTTCCGGGTCCTCGCCCGCCTGCCCTCGCCGACGCTCGCTACCGAGCGCAAAGTGTTCGACCGCCTGCGCACTTACGCCAATGACAACGGCCTCGCCGAGGCGATCGCGCAGCTCGAGCGCCGCACGGTGTTCCTCGACGAAGTGTCGGATGTCTCCGTTCCCGGCGTCGAGCACCGCGCGGCGCCGGAGGACACGGCCTTCATCCAGTTCTCCTCGGGCTCGACCAGCGAGCCCAAAGGCGTGATCCTCACGCACCGCAACCTCGCGACGAACATCGCAGCGATCGCCAAGGGCATCGACGCGCGCGCCGACGACACGAGCCTTTCGTGGATGCCGCTCACGCACGACATGGGCCTCATCGGCTTCCACCTGACGCCGCTGTTCGAGGGCGTGGACCACTGGCTCATGCCGACGGCGCTGTTCGTGCGGCGTCCCGGCCTCTGGCTCGCCAAGTCGAGCGAGCACCGCGTGAGCGTGACCTGCTCGCCCAACTTCGGCTACATGCACTATTTGAAGTCGCACGACGCTGAAAGGGCGAAGGGGCTCGACCTGTCGCGGGTTCGCATCGTCTTCAACGGCGCCGAGCCGATCGCCGCGGAGCTGTGCCGCGAGTTCCTCGCCGCGCTTGCCCCGGCGCAGCTTTCGCCGAACGTCATGTTCCCGGTCTACGGACTTGCCGAGGCGAGTCTCGCGGTGACGTTTCCCCAGCCGGGCGCGCCGCTGCGCTCCGACACGCTGTCGCGGGGCGCGCTCGGCCCCGGCGATGCGGTCCGGGCCGCGGCGAGCGGCGCCGAAGACGCCGTCGAGCTCGTCCGCCTCGGACGCCCGGTGCAGGACTGCGAGGTGCGCATCGCCGACGAGTCCGGCCGCGCCGTCGGGCCGGGGGTGGTCGGGCGCATCCTGATCCGGGGCGGCAACGTGAGCCCCGGCTATTACGACGATCCCGCGCTCACCGCGGCATCGCGTACCGAGGATGGCTTCCTCGATACGGGCGACCTCGGCACCGCGCTCGACGGCGAGCTGGTCGTCACGGGGCGTGTGAAGGAGATCCTCTTCGTCGCCGGCCAGAATCACTACCCGCAGGACATCGACCTCATCCTCGCGCAGCACGCGGGACTCGAGCTGGGCCGCGCCGCCGCCGCCGGCACCCGGCCGAAGGCGGCGGCGACCGACGACGTACTCGTGTTCGTGTTGAGCAAGAGCGACGACATGGCCGCCTTCGCCCAGACCGCGCGCACGGTGCGGCGCGTGGTCAACGAGCGCATGGGGCTCCCGGTCGCGGCCGTCGTGCCCGTTCGCCAGTTTCCGAAGACGACCAGCGGCAAGATCCAGCGCTTCGCGCTCGCGCGCGACTACGAAGAGGGCCGCTTCTCCGACGTCCTCGCCGAACTCGCGCGCCACGATAACGCCTCGCCGGCCGGCACCGCAGTCGGCGACCTGGAGCAGGCGCTCCTCGACATCTGCCAAGCGGCGCTGCCCAACCACAAGCTGTCGCCGGACGACAACCTGTTCGAGCTCGGCACCGGCTCGCTCACGCTGGCGCAGATCTACGAGAAGGTCGAAGCGACCTATCCCGGGTATCTGGAAGTAACCGACTTCTTCGAGTACCCCACCGTGCGCACGATGGCCGCGTTCCTCGCCCAGCGGCAGGCAGAGGCGCGCGCCTAGGCTACGCGTAGAGCGGCTTGACGTACTTCCACTTCCGGTGCAGCCACAGCCAGTCGGCCGGACTGCGTCGGATCTCCTGCTCCAGCATGCGCGCGTAGCGCTCGACGATCTCCGGACCGGAATCGCGGTCGTACGGCGGCTCGGCAAGCAGCTTGAGCTCGACGTTGTAGCGGCCCGGCCCGTCGCGGCGCATCGCCACATAGATCACCGGCGCCTTGAGGATCTTGGCGATCTTGTCGGCCCCTACGAAGAAGGCCGTGTCCTGGTTGAGGAAGCGCGTCCAGTACTTCTCTTCGTTGTGCTTCGGGGTGTGGTCGGCCACGAGCGCGTAGGCGCGTACGTCGTTGCGGCGCTTCATCACCTCGAACATGAAGCTCTGGTGCGGGATCGGGTTGCCGCCGAAGCGCGCGCGCCGCGCCTTGAGGAACTC
This sequence comes from Casimicrobiaceae bacterium, assembly GCA_035499955.1. Taxonomy (GTDB): domain Bacteria; phylum Pseudomonadota; class Gammaproteobacteria; order Burkholderiales; family Casimicrobiaceae; genus VBCG01. The sequence goes on from DATJXV010000133.1 coordinate 4,072, forward strand.
GTCGATCCCTTTGATCCGCTGCGGCTTGTACACGGCGTCGATCGGCACCTTCAGGACCACCCCGGCCGTCAGAAGCAGCCACTCCCAGTTGCAGAAGTGCGCCGCGAGCAGCACGACCGACTGGCCGTTGCCCGTGAACCGGCTGATGAGCTCCGGGTTGAGGATGCGAACCCGGCTCGCGAGCGCCTCGGCGCTCGCGTTCCAGCCCCAGAGCGACTCGGCCAGGAAGCGCCCGAGGTTGCGGTAGGATTGCTGGAGGATCTGCTGGCGGGCCTCCGGGCTCTTGTCGGGGAAGGCGTTGGCGATGTTGGTGGCCGACAGCGTCCGCCGCCAGCGCACGATGCGGTAGACGAGGACGTACGCCACGTAGCCGAAGCCGTCGAGCACGCGGCGCGGCCACCGCGACATCCGGCCGAGCACGAAGCCCAGGACATCCGGGAAGCGGAGCCTTTGGTGAGCAATCGTTCGGACGGGCATCAACGTGTACCTCGACAGCCGTAGACTACGCCAGCCCCGGCGCCTTCGGAATGGCGGATAGCGCCCGTCCGGCGGCCCTCCCGTCGCCCGCGCCCCGGGTCGACGTATGGATGTGCGACCTCGCCCGCTCCAGCGAGGACGTCGCCGCACTGGCCGCCGCCTTGTCGCCGGCCGAACACGCCCGCGCGGCGCGCTTCGGACGCCCGGAGCTTCGCGCACGCTACGTCGTCGGCCGCGCCACGCTGCGCTCCCTCTTGGGGCGAAGGCTGGGCGTCGCGCCCGGGGCCGTGGTCATCGAGCGCGGCCGCCGTGGCCGCCCGCAGGTCGCCGGCGCGCCCGGCCTCGACTTCAACGTCTCGCATACGCGCGGTGTGGCCGTTTTCGGCATCGCTACGAGCGGCCGGATCGGGGTCGATATCGAGCACGAGGCACGCGAAGTGAACGTGGCCGGCATCGCGCGCAAGTTCATGTCCCCGCGAGAGCAGAGCGCCCTCGCCGCGCTCGCGGAGGAGGCTCGCCGGCGCACGCTGCTGCGCCTGTGGACCTGCAAGGAGGCGATGAGCAAGGCCACCGGCGACGCGCTCTCGGCGCCGTTTCGCAGGCTCGACGTCGAGCTCGCGCCCGCGCTGCGCCTGGTCGACGGACCGGCGCCTTACACGGCTTCGCGCTGGCGCCTGCTGCCCGTCGAGATCCCCGGCGGCTACCTCGCCACTGTTGCGCTTTGGCATGAACAGGCTCCTCCCTAGCCTGCCGTCCCTACGCGATCTGCTGGCTGCTACAGTCGCACCCGAGCCGTGATGCCCTCGGAGTACGGTTTTTCATCTCCTCCCGCCACCGCCGGCCGCACGCGCGGCGGCACACCCGCCGCTTGCGGCTTCTCCTCCCCGGCCACGGGCTTTGCGTATTTCCATTTCTTCTGCAGCCACAGCCAGTCGGCCGGGCTGTCGATGATCGCCCGTTCGAGGCAGCGCGCGTAGCGCTCCACGATCACCGCGTCGTCGATATCCTCGTACGGCGGCTCGCCGAGCACGTCCAGGTGAACGGCGTAGTGCCCGCGGCGCACGCGCTTCATCGACACGAAGTACACCGGCGCCTCGAGGAACTTCGCGATCTTGCCCGCGCCGACGAAGAACGCCGTGTCCTGGCGCAGGAATCGCGTCCAGTGCTTGGGGTACTCCTTGCGCGGCGTCTGGTCGGCGATGAGGGCGTACGCGCGCGGCTCCTCGCCGTGGCTCAGAAGCTCGTACACGAATTCCTTGCGCGGGATGAGCTTGCCGCCGAAACGGCAACGGACGCTGCGCAGGAACTCGTCGAGCCACGCCATGCGCTGCGGCTGGTAGACGACGTCGATCGGAATGGGAAAGTGCGCGCCGGCGGCGAGCAGCAGCCATTCCCAGTTGCCGTGGTGAGCGGCGAGCAGAACGAGCGTCTGCCTGTTGTCGATGGCGCGCTGGATGAGCTCCGCGTCGACGAACTTGACGCGCGCCTTCAGCGCCTCGGCGCTCGCCCCGAAGCCCCAGAGCGCCTCGACCATCGTGTCGGCGAGGTTCCGATAGCACTGGCGCACGATGCGCGCGCGCTGCTCGGGGCTCTTCTCCGGAAACGCATTGGCGACGTCGGCCTCGGCGCGATCGCGCCGCCAGCGCATCAGATGGAACACGATGCAGTAGGCAACGAACCCGCAGCCATACAGGATCGGCAGCGGGATGTAGGTCAGTGCCTTGAGGAAGAACCGCATCGGGAGGGCGAAAGTGTCGGGATTTTGTAGGACAAGAGCGGCGAGCGCCTCGTGCGACTATAGACGAGAGGCCGGGCCGCCGACAATGCGCCTATTGTAGGACGATCGCCGATAGACTTGTCGGACATCGCCGGGTTCCGTGGGCACTAGGATTTTGCCGCGGCGACGACATCCGGCGGCGCCTGCACCAATTCGATGAGCACGCCTTCGCCGCCGATCGGGAATTCGTCGCTGCCCCTGGGGTGGATGAACGTGATGTCGTGACCGGCCGCCCCCTTGCGGATGCCGCCCGGTGCGAAGCGAACGCCGCGCGCGGCGAGCCACTCGACGGCGGCCGCGAGGTCGTCCACCCACAGCCCGACGTGATTGAGCGGCGGATCGTGTACCGCGGGCTTGCGCGCGGGATCGATGGGCTGCATCAGGTCCACCTCGCAGCGGGCGGCACCCTTCCCCGCTACCGCGATGTCTTCGTCGACGTTTTCCCGCTCGCTGCGGTACTGCCCTTCGACCGCAAGGCCGAGGCAATCCACCCACAGCGCGCGAAGGCGCGCCTTGCTTGCGCTACCAACCGCGATCTGCTGCACGCCCAGTATTTTAAACGGTCTCATTCGTCCGTGCCGGAAACAGGCTCATTTGAACGCGATCACGGGCTGATCGACGGCGAGGCTCTCCCCTTCGCGCGCGAGCAGCTCGGCCACCACGGCATCGCGCTCGGCCACGATCACGTTCTGCATCTTCATCGCCTCGATCACGACGAGACGCTCGCCCGCCTTGACCTCCTGCCCCGCCTTGACCGCCACCTCAGCGAGAAGGCCGGGCATCGGCGAGAGCAGGAAGCGGGAGCGGTCGGGCGGCACCTTCTTCGGCATCAGGCGCAAGAGTTCGGCCGCGCGCCGCGGCAGCACCTGCACGTCGATCTGCGTCCCGCGGTGAGTGAGGCGGTACAGGAGCCCGCGCCGCTCGACCTGGATCGCGAACGGCGCGTCGTTGCAGAGCCCTTTCATCAGGATGTCGCTGAAATGCCATTGGTACCGGAGGGCGAACGACTCGCTGCCGACGCGCACGTCGTAGCCGCCCTCCGCGTGGTCGACCAGTGCGTGATAGTCGGTGTCGACGGCCACGACGATGTAGTCGCCGACGATGCGCAGCTCGTGCCCGGGCACCTGACCCTCGATGCCGGCGGCGCGCTCGCGGTAGTTGCGGTGCACGGCCGCCGCGATCGCCGCGAGGAAGGCCCGGTTTTCCGACGGCACGTCCTCGGCGCGGAAGCCGTGCGGATATTCCTCGGCGATGAACGCCGTCGTGAGCCGGCCTTCGAGGAAGCGCGGATGCCGCACGAGCGCCGACTGGAATACGAGGTTGGACGCGATGCCGCGGATCACGAACTCGTTGAGCGCCTCGCTCATCCGGCTGGCCGCCTCGTCGCGGGTGGGCGCGTGGACGATGAGCTTGGCGATCATCGAGTCGTAGTACATCGGGATCTCGCCGCCTTCGTACACGCCGGTGTCGACGCGAACGCGACCCGGCACGTCCTCCGGCGGCCGGTAGCGGACGAGGCGGCCCACCGAAGGCAGGAAGCCGCGCAGCGGATCCTCCGCGTTGATGCGGCATTCCATCGCCCAGCCGTTGCGCTTCACGTCGCCTTGCGCGAAGCCGAGCTTCTCGCCGGCGGCAACACGGATCATCCACTCGACGAGATCGAGCCCCGTGATCATCTCGGTCACCGGATGCTCGACCTGCAGCCGCGTGTTCATCTCCAGGAAATAGAAGCTGCGGTCGCGGCCCACGACGAATTCGACCGTGCCCGCCGATTGGTAATTCACCGCGCGAGCCAGCGCCACCGCCTGCTCGCCCATCGCGCGCCGGGTGGCGTCGTCGAGGAACGGCGAGGGCGCCTCCTCGATCACCTTCTGGTGACGGCGCTGGATCGAGCACTCGCGCTCCCACAGATAGACCGTGTTGCCGTGTCCATCGCCCAGGACCTGGATCTCGATGTGGCGCGGCTCCTCGATGAATTTCTCGATGAAGATGCGATCGTCGCCGAAGCTCGCCTTGGCTTCGGCGCGACACGCCGCGAAGCCGTCCGCCGCCTCGCGGTCGTTGTGGGCGACGCGCAGGCCCTTGCCGCCGCCGCCCGCGGAGGCCTTGATCATCACCGGATAGCCGACGTCGCGCGCGATCTTCACGGCCGCCTGCGCGTCGGCGATGACGTCCGTGTAGCCGGGAATCGTGCTGACCTTGGCCCGCATCGCCAGCTTCTTCGACGCGATCTTGTCACCCATCGCGGCGATCGACGCGTGCTTGGGTCCGATGAACACGATGCCCGCCGCCTCGAGCTCGCGCGAGAACGCCTCGTTCTCGGACAGGAAGCCGTAGCCGGGGTGCACCGCCTGCGCGCCGGTGGCCTTGCATGCCTCGATGATGCGTTCGCCGCGCAGGTAGGACTCGCGCGACGGCGGCGGCCCGATGCAGACCGCTTCGTCGGCGAGCATGACGTGGCGCGCGTCGCGGTCGGCCTCCGAGTACACGGCGACCGTGGCGATGCCCATCTTGCGTGCGGTCTTGATGACGCGGCAGGCGATCTCGCCGCGGTTGGCAATCAGGATCTTGGTGAACACGATCGCCTCGCCTTACAAAGGGATATTGCCGTGCTTGCGCCACGGGTTGGCGAGCGTCTTGTCGCGCAGCATGGCGAGGCTGCGGCAGATCCGCTTGCGCGTCTCGCTCGGCATGATGACGTCGTCGATGAAGCCGCGGCGTCCCGCGATGAACGGGTTGGCGAACTTCTCGCGGTACTCCGCCTCGCGCGCGGCGATCTTCGCGGGATCGTTCTTCTCCTCGCGGAAGATGATCTCCACCGCCCCCTTGGGGCCCATGACCGCGATCTCCGCGGACGGCCACGCCAAGTTGACGTCGCCGCGCAGGTGCTTGCTGCTCATGACGTCGTAGGCCCCGCCGTACGCCTTGCGCGTGATCACCGTTACTTTGGGCACGGTGCATTCGGCGTAGGCGTAGAGGAGCTTCGCGCCGTGCTTGATGATGCCGCCGTATTCCTGCGCCGTCCCGGGCATGAACCCGGGCACGTCGACGAAGGTGATGATCGGGATGCCGAAGGCGTCGCAGAAGCGCACGAAGCGCGCGCCCTTGATCGCGCTCTTGATGTCGAGGCACCCGGCGAGCACGAGCGGCTGATTGGCGACGATGCCGACTGGCGCCCCGTCCATGCGGGCGAAGCCGATGACGATGTTCTTGGCGCCGTCGGGCTGCAGCTCGAAGAACTCGCCGTCGTCGACCGTCTTGACGATGAGCTCCTTCATGTCGTAGGGCTTGTTCGGGTTGTCGGGCACCAGCGTGTCGAGCGATTTCTCGAGGCGGTCGGTCGGATCGTTGCTGGGGCGCCGCGGCGGCGGCTCGCGATTGGACAGCGGCAGGTAGTTGAAGAGGCGCCGCACCATGAGGAGCGCGTCGACGTCGGTCTCGAACGCGAGGTCGGCGACACCCGAGCGCGTCGTATGCGTCACCGCGCCGCCCAGCTCCTCGGCCGTGACTTCCTCGTGGGTGACGGTCTTCACGACTTCCGGCCCCGTGACGAACATGTACGAGGAATCCTTCACCATGAAGATGAAGTCGGTCATCGCCGGCGAGTACACCGCGCCGCCGGCGCACGGCCCCATGATGAGCGAGATCTGCGGGATCACGCCCGACGCGAGCACGTTGCGCTGGAACACCTCCGCATAGCCACCGAGCGAGGCAACACCCTCCTGGATGCGTGCACCGCCGGAGTCGTTGAGGCCGATGACCGGCGCGCCGGCCTTCATCGCGTGGTCCATGACCTTGCAGATCTTCTCCGCGTGCGCTTCGGACAGCGACCCTCCGAACACGGTGAAGTCCTGCGAGAAGACGAAGACGAGGCGGCCGTTGATCATGCCGTAGCCGGTCACCACGCCGTCGCCCGCGACCGTCTCGCGGTCCATGCCGAAGTCGTGGCTGCGGTGCTCGACGAACATGTCCCATTCCTCGAACGAGCCTTCGTCGAGCAGGAGCTCCAGGCGCTCGCGCGCCGTGAGCTTTCCCTTCGCGTGCTGCGAGGCGATCCGCTTCTCCCCGCCGCCCAGGCGCGCCTGGGCGCGCTTGTCGTCGAGCTGCCTGATGATGTCTTGCACCGTCTACCTCCCCTTCGAATCGCCCAGCAACCGCGCCGCAGCCGCCGTGGGCGTGAGCGTACCCTCCTCGACGTCGCGCAGCACACCCGGCAGCGCGTCGCGCACGCCGCGGTCGGCGCGAAAGCGCTCGCGCAGGCCGGCGTCGATGAGATGCCACGTCCACGCCAGCGCCTGCCGCCTGCGCTTGGCGGCGAGCTCGCCGGACGCCGCCAGCGTGTCGCGGCAGCGCTGCACCGTGTCCCACAGGGCGCCGACGCCCTCGCCGCGCAGCGCGCTCGCGCCGAGCACTTCGGGCTTCCAGTGCGCGGACCCCGGCCGCAGGAGCTTGAGCGCACCCTGCATCTGCGCCATCGCGCGGTCGGCCGCCGGCGGGTCGAGGTCACGCTTGTTGTAGACGATGACGTCGGCGAGCTCGACCACGCCTTTCTTCATCGCCTGCAGGTCGTCGCCGGCGTGCGGCAGCTGCATCAGGACGAAGACGTCGGTCAGGTTGGCGACGTCGGTTTCGCTCTGTCCCACGCCTACCGTCTCGACGATCACGACGTCGAATCCGGCGGCTTCGGCGAACAGCATCGCCTCGCGGGTGTGCGCCGCCACGCCGCCGAGCGCGCCGCTCGAAGGCGACGGCCGGATGAACGCGTCAGGATGGCGCGAAAGCTCGACCATCCGCGTCTTGTCGCCGAGCACCGAGCCCCCCGAGACCGAGCTCGAGGGATCGACCGCGAGCACGGCGACGCGCCGCCCGAGGGCGATGAGGTGCAGCCCGAGCGCCTCGATGAGCGTGGACTTCCCCACGCCCGGCGCGCCGGTGATGCCCATGCGAAGCGCCTGCCCGGTGTGCGGCAGGAGCGCGGTCATCACGTCGCGCGCGAGCGCCTGGTGGTCGCCGCGCGTCGACTCGGCGAGCGTGATCGCCTTCGCGAGCAGGCGGCGGTCCGCCGCGCGCACGCCCGCGACGAGCAGCGCGCACTCCCGCGCGGCCTGCGTCACCTCGTCGAGATGCGCGCTCAAGAAGCGGCAACGACGCGCGCGGCGCGCACCTTCGCGAGCACGTCGGCAGCGCACACGGGAATGGCGGTGCCCGGTCCGTAGATGCCGGCCACGCCTGCCCGAGTGAGCATCGCGTAGTCCTGCATCGGCACGACGCCACCCACGAAGACGACGATGTCGTGGGCACCGTTCTCGTGCAGCGCCTCGATGAGCGCCGGGACGAGCGTCTTGTGCCCCGCCGCGAGGGTGGACACGCCGATCGCGTGCACGTCGTTCTCGATCGCCTGGCGCGCGGCCTCTTCCGGGGTCTGGAACAGCGGCCCGATGTCGACGTCGAACCCCAAATCGGCGAACGCGGTGGCGACCACCTTCGAGCCGCGGTCGTGGCCGTCCTGGCCGAGCTTCGCGACCATGAGGCGCGGACGGCGGCCTTCCTCCGCGGCGAACTCCTCGATGTCGGCGCGCAGCTTCTTCCACGTCGCGTCCTCCGCGAAGTTCGCGCCGTACACGCCCGACACGCTCTGCGTCGTGGCGTGATGGCGGCCCCACACGGCCTCGAGCGCGCTCGAGATCTCGCCCACGGTCGCACGCGCACGCACGGCGCGGATCGACAGATCGAGCAGGTTGCCCTTGCCGCTGCGGGCCGCGTCGGTGAGCGCCGCGAGCGCCGCCGCCACCGCAACGGGATCGCGCGTCTTCCGGATCTCGGCGAGCCTTCGCACCTGCGCCTCGCGAACGGCCGTGTTGTCGATCTCGCGCACCTCGATGGGGTCTTCCTTCTCGAGCTTCCACTTGTTGACGCCGACGATCGTATCCTCGCCACTGTCGATGCGCGCCTGCTTCTCCGCCGCCGAGGCCTCGATGCGAAGCTTGGCCCAGCCGGACTCGACGGCGCGCGTCATGCCGCCCATCGCCTCGACTTCCTCGAGGATCGCCCACGCCTTGTCGGCCATGTCCTGCGTCAGCCGCTCCATGAAGTACGAGCCGCCCCAGGGGTCGATGACGTTGCAGATGTGCGTCTCCTCCTGCAGGAGCACCTGCGTGTTGCGCGCCACCCGCGCCGCGAAGTCCGATGGCAGCGCCACGGCCTCGTCGAACGAGTTCGTGTGCAGCGACTGCGTGCCGCCGAACACGGCGGCCATCGCCTCGATCGTCGTGCGCACGATGTTGTTGTACGGATCCTGCTCGGTGAGCGACCAGCCCGAGGTCTGGCAATGCGTGCGCAGCATGAGCGACTTCGGGTTGCGCGGCTCGAAGGTCTGCATGATCCTCCACCACAGCAGCCGCGCCGCGCGCAGCTTCGCGATCTCCAGGTAGAAATTCATGCCGATGCCGAAGAAAAACGACAGCCGGCCCGCGAACTCATCCACGTCCATCCCGCGCGCGAGCGCGAGGCGCACGTACTCGCGGCCGTCGGCGAGCGTGAAGGCGAGCTCGAGCGCCTGGTTGGCCCCCGCTTCCTGGATGTGGTAACCGGAGATGCTGATCGAGTTGAACTTCGGCATGTTCTGCGCCGTGTACTCGATGATGTCGGCCACGATGCGCATCGACGGCGAAGGCGGGTAGATGTAGGTGTTGCGGACCATGAACTCCTTCAGGATGTCATTCTGGATCGTTCCCGAAAGGTGCTTCTGCGCAACGCCCTGCTCCTCGGCAGCCACGATGTAGCCCGCGAGCACAGGCAGCACCGCGCCGTTCATGGTCATCGACACCGAGACCTTGTCGAGTGGTATCCCGTCGAACAGGATCTTCATGTCCTCGGCGGAGTCCACGGCGACACCCGCCTTGCCGACGTCGCCGACCACGCGCGGATGATCGGAGTCGTAGCCGCGGTGGGTCGCGAGGTCGAACGCCACCGACACGCCCTGTCCTCCGCCTTCGAGCGTGCGGCGGTAGAAGGCGTTCGATTCCTCCGCGGTGGAGAAGCCGGCGTATTGGCGTATGGTCCACGGGCGGCCGGCGTACATCGTCGGCTGCGGGCCGCGCACGAACGGGGCGAAGCCGGGAAGCGTGTTCGCGTACCGCAACCCGGCGAGGTCCGCGGCCGTGTACAGCGGCTTGACCGCGATGCCGTCGGGCGTGTTCCAGACGAGCCGGTCGAGGCCGCCGGGCGTCGCCTTGGCGGCCGCGCGCTGCCAGTCCTCGAGGCTTACGGGCGGCGGTTGGGTGGGATCGGAGTCGGCCACGGTTATGGCGGCGACCGGGCACGGGCGGCCGCCAGCCCATCATTCTAGCGTTTCGGCCCTCCCCGCTTTCGTGATCCAGCGCAAGCGGGTGCGTAAGGCCGCAGCCGCGGCCTCCCCTCTGCGGCTCTGGAAGCCCCGCTGGCTTCTTCAGACGTCGAAGCTGCCGCCGTCCATCCCGCCGTCGAAGTCGGAAATATCGTCCGGGGCATCCGCCGCGCTGCCCAGGTCCTGCGATCCCAGGCGCTGCCACGGGTCGTCGGCCAGGCTCCCTGCGGCGAGGGGATCGGGGCTTGCGCCGAACAGATGGCTCGCCTCGGGGTGGCCCGTGAAGAAGTGCTGCGCGATCATCGTCCCGAGGACCGAGCCGGCCATGCCCGCAAGCAGGCTGCCCGCGAACATGCTGCCGAGGCCCGGGGCCGCGCCTGGCGCCGCCCCCATGCGGCTCCATGCGCGCTCCATCGCGCCCGGCTCGCGCAGCTCGGCGCGGGTCGCCACACGCGCAAGCGCGCCCGGCGCGTCGCCGGCGCGCCACGCCGCGTTGCGCTCGGCATCGGGGAGGTCGGCCGCAAGCTCCTCGAGGACGCGCCGGCGCTGCTCCGGCGTGAGCTGGGCGAAGGCTTCGGCGTGTGCCTGCTCGATGGCCTCCGGCGGCGCGGTGCGAAGGAGGTAGCGGTAGCGCGCGATCGCCTGCTCGTCGGCCTCAGGCGCGGACGAAGGCTGTGCGCCCGGGTTGCGAAAGATATCGAAAAAGCTCATGAGGCCTCCGCCGTGGCTTGGATGGCGTTGCGCTGTCGATATGGTGCCGAGGCCGCGAGGCGTCAAGGCCCGATGCGACGAATGGGGCCTGGCGCGGCGCCGGCCGAAAGCCGCGTTAGCGCTCCGGCACGTTGGCGTCGAGCTCGGCGAGCCAGGCGTTCGCGTTGCCGTCCGAGGGCGCCCGCCAATCGCCGCGCGGCGAGAGGCTGCCGCCGGAGACGACCTTCGGCCCGTTCGGCATCGCGGAGCGCTTGAACTGGCTCTGCGCGAAAAAGCGCACGAGGAATACGCGCAGCCACTTGCGTATCGTGGGCAGGTCGTACGCGCGTTTCGCGCTTGCCGGGAACTCGGGCGGCCACGGCTCGCGCGCCGCGTCCGACCACGCATGCCACGCGAGGAACGCGACCTTCGACGGCGGCAGCCCGAAGCGCGTGACGTAGTAGAGGTGGAAGTCCTGCAGCTCGTAGGGGCCGACCACGTCCTGCGTGCTCTGCAGGTTGCCGGCGGCGCCGGGCGGCACGAGCTCGGGCGAGATCTCGGTGTCCACGATCGACAGGATGACGCGCGAGGTCGCCTCGTCGAACTGGTCGGTGCGCGCGACCCAGCGCATGAGGTACTGGATGAGCGTCTTGGCGAGCGAGCCGTTGACGTTGTAGTGGCTCATCTGGTCGCCGACACCGTACGTGCACCAGCCGAGCGCGAGCTCGGACAGGTCGCCGGTGCCGAGCACGAACGCGCCCCGCTGGTTGGCCAGACGGAAGAGGTAATCGGTGCGCAGTCCCGCCTGCACGTTCTCGAACGTGACATCGTACTGGGCTTCTCCGCGCGCGAAGGGATGGCCGAGGTCAGCCAGCATCTGGCGCGCCGCGGGCTTGATGTCGATCTCCTCCGCGGTCACCCCGAGCGCGCTCATGATCGCCCACGCGTTGGCCTTCGTGCGCTCGGAAGTGGCGAACCCCGGCATGGTGAAGGCGAGAATGTTGGCGCGCGGCAGCGAAAGCGCATCGAAGGTACGCGCCGCGACGATGAGAGCGTGCGTGGAGTCGAGCCCCCCGGACACGCCGATCACGACGCGCTCGCTTTGGGTGGCCTCGATGCGCTTGCGCAGGCCCTGGACCTGGATGTTGAACGCTTCGTAGCAGTCGCGGTCCAGCTTCGCAGGATCGTCGGGCACGAACGGGAAGCGGTCGATCGGCCGCGCGAGCCCGACGTCGCGCAATCTCGCCTCGTGCTCGAAGACGACGCGGCGGAACGACGTTTCGGGATGACCTGCGGCCACGGCGGCGGCGTGGAACGTCGGCGTGCGCAGGCGCTCCAGGCGAATGCGCTGCACGTCGACGTCGGCCACGGTCATCTGGCGCGCCATCGGGAAGCGCTCGGTGCACGCGAGCTGCGCCCCGAGCTCGTGGATGGTCGCCTGGCCGTCCCACGCGAGATCGGTCGTGCTCTCGCCCGGCCCGGCCGCCGAGTACACGTACGCGGCCTGGCAGCGCATCGATTGCGACGCGCACAGGAGCGCGCGCTCCGCCGCCTTGCCGACCACGACGTTCGACGCGGACAGGTTGCACAGGATCGTCGCGCCGGCCAGTGCGCCTCGCGTGGAAGGCGGCTCAGGCGCCCAGACGTCCTCGCAGATCTCGACGTGGAAGACGAAGTCGGCGATACCGCGCGAGGCGAATACGAGGTCGGTGCCGAACGGGGCCGTCTGTCCCGCGAGCGAGACCTCGCGCCCGACGAGGCCAAGGCCGGGCGCGAACCATCGGTGCTCGTAATACTCGCGGTAGTTCGGCAGGTACGTCTTCGGCACGACGCCGGCGATGCGTCCGCGCACGATCGCGACGGCGCAGTTGTAGAGGCGCTGGTTGCAACGCACGGGCGCGCCGACGACGAACGCGCACGCAAGCTCGCGCGAGGCGGCGGCGAGCTCGGCAAGCGCGCGCTCAACGCCGTCGAGCAGCGCGTCCTGGAGGAAGAGGTCGTCGATCGCGTACGCCGACAGGCCGAGCTCGGGGAACAGCATGAGGTCGGCAGCCCGCGCGTCGCCCTCGCGCAGCAGCGCCAGCGTTTCGGCCGCGTTGCGCGCGGGGTCGGCGACCGCGATCCGCGGCGTGCACGCAGCCACGCGCACCAGGCCCTGGCGATGAAGGGAGAAGAACGGACTCGTCACGATGCCAATGTTAGAACGGATCGCCCGAGCGCAGCGCCACGCCGTGGACTACAGCTTTCGCCGCAACGCAATGTGTGGTCCTTGCAACAGCGGAAAGCGCCGAGGGCACAGTCAGGCGGCGTCCTACAGCCAAGCCTGGGCGCATGGGGCTATCGTGCAGGCGCGTTGGGAGCCGGACGCAACGTCGCGGCCCGGCGCGGGCGGAGAGTGTCGAGGCGATGTCGCGTCTGAGAGTGGGCCTGGTCGAAGACTCCGAGCGGGTTCGTGCCCGCTTGGCGGAGGCGCTCGCGGAGATTCCGAACGTCGAGGTCGCCTTCGCCGCGGACACGGAAGGCGACGCCGTGCGGCTGCTCGCGTCCGAGCGCTGGGATGTGCTGATCCTCGACCTTCAGCTGCGCGTCGGCACCGGCCTCGGGGTGCTCAAGGCGATGCAGGGACTCCTTGCCGGCGACTCGCACGTCACGATGGTCCTCACGAACTACGTCTTCCGACAATACCGCGACCGGGCGCTCGCGCTCGGCGCACGGTACTTCTTCGACAAATCGCACGACATCCCGGCGATGCGGCAGGTCCTGGCCGACCTCGCCGCCGCGACGGCGTAAGACGTCCCCGGGCGCGCGCACTCATCTCACGCGGCGGTCAGGGCTTCGCCTTGTCGGCGGCCCGCTCGACTGCGGCACCCGTGGCCTTGACGTCCTTGCCGGCGCCTTCCACGGTGTTGCATCCGGTCAGCACGCCGAGCGCTGCGGCGAGGAGGATTGCGGCGATTGCTTTCATGGCGATTCCTTTCGCGAGGGTTGCCGGACTGCGGACATTTGCCCGACGCGACGTCTTCTGTTGCACGCGCCGTGCCATCGGCGGCCGCCTTCCGCGTCAAGGACATGCGCGGGGACGCAGGGACAACCGCGCAAGACCTGCGCGAGCGCGATGGAAGAAACTACATGCGAGCTGTCGGCGAACGCCCGACGAGCCGCAGTGGACTGCCCTCCGCGCTATCACGCTTCGGGGCGATTCGCTCTCGGGGCGGCCCTCCGGGAACACTGGACTACCCTCCGCGCTATCGCGCTTCGGGGCGATTCGCCCTCGGGGCGGCCCTTCGGGCTCATGCGCGCAGCAGGGCTTCGAGTGTCGCCAGCGTGTCCGCTTCGGCGATCGGCTTGTCGGCGCGGATGCGCAGCATGCGCGGAAAGCGAACCGCGATGCCGCTCTTGTGGCGATTGCTGCGGTTGATGCCTTCGAAGCCGACCTCGAACACGAGGCTCGGCGCGAGGCTGCGCACCGGTCCGAACTTGTCGACCGTGGTGCGGCGGACGATGCGGTCGACCTCGCGAATCTCTTCGTCGGTGAGGCCCGAGTAGGCCTTGGCGAACGGGACGAGCTGCAGCGCGTCGGCGGCGGGCGGCTCGCGGCGCGCGATCGCGGCGAGCGCCGCGTCGGCTTCCGCCGCGTTCGCCGGCAATCGGTTCCACACCGCGAACGTATAGTCGGTGTACAAGCTCGCGCGGCGGCCGTGGCCCGGCTGCGCATAGACGAGGACCGCATCCACGCTCATCGGCTCGATCTTCCACTTCCACCACGTGCCGCTCCCGAGCTCGTCCTGCTTGCGGCGGCCGATGCCGTAGCGGGCTTCGCGGTGCTTGAGCATGAAGCCTTCCACGCCGCGATCGCGCGACTCCTCGCGCAAGGCCGCGAGCGTCTTCCAGTCCGCGGCCGATTCCGTCGCAGACAGGCGGAGCGCGGGATGCGCCGCGACGAGCGCCTCCAGTGGCCCGCGCCGCGCCGCGAGCGCGCGCTCGCGCAAGTCGCGACCCTCCCACTCGATGAGATCG
>DATJXV010000134.1:0-2968 GCA_035499955.1 Casimicrobiaceae bacterium
GCCTCGTGGGAGCTTGGCTTTGCGGCGGGCCCCGCGGTCCTCACGGGCGGTACACGGACCACATCGCCGGCGGCAAGACGGGTCTCCGGGCCGACCCGCCCCTTGTTCACGCGCACCTCGCCACTGCGAAGGATCCGGTAGACGTGGCTCTTCGGCACACCCTTCAAGAGGCGCAACAGGAAGTTGTCGATACGCTGGCCGGCGGCCTCGTCCCCGACCGTGAGCCGAGTCACGGCATCCTTGCTTAACTGGTTCATTCGCTTATAATTGTGCGCGAATCGCGCGGTGTGCAGGGGTTATGCCCCAGGGCCCAACTCCTTGATCCGCTGCGCTTTTTGCGGTCCGCGCCCGTCTCGAAAAGTCGCGGAAAAGCCCGGTTTCAGTCGCTCCCGGGGCGGGATTACCGCAAAAGTAGCGATGGTAAAGGATGAGCGCAGTCTCCGCACCCGGCAGCGGCCGGTTCGAAGCGGCGCATTGCGCGGTGCCCCGAAGCGAGATTTCTGCCTCTGGCCGCCGTCCCGCCACACTTACTGGCGCCGGACCGACCGCCGGATGGTGCTTCACCGCTTGTTCGCGTAACGAAGACAAGACGCAACGACGAGAGACCGAAGATCCCCGCGCCGCGGGGACTTGAAAATCCCCGATGCCGATCGCTCACACGCCCTCGCGCAACGTTCTCTCCTGTCGGCGGGCCCGCACGCCCGCGGCCTTGTCGTTCAAGGCGACCACCGCTTAAAGCGCTTCGCCGCCGCGGCAGTTTGCCGCGGCGCCGTTTAAGCTTCGCCCCGCTTCCTGCGGCGCTCGCGCCTACAGGAACGTTCATGAAACGCATGCTGTTCAATGCCACCCAGGCGGAGGAGCTCCGGGTGGCGATCGTCGACGGTCAGAAGCTGATCGATCTCGACATCGAATCCGCCGCCAAGGAGCAACGCAAGAGCAATATCTACAAGGCGGTCATCACCCGCATCGAGCCCTCGCTCGAAGCCTGCTTCGTCGACTACGGCACCGACCGCCACGGCTTCCTGCCGTTCAAGGAGATCGCCCGCGAGTTCTTCCGCGACCGCGACGTCGACATCGGCAGGGCCCGCCTTTCCGACCAGCTCAAGGAAGGCCAGGAGCTCATCGTCCAGGTCGACAAGGACGAGCGAGGCAATAAGGGCGCCGCGCTTACCACCTACATCTCGCTGGCCGGACGCTACCTCGTCCTCATGCCGAACAACCCGCGCGGCGGCGGCGTGTCGCGCCGCGTCGAAGGCGAGGAGCGCAACGAGCTCCGCGACGCGATCAACGGCCTCGACGTGCCGCAAGGCATGAGCGTCATCGCCCGCACGGCGGGCATCGGCCGCCAGACCGAAGAGCTGCAGTGGGACATGAACTATCTGCTGCAGCTCTGGCGAGCCGTGGAAGAGGCCGCGAAGATGCAAAGCGGCGCCTACCTGATCTATCAGGAGTCGAGCCTCGTCATCCGGGCGATCCGCGACTACTTTCATCAGGAAATCGGCGAGCTCCTGATCGACACCGAGGCGATCTACGAGCAAGCGCAGCAGTTCATGGGCCACGTGATGCCGGCCAACGTGAACCGAGTCAAGCTCTACAAGGACGACGTCCCGCTCTTCTCGCGCTTCCAGATCGAGCACCAGATCGAGACGGCCTACGCGCGGCAGGTGCCGCTGCCGTCCGGCGGGTCGATCGTGATCGACCACACCGAGGCGCTGGTCGCGGTCGACGTCAACTCCGCGCGCGCGACCAAGGGTGGCGACATCGAGACCACCGCGTTCAATACCAACCTCGAAGCGGCCGACGAGATCGCACGCCAGCTCCGCCTGCGCGACCTGGGAGGCCTCATCGTCATCGACTTCATCGACATGGAGAGCGCCAAGAACCAGCGGGAGGTAGAGAATCGCCTGCGCGACGCGCTCAAGTACGACCGCGCCCGGGTGCAGCTCGGCAAGATCTCGCGCTTCGGCCTGATGGAGCTGTCCAGGCAACGGTTGCGCCCCGCGCTCGCCGAATCCGCTTACATTCCCTGCCCCCGCTGTCACGGCATCGGGCACATCCGCGGTACGGAGTCCACGGCGCTTCACATCCTGCGCATCATCCAAGAGGAAGCGATGAAGGACAACACCGCGCAGGTCGTGGCACAGGTTCCGGTCGATGTCGCGACGTTCCTCCTCAACGAGAAGCGCAACGACGTGCTGTCCATCGAGACACGCTTCAAGGTGAACGTGCTGCTGGTTCCCAACCGCCATCTCGAGACGCCGAACTACAGCATCGAGCGCCTTCGCCACGATGACCTCAACCAGGCCGAGCCGCTGCCGCTGTCGTTCGACCTCGTCAAGCAGCCGGAGCAGGTCGACCATGCGCAGCAGATGAAGGAAGAGGCCACGGCGCCGCGCCAGGAGGCTGTCGTCAAGGGCATCACGCCCGCGCACCCGGCGCCGGTCCCGGTCGAGGTCCCGGCGTCCGCAGCACCCGCGAGCTCGCAGGAGGAATCGTGGTTCGCCCGGGTATTGGGCTGGTTCCGCGTCAAGCCCGACGCGCCGCCGCCTGCGAGCGAAGCCAAGCCCGCGCGCGTGGAGCGCACGGAGCCTGCGCGCGATGCGCGCCGCGACGGACGTCGTGGCGACGATCGCCATCGCGGCGACTCGCGTCGAGGGAGCGATCGACGCGAGGACGCGCGACGCCCGAGCGAACGCCGTGACGGCCGGGGCGACAGCCGCCAGCCGCCGCGTGAGCCGCGTTCCGAGCAGCCGCGCCCGCAGGCGCGCGAAGGCCAGGCGCAACGGCGAGAGGAGCGCCGCGAAGGCAACCGCGGCACGCAGCAGCAAAAGCCGCGTGAGCAGCGTCCTGCCGCCGCGGTCGACGCCCTCGAATCGGCGACGGTCGCGCCGAGCGCGGCTCCGCAGGCCCCCGCCGCTCTCGAAGCGCGCGAAGGCGGCGGTCGTCGCCGTCGCGGCCGCCGCGGTCG
>DATJXV010000135.1:0-28838 GCA_035499955.1 Casimicrobiaceae bacterium
GACAGCTCACCCGCCAGGTACTCGCGATCGGCAAGGCGCTGATCGGCCACGCGCAGCTGGCGCAGCGTCCGCTCCTCGAAATAGCCGACGTTCGCCTCGGACTTCTCGGGGACCAAGCGCGACAGCAGGAAGATCGCCATCGACGAGGCCGCGGTGTCGGTCGTCGCCTGAAACACCCATTGCAGTGCCTGCGCGCGCAGCGCCGCGTCCTCGGGCAGGAAGCGCCCGGTCTTCGCGGCGAGGTAGAGCAGGATCGCGCCCGATTGCGCGAGCGCGAGCGGCTTGCCGCCGGGGCCGTCGCGATCGACGATGGCGGGAATCGTCCCGGCCGGGTTGATCGCGAGGAACTCGGGCTTGCGCTGGTCGCCCGCGAACAGATCGAGCTTGTGCAGCGTGTACGGCGCGCCGCATTCCTCCAGCATGATCGCGGCGCGCTGGCCGTTGGAGGAGGCGGCGGAGTAGAAGTCGATCATGGCGGGCCTTGCGTGGAGGACGGCGAGGGCCGCCATCTTACAGCGCGCCGCAGCTCGACGCAGGCGCCTACTTCTTATTCGGCCAGTCGTCCTCGTCCTCGAGGATGCGGATCACGCGCGTGCGCTTGCCGCTGCCGTACTTCTCCATCTGGAACAGGATCGGGTATCGCTCGGCCAGCGCGGCGCGTGCGGCATCCTCCTTGTCGAACGTCAGCAGCTTGCCGTCTTCGCCGTAGACGTCGTGCCAGATGCCCTTGTCGTCCTCGTATTCGATCTTGAATTGCATCGCCGCCTCCGCCTAGCGCCGCGCCTGCAGCGCGGCGATGCGCGCCTCGATCGGCGGGTGCGTGGCAAAGAGCGCCATGATCGCGTTCTTGTCGGTGATGCCGAACGCCTTCATGGATTCCGGCAGCGGGCCGGGCTCGAGTCCGCCCAGCCGTCGCAGCGCGTTCACCATGGGCGTCGGTGTGCCCAGGTACTGCGCGGAGCCGGCGTCGGCGCGGAACTCGCGGCGTCGCGAGAACCAGTTGACGATGAGCGACGCCAGCACGCCGAACACGATCTGCAGCACGATCACGGTGAGGAAGTAAGCCCCGCCGCCGCCGCGCTCGCGGGTAGCGCCGGACACGATCGACGCGATGATGCGCGCGAAGAAGATGACGAACACGTTGAGCACGCCCTGGATCAGCGTCAGCGTCACCATGTCGCCGTTGGCGACGTGCGCGATCTCGTGACCGAGCACGGCCTCCACCTCTTCCTTGTTCATCGACTGCAGGAGGCCGGTCGAGACCGCGACCAGGGAAGAGTTGCGAAACGCCCCGGTGGCGAACGCGTTGGGCTCGCCCTCGTAGACCGCGACCTCCGGCATCCCGACGCCCGCCTTCTGCGCGAGGCGCTGCACCGTGGCCATCAGCCACGCCTCCGCGTCGTTGGACGGCTGCGTGATCACGTGCGCCCCCGTCGACCATTTGGCGACGCTCTTCGACATGAGCAGCGAGATGAACGAGCCCCCGAAGCCCATGACCGCGGCCATCAGGAGGATCTGCTGGGAGCTCGCGCCGGCGTACAGCGCCTGGTCGAGGCCCAGGATCTTGAGCACGACCGACAGCACGAGCAGCACCGCGATGTTCGTCGCGAGATAGAGCAAGACGCGTTTCATGCCGGATCCTTCCGCAAACGGTGGCGGGCGCCATCTTAGCGCAACGACATGACGCCCCATGCCGGCAATGTGGGGGCGCCCGAGGATGCGGGCAAGGTCTTGCCTGTGCGCGAGGCCGAAAGCCTAGCCGAGCTTGGCGGCGGCCTGGAGGCCGTCCTACTTAGACCAGGAATCGCGCAGCGTCACCGCGCGGTTGAACACGGGCGAGCCCGGCGCGTGATCGGCGAGGTCCGCGACGAAGTAACCGTGGCGCTCGAACTGCACGCGCTCCTCGCGTGCGGCGCCGGCAAGCGCCGGCTCGACGAAGGCGCGCAGCACGCGCTTCGAATCGGGGTTCAAGTCGTCGAGATAGTTGCGCTCGGTGAGGTCGACACCCTCATCGTCGTCGCCCGCCACCACCGCACGATGCTCGGGCGGAGGCTCGGCCGCATCCGCCGCGCCGTTGCGCGCGTTGCCCCACGGATTGCGCGCGCCGGGGAACGGCACGCGGAACAGCCGATCGTAGATGCGAACCTCTGCCGGCACGGCGTGCTCGGCGGAGAGCCAATGGATGTTGCCCTTGACCTTGCGCGCGTCGGCGCCGGGCGTGCCGCTGCGCGTGTCCGGATCGTACGTGCAGTGCACGACCGTGACGTTGCCCGCCGCGTCCTTCGTCGCACCGGTGCACTTCACGATGTAGCCGTAGCGAAGGCGCACCTCGGCGCCCGGCGTCAGGCGGAAGTACCCCTTCGGCGGCGTCTCGGCGTAATCGTCGCGCTCGATCCACAGCTCGCGCGTAAGCGGCAGAGCGCGCCGCCCGAGCTCGGGCCTCTGCGGGTGGTTGGGCGCTTCGCAATCTTCGCTGCCCCCGGCCGGATAGTTGTCGATCACGAGCTTCACCGGGTCGAGCACCGCGATGCGCCGCTGCGCGCGCACGTTCAGGTCGTCGCGCATGCAGTCCTCGAGCACGCTCATGTCGATCCACGAGTCGGCCTTCGACACGCCGATGCGCTCGGCCAGGAGCCGGAAACCCTCCGGCGTGAACCCGCGGCGGCGAGCGCCGACGAGCGTGGGCATGCGCGGGTCGTCCCAGCCGTCGACGTAGCCTTTGCCCACGAGCTCGATCAGGCGCCGCTTCGACAGCACGACGTAGGTGAGGTTGAGTCGCGCGAACTCGAACTGCTGCGGCAGGGGCCGCGGCAGCATGCCGCCTTCGGCGAGCTTCTCGATCACCCAGTCGTACAGCGGGCGGTGATCCTGGAACTCGAGCGTGCATATCGAGTGCGTGATGCGCTCGAGCGCGTCGCTGATGCAATGCGTGTAGTCGTAAAGCGGATAGATGCACCACTTGTCGCCGGTGCGGTGGTGCGACGCGTGGCGGATGCGATAGATCGCCGGGTCGCGCATGTTCACGTTCGGGCTCGCCATGTCGACCTTCAGGCGCAGCACGTGCGCGCCGTCGGCGAATTCGCCGGCGCGCATGCGGCGGAACAGATCGAGGTTCTCGGCAACGCCGCGATCGCGGTACGGGCCGTCGATGCCGGGCTCGGTCAGCGTGCCTCGCGTGGCACGCATCTCTTCGGCGGTCTGGCTGTCGACGTAGGCGAGCCCCTGCTCGATGAACCACTCGGCGAAGCGGTAGAGATCGTCGTAGTAGTCCGAGGCGTGATATCGGTGGCCGCCCCAGTCGTAGCCCAGCCAGCGCACCGACTCGGCGATGGCGTCCTCGAATTCCACCTCCTCCTTGAGCGGATTGGTGTCGTCGTAGCGCAGATGACAGGTGCCGCCGTTCTCCGCGGCGAGGCCGAAGTTGAGAATGATCGACTTGGCGTGCCCGTAGTGGAGGTAGCCGTTGGGCTCGGGCGGGAAGCGCGTGACCACGCGCCCGCCGTACTTGTTCGTGCGCAGGTCCTCGGCAACGATGGCGCGCAGGAAGTTGGGCGCCGGCGCCGGAGCGCTGGCGGCGACCGCCTTGGCCGGGCGGGCCCCGGCGACGGTCTCCCGTTCAGCGACTTGTGGCGGCGCAGCATTCATCGTGTTTTTGTTCATGAACAATATTGGATCGTCGGCCATTCTAACCAAGCCCGCGCGGGCCGTCATCGGCGACCCCCGTAGGGATCCCGGCCGATCCCCGGAAACCCGCACCGGACAAGGCTTTCCGGGCGGTCTTCCGATCCGCGCCGGGCGCATTGTCCACAAATCCTGTGGATAGTAGTGTGCATATCTTGTAAATTCGTTTGCTAAGTGGTGCCGGGAGACGGAAAAAGGTTGTGCTGCCCAATTTCTCGCCTCCAAAAACCATCATCTATTCAGAGCTTTGTAATTCCTTACCTATGGCCGGCCGGCTCGATTTTGCGGCCGATATGTCCGCTGGGTGACAAAGCGGTGACATTTCCGAGACACGCTATCGTCCTGGACAAACCCCATGCTGCGCCTGCGTTGTCGAGAGATCCATGAGCAACGACCTCTTCCAAGAACGCGGCAGCGGCGCGCCGGATGACCGCTCGGGGCGCGCCCCGGTCTCCCAGGTTGTCCCGGTATCCGTCCTGGTGTCCCAGGTGCGTCTTGTCATCGAGCGCAGGATCGGGCTGACGTGGGTGAGCGGCGAGATCTCGGGCTTTTCGCGCGCCGCCTCGGGTCATTGCTACTTCAGGCTCAAGGACGCGCAGGCGCAGGTCGCCTGCGTCCTGTACCGGCTCAAGGCGCAGCATGTCGGCTTTCCGCTGCGCGACGGGCTGAGCGTAGAGGTACGCGCCACGCCCTCGATCTACGAGGCGAAGGGCGAGTTTCAGCTCAACGTCGACAGCGTGCGCCTGGCCGGCCTCGGCGTGCTGTACGAGCGCTTCGCGCGCCTCAAGGCCAAGCTCGAGGCCGACGGCTGGTTCGCCCCCGAGCGCAAGCGTCCGCTGCCTGCGTACCCGCGCGCCGTCGGCATCGTGACCTCGCCGCGCGCCGCGGCGCTGCGCGACATCCTCACCACCCTCGCCCGCCGGTGGCCCGCGCTGCGCATCGTCGTCTACCCCGCGTCGGTTCAGGGCAGCGACGCCGCCGGCGAGATCGCACACGCGATCCGCGTCGCCAACGAGCGCGCCGAGGTCGACGTGCTGATCGTCGCGCGCGGCGGCGGGTCGATCGAGGATTTATGGGCGTTCAACGAGGAGCGCGTGGCCCGCGCCGTGTTCGCGTCGACGCTGCCCATCGTGTCCGGCGTCGGGCACGAGACCGACTTCACCATCTGCGACTTCGTGGCCGACGTGCGCGCCCCGACGCCCACGGCCGCTGCCGCGCTGGTAGTCGCCGACCGCGCGGCGCTGCTGCATCGGTTGAGCACGCTCTTGCGCAGCCTCGACCGCGCGGCCGTGCACGCCGCGCGGACCCGCGAGCAGCGCCTCGATCACGCGATGCGGCGGCTCGTGCATCCGGCGGCGCGCATCGCGCAGCAGCGCGCGCGCATCGAGGAGCTCGCAAGGCGGCTTACGCGCACGACCCGCGCGCGCGTCGATGCCCGGCGCTCCGCGGCGGCGGCGCTGTGCGGCAGGCTCGTGCGCGAGCTGCGCGCGCCGCTCCCCGCGTCGCTGCGGGCGGCGCGCCTCGCCCAGAGCCTCGCACACCTCAATCCTGAGGCCGTGCTCACGCGCGGCTACGCGATCGTCGCCACGGCGGACGGCGCGATCGTGAGCGACTCGCATCAGCTGGCGGCGGGCGACCGCGTCGCACTCACGTTCGCGCGCGGCGGGGCCGGCGCGACCGTGGATTCGGTGAAGAAGTAGAGGCCTACGCTTCGTCCGGATCCGGATCGTCGACCGGCGCGGCGCGCGCGTACTTCGCGGCCACTTCGGGCGGCGCCTGCGCCGCGATCCGCGGTGTGGCCACCGCGACGTCGGCGTTCTGCGCGCGGTGGCGCAGCGCGTGATCCATCAGCACGACCGCCATCATCGCCTCGGCGATCGGTGTCGCGCGGATGCCCACGCACGGGTCGTGACGGCCGTGCGTATTGACGACGACCGGATGGCCCGCCTTGTCGATCGAATGGCGGTCGAGGCGGATCGACGACGTGGGCTTGACGGCGATGGCGACGCGTATGTCCTGGCCGGTAGAGATGCCGCCCAGGATGCCGCCGGCGTGGTTGGACAGGAAGCCCTGCGGCGTCATCTCGTCGGAGTGTTCGGTGCCGCGCTGCGCGACCGCCGCGAAGCCGGCGCCGACCTCCACGCCTTTCACGGCATTGATGCCCATCATTGCGGAGGCCAAGTCCGCGTCGAGCTTGCCGTAGATCGGCTCGCCCCATCCCACCGGAACGCCGCTCGCGATCACTTCGATGCGCGCGCCCACCGAGTCGCCCGACTTGCGCAGCGCGTCCATGAACGCCTCGAGGTCCGCAACGAGGGTCGCGTTGGCGACGAAGAAGGGATTGGCGTCGACGTGGTCGAAGCTCTCGAACGGCACGACGTTGGGGCCGAGCTGCGTCAGGTGGCCGCGGATCGTCACGCCATAGCGCTCGCGCAGCCACTTCCTCGCGATGGCGCCGGCGGCCACGCGCACCGCCGTCTCGCGCGCCGACTGCCGGCCGCCGCCGCGGTAGTCGCGAATGCCGTACTTGTGCCAGTACGTGTAATCGGCGTGGCCCGGCCGGAACGTGTCGGCGATGTTCGCGTAATCCTTGCTGCGCGAATCGACGTTGCGTATCAAAAGCGCGATCGGCGTGCCGGTGGTGAGGCCCTCGAACACACCCGACAGGATCTCCACGCTGTCCGGTTCGCGCCGCTGCGTGACGTGGCGCGACGTGCCGGGACGGCGGCGGTCGAGGTCGTGCTGGATGTCGCTCTCCGCGAGCGCCATGCCGGGCGGGCAGCCGTCGACCACGCAGCCGATGGCCGGTCCGTGCGATTCGCCGAACGACGTGAACGAGAAAAGCGTGCCGATGGTGTTGCCGGACATTCAACTACTTTAGCATTGCGTCCGATGAGGGAGCCGCCGATCATCGTGCCGTCGCTCGCCGCCGCCCTGCGCGCCGCCCGCCGCGTGGCGGTGCTCACCGGCGCCGGCGTCTCGGCAGAGTCCGGTGTGCCGACGTTCCGCGACGGGCAGACGGGCCTGTGGGCGAAGTACGACCCGCGCGAGCTCGCCACGCCCGAGGCGTTCGAGCGCAACCCCAAGCTCGTCTGGGACTGGTACTCGGCGCGCCGCGCGACGCTTGCCGACGTCGCGCCCAACCCCGCGCACTTCGCGATCGCGGAGCTCGAGCGGCGCGTGCCCGAGTTTCTGCTCGCGACACAGAACGTCGACGGCCTGCACCAGCGCGCCGGGAGCAAGATGCTGGTCGAGCTGCATGGCAGCATCGCGCGCGTGAAATGCTCGCGATGCGCGGCGCCCGCGGCGCGATGGGACGAAGCCCTCGCGGACGAGCCGCCCCGCTGCGCCGGGTGCGGCGGGTTCCTGCGACCCGACGTCGTGTGGTTCTACGAGCTCTTGCCCGCGGCGGCGCAGATCGCCGCCGAGGAGGCGGCGCGTCAGTGCGACGTGTTCCTCGTCGCCGGCACGTCGGCCGAGGTCTATCCCGCCGCGGAGCTGCCCGAGCACGCGCTGCGCGCCGGTGCGCGCGTCGTGGAGATCAATCCGCATTCCACGTTGCTGTCGGAGCGCGTCACCGACGTCCTGCGCGGGCCGGCCGGCGTGATGCTGCCCGCGCTCGCCGCCGCCGCGTTCCCAACCTGAAATGGGGTCAGACCCCATTACAAGGCCTGGCCCCTTTTTCTGAAACAATCTGTAATGGGGTCTGACCCTATTTTCGGGTTAGGGGCCGAGCGGCTCGCGGTTGGCGCCGCGCAGCCCGGTGAGAACGACCTCGCCGTTCTCGCCGACCCGCGCCTCGCCGTATTTCGCGCCTGCGTAGTCCTTCCCGCGCCCCTCCTCGAAGAAGAAGGCGTTCGTGCCGAGCTTCGCCGCGCCGTCGCGCCAGCGGTAGCGCAGGCGCACCTCGTCCGCCGCGAGCGGCGTCCCGTCGTCGAAGCGGCGAAAATTCGCGACGTTGTCGGCGTCGATCTTGGCGATCATGACGCCCTCGGCCGGATGCGCGCCGCGATCGCTGCCGAACGCCTGGGCCTCGATCCGGAAGCGCAGCGCCATGTAATCGCCCTGCATGATCGAGCGGGGATCGACGGGCGCGAGATCGAGCAGGACGACGCGCCCGCCGGCGAGGACCGCCTCGCGCGCCGCGATGGTGAAATTGGCGATGCCCAGCACGAGGAGCGCCGCGGCGATCGTCACGATCCTACGCATGATCCGCCTCCTCTCCGGCGATGCCCAGACGCACCGCGAGCCCGGCCGCCAGCAGCACGACCCCGGACGCGAAAAGCGCGGCGGATTTCGCGAGCAGCGTGGTGTCCATCGAATGGTAGTAGTGGCCGAGCGCGAACAGCATGCCGGCGATCGCGAGCCCCGCCAGCGCGCGGCGCCCCGCGTCGAAGGCCGCGAGCAGAATGATCAGTGCAAGCGTCAGACCCGCAACCGGTCGCGCGGCGAGCGCCAGCGCCGCGCCCGCGGCGAGCGCCACCACCGACGTGCGCGACGACCACGGGAGGCGGGCCCGGTGCAGCGCGCGCGCGATCGCCGCGAGGAACACGACGGCGAGCGCGAAGGCACCCGCCCACGACATCGCGGCGGGCGGCGGCCGGTGGGTGCCCATGCCCCACCAGAAGATCTCGCCGAGCTGCGCCGGGATCACCACGAGCGCGCCGAGCGCGAGGCCGGTGGCAACGGCATGCCAAAGCGCGCGCGTCGCGAGCCCGCGTTCCTCGCCGAAGAGCGCGAGCAGGAACGCGGCGGCAACCAGGGCCGGGAACATCGGCGAGAGTCCCGCGAACGCGAGCGCGTAGCGCGTGCAAAGCGCCGCCGCGAGCGCCGCCAGCACGCGATGCACGGAATGCGGCGCCGCGGCCACCAGCACGATCGCGATGACGGCAAGCGCGATCCACGCCGCCGGGTTGGACGTCTGGTGCCGCAACACGCCATAGGCGATCAGCGCCTGGCCGGCGAGGCTCATCGACAGCGCAAGCTGTGTCACGAACATGCTGCGCCGGCCGATCCGAAAGGCGACTGCGCACGCCGCGCATAGGACCAGCCCCACGGGGAGCCAGCCCTCGTCATAGCGGAAGACCTCGGCGAGCGCGATGCCGACGAACACGAGGAAGAAGAGGGAGGCGACCCACGCCGCGATGCCGATCATCGCGGTGACATACCACGGAGACGCCTCGGCCGCCGTCTCCGGCATCGGTCCCGCCACCAGGTTCGCCGCCACGAGGCGACTCCACAAGTCGGCGCGATCGGTCATGACGCTTCACCTACGTGACGCAGCCAATAGGCGCCGGCGGCGGCGCACGCGATCACGACGAGGCCCGTGAGCAAGAATCCACCGGCGGCGTCGTTGTGGAAGAGATAGCGCACGAACGCGAAGGCGATCACGATGGTCGCGCTGAGCACGAGCCCCGACAGCATGAACAGATCCCGCGTGCGCACGCGGTACGCCCAGTACATCGCGGCGGCGAACGCAAAGTAGGCGGCGAAGGGCCAGGCTCCCGCCGCGCGGCTTGAAAACCCCACGATCGCGTCGACCACGAGGAACGTGGCTGCCGCACCGACCGTGGCGGCGAGGATGCGCGGCGCCCAGCGCTCGGCAAGCCAGCCGCCTCGGCGCGCCGCGAGCGCCTCCCACAGCGCGAGCGCCGCCGCATTGACCGCGAGTACCCACCACAACGCCGCCCGAGTCGTGAAGAGGAGATCGAGCACGTCGATCCCGCGCGCCGCATTGGTGCGGAAGAGCAGCAAGACGGCGACGTCGACCAGCGCGATCCACAAGAGCCACAGCGCGGGCTGGCGTCCAACGACGACCCACGGCAGGATGAACAGCGCCCACGCGGCGAAGAGCTCGTAGACGTCGGCGCCGGTCTGGTAGACCTGGCCGATGAGCGCGAGCAGTACGCCGGTGACGAGCGCGGCGGCGAACAGTGCGACGCGTCCGGCCAGCGCATCGAGCCCCTGCCAGCATGCGACCGCCACGGCGGCGACCAGGGAGGCCTCGACCGTCGCGAACTTCGCATAGCGGCCGAGCTCGTGCCAGTTCGCGGCGACGAAGTAGCAGAGTGCCGCCGCGATGAGCGTGGTTCCGAGCCAGGCAAGCAGCCGCTCGACGAACACTCTCCATTGCGCCGCGGACGGAACGACGCCGGCCACGCGCAGCGCATCGGGCACGCGCTCGCTCGCGAGCGCACCTGCGCTCGCCCAGCCGATCACTTCCTGTCGTGCATCGAACATGGTGCCTCCATCGCTATCCCGCTTCGCTGCGCTCCCCTGGCGAGCCCGACGGCGGCAGCGGCGCCAAGTACCCGATCAGGAGTAGCAGCACGCCCACGCCCAGGAACGCCACGACGCGCGGCAGGCCGGACAGCGACGCGAGATCGAGCGCGAAGAGCTTCACCACGACGACGGCGAGAAGCGCCGCGCCGATCATCCACAGCGGCCGGATCGCGCGCCGGGTGGCGACCAGCATGAGCGGCAGCGCGGTCGCGGTCCACGTCAGCGTGAGCGACGCCTGCAGCGGCTTGCTCGCGAGCAGCGGCGCGAGCCGCCACGGCACGTGCAGCCATTGGTGCACGGCGCGGAACACCATCGCGTTGACGAGCAGGAACAGCGCCGCGCCGAACCACGCGTAGAGGGTGCGCTCGCCGGCCTTGAGCGTCCCGCGCGTCCACACGAACAGCGCGGCGAGCGCCGCCATCAGGGTGAGGTCCAGTGGGTTGGCGACCGGGAAATAGGGCAGTGGGTCCGCGCTTCCCGGCGAGGTCACGTTGACGATGAAGAACCATACCGCGAGCAGCGCGGCGACGGCCGTGCCCGCGCTCGTCGCGTACGCCTCGCGGTAGTCGCGAAACGGCCATGCCGGCGACGCGCGCATCGGGACTGCGAAGAACAGGTAGACGATCGCCGGCAGCGCGGCCGCGCACGCGACCCACACGGTGCCCGGCGCGAACTCGCGCCCCACCCATTCGCTCGCCTCCCACGCGGTCCAGGCCACGAGCGCGATAGCCGAGGCGGCGTGCGCGAAGCGGAGCAGCGCCTTCACGGTCGACGGCGACGTGCCCGGCAGCGCATCGTCCTCGCGCAGCGCATCGGCGGCACGCAGGACCCACCAGTGCACGATCCACGCGATGGGCCATACGAGCCCTCCATAAGCGATCAGCGTGGTGCGCTGCCGGTCCCAGTCCAGCAGCGCCGCGAGGGCCATCACCGGAAGCAGGCCGGCACCGAACCACGCGAGGCGCGGCCAGCGCAGCAGCGAGCGCAGGACGAGCGCGACCGCCACGCTTCCCGCCACGTAGGCGAGGACCGCGTTCACCATCGTCCTCCACGGCAGGTAGCGATGGAGCTCGAGGGCGCCGGCGCCGTACCACCACGCCATGGCCCACAGCATGAGCAAGGGCAGCAGCGCCTGCTCGTGGCCCGAGATGGCGTCGCGCTCGCGATCCGCGACGAACGCGGTGGACAGCGCCGCGACTGCGACAAGGATGCTGCCCATGAAGCTCGCGTTCAGGAAGGCGCGCTCGCCGGCGTCGAACCCGCCGGCGGCGAAGCTCAACGCCGCACCGAGCTGCAGGAGAAGCGCGAAGCCGCGCGCGAGCGGCTGCCTTTGCTTGCAGCCGATCCAGTACACCGCGGCAGCTTCGAGCGCCCACCAGGCCGTCGTCCACTGCGGATCGGCGGCGAACGGGATGGCGACCGTGGCAAGGATGACGGCGAGCACGAAGAACGCGCGGGCAAGGAGGGCGAAGCCGGGCTCCGCGCGCCGGTGCAGCGCGAGCCAGAGCGCGGCATAGACCGCGGCCATGGCGAGCGCACTGTAGGCGACGCCGTAGCGCATGTCGCGCACGATCGCGGCCTGCAGCGCGAGGCCCGCGAGCGGGACGCCGAACACGAGTATCGCGTCGACCGGCGCCTTGGCCACCAGCGCGCCGCGCTTGGCGTAGAGGATCGCGATGGCGACGTAGAACGCGAAGAAGGCGACGAGGAACGGCTCGACGGTCGCGAAATGCTCGGGACGGTAGAAGCGCTCGCCCCAGAACAGAGCGAGCGCGAAGGTGAAGACGAAGCCGACGACGTTGAGCGCACGCCATGCGCGGACGAGCGCGAGCGCGAGGATCGCCGCGTTCAGCACCAGGAAGTAGCCGAACAGCAGCGCGGGCTCGCCGGGCGACGTCGCCACGAGGAACGGCGCGAGAAAGCCGCCGGCGATGGCGAGTCCGGCGAGCGCCTGCGAGTCGGCGCGGATCGCGAGCCATACGGTGAGCGCGGCGATGGCGACGAGCAGCACGAACGCGGCGGTCGCGGGCAGCACGTCGTAGAGTCGCAGCGCGGCGAACGTCGTGAGATACAGCACGCCCGCGCCGGCGCCTTCGAGCGACAGGCCGTAGCCGGGGCGCCTGTCGGCAAGGCGCGCGCCGAGGAGCACGAGGATCGCGCCGACCAGCGCGACGCCGAGCAGACGCACCTCGATCGGAATCGTGATGAACTCGGCGAGGTACTTGAGCAGGAAGCCGACGCCGAAGAAGAGCGCGATGACGCCGATGCGCGTGAGCGCATTGCCGCCCGTGAACCACGCCCACAGCGGATTGGCCGCCCAGGCGGACGTGCGCAGGGGCATGCGCACCGCGGGCTCGAACGGCAACGGCCCGCCGGTGTGCGCGGCGGGCGCGGGCTTCGCGGCAATCGACGGCGCCACCGGCTCGAGCGTTCCTTCCGGCGTGCGCGCGAAACCGGACGGTGCGGCGGTGATTTCCGGTGGCGGCGGCGGCTCGGGCTCGACGTCGAGCCCGGGAGGCGGCTCGGCGGCCGGCGGCACGGACGGGGACGGTTCCGCTACCGGCGGCTGCACGCTTGCGCGACCGGTCTCCAGCGCCGCGAGCCGCTGCTCGATGGCGGCCAGCCGGCGCTCCACGCCGCCGCTGTCCGGCGTGCGATAAGGCGCGGGCGCGGCGGGCACGCTCCACGCCTGTCCGCGCTCGCGAGCCTGCGTGCGCGAACGCCACGCCAGCATCACGATGAATCCCGTGAACGCGCCCGCGATGCCGCCGGGCCACCCCAGCGGGAAGGCCCCGAGGATGAAGCCGATGACGATGCCGAGCGCGATCATCATGGCAGTTCGGCATTAACGGGCGTCGCCGCGCAGCGCGAGCACCTGCGCGAAGAGCGCGTCCGTGGTCGCGCGCTCCGGCGGCACGGGCGGCGCGGCGACAAGCGCGATCTTCGAGAACGCGCCGCGCCAGCGGCGCATCGCCTTGCCGTCGACCGAGCGGCTGAAGAAGCTGCCCCACAAACCGCGAAGGGCCATCGGCACTACGGGCACGGGCGTGTCGTGCACCATGCGCTCGATGCCCGGGCGAAACCGCGCCATCTCCCCGTCGGACGTGA
Organism: Casimicrobiaceae bacterium; assembly: GCA_035499955.1. GTDB lineage: Bacteria > Pseudomonadota > Gammaproteobacteria > Burkholderiales > Casimicrobiaceae > VBCG01. The sequence continues at coordinate 13,072 of DATJXV010000135.1, forward strand.
GCGAGCCCTCGGGAAAGAGGCCGACGATTTCTCCGTCGCGCAGCGCCGCCGCCGCCGTGTCGAACGCGACTTCCTTGAGCTTCGGGTCGTCGCGCGCGGACGCGACGGGGATGGCCTGCATCGTGCGGAAGAGCCAGTTGAGGAACGGCGTGCGGAAGATGCGGTGATCCATCACGAAGCGGATCGGACGCCGCACGCACGCGGCGATCACGATCGCGTCGACGTAGCTCACGTGGTTGCACACGACGATGCACGGGCCCGTCTCCGGCACGTTGTCGAGGCCCTCCTTCTTCACGCGGTACATCGTGTGGATCAGTAGCCACGCGAGGAAGCGCATGAGGAACTCGGGCACCAGCTTGTAGATGTAGATCGCGATCACGGCGTTGAGGATGCCGGTGACCAGGAACAGGTAGGGGATCGTCAGGCCCGTGCCCAGCAGCGCGATGGCGATGCCGGCGGAGGCCACCATGAACAGCGCGTTCAGGATGTTGTTGGCGGCGATGATGCGCGAGCGGTACGCGGGATCCGAGCGCTCCTGGATCAGAGCGTACAGCGGCACGATGTAGAAGCCGCCGAAGAGGCCGATCAGCACGAGGTCGGCGACCACGCGCACGTGATGCGGCTGGCTCAGGAAGTCGCCGATGCCGAGGAGCGCCGTCGCATGCAGGTCGCGGCTGGCGAGCCAGAGGTCGAAGGCGAACACGGTGAGCCCGATGGAGCCGAACGGCACGAGTCCGATCTCCACCTTGCGTCCGGAGAGCCGCTCGCACAGGAGCGAGCCCGTGCCGATGCCGATCGAGAACACGGCGAGCAGGAACGTCACGACGTGCTCGTCGCCGCCCAGGATGTCCTTCGCGAAATTGGGAAACTGCGTGAGGAACGTCGCGCCGTAGAACCAGAACCACGAGATGCCGAGCATCGACTGCCACACCACGCGGTTGCCGTAGGCGAAGCGAAGGTTCTTCGCGGTCTCGGTGAACGGATTCCAGTTGAGCGTCAGATCCGGCGCCACCGCGGGAGTGAGCGGGATCAGGCGGCTCACGAGCCAGCCCGCGACGGCGACGCCGATCGCGGCGATGCCCGCGAGCACGGGGCCCACACCCGGCACGGCGACCAGCAATCCGCCGGCGATCGTGCCGAGCAGGATCGCGACGAACGTGCCCATCTCGACCAAGCCGTTGCCGCCGACCAGCTCCTCGGCACGCAGCGACTGCGGCAGGATCGCGTACTTGACGGGGCCGAAGAGCGTGGAGTGCACGCCCATCAGGAGCAGCGCCAGGAACAGCAGGAGCAGGCTGTGCACGAAGAAGCCCAGCGTGCCGATGACCATGATCGCGATCTCGAGGATCTTGATGAGGCGGATGAGAAGCGACTTCTCGTACTTGTCCGCGAACTGCCCGGCCGACGCCGACAGAACTACGAACGGCAGGATGAAGAGGCCTGCCGCCACGTTGACGAGCGTGTTGGCGTCGAGCGCCGCGCTCGCCGCGGCATGGTAGGCGACGAAGATGACCAGCGCGTTCTTGTAGATGTTGTCGTTCGCGGCGCCCAGGAATTGCGTCCAGAAGAACGGCGCGAAGCGGCGCTCGCGCAGGAGGTCGAATTGGTTGTGGGTGGCCATGGGCGGGCGTTCGGGCAGTGGGTTGGATCGCGGCCGCGCCTCGTCGCCCGAGGACGCGGTTCGGTCGCCATTATTGAGGACGAAGGGTTTCAGCGCCACGTCTTCCCGCCCGACTCGCGATGAACGTCGCGGAATCGCAGCATGTCCACGAGCCGCTCCTCGCACTCCGCATCGAACCCGCAGCGCCCGCCCCAAGTCCTTGGATTGCGGTAGGTCCCGAACAGCATGTCCCACCAGACGATGTCGCCGTAGTTGTGGCGATGCCGCCCATGCTCGTGATGAATGCGGTGCATCTCCGGCCGCTGGAACACGTAGCCGACCCATCGCGGCGTGCGGCAGTTCGTGTGATAGAAGAATTCACCGAGCGCCGTGCACAGGGTGTAGACCGCGACAGCCTCGACGGAGAGCCCGAGCACGGCGTAGACAAGGAGGCTTCCGATCAGCGAGTTGGCGACCATCTCGACCGGATGCTTATAGAACGAGGTGATCACTTCCAGGCGCTGCGGGCTGTGATGGATCTGGTGAAAGTGCCGCCACAGCCAGGCGCCCTCGTGGCGCCAGCGGTGCCACCAGTAGAAGACGAAGGTTGCGATGAAGTACGCGAGCACGCCGGCAGGCGTCGGCGGCAGGGCGCCGGAAACGTGAACGAACGAGGCGCCGCCCAGCCGCTTCTCCCATGTGAAGCCGGCGCCGATGACGACGGCCAGTTGCACGGCGTTGATCGCGAGCACGCGGACAGGCCATGTCGCCACGTGCGGCAACTGCCAGCCCGGAAGGATCCTTTCCAGCACGAAGCATCCAGCGAAAGCGCAGACGATTGCGACGAGCATGGGCGCCTCACATGTCGGCCAGATAATCGAGCACCGCGTTGAGCGCCACGCGAACCGCCTCCGGATCGGTGCGGTACCACACCTCCTTGCCCACCTTCTCCGCGTGCAGCACGCCGGCCTCGCGCAGCACCTTGAGGTGGTGGGCGACGGCGGAGCGCGACAGCGTGGACGCGGCGACGATCTGACCCACGGTCAGGCGCTCGTCGGGGTCGAACATGAGCACGATGCGCTGGCGATGCGGGTCGCCCAGCGCCACGAAGATGCGGGCCGTGCCGCGCCAGGCGCGGGGGATGGCACGGGCATAGGTCTGCCGCACGGTCGCCCTCCTTCGCTGATATGACTACATGACTAGTCTTATAGTTATATTGATCACGCCCGTGCGCAACTGTCAAGAGGGCGCCGCCGGCGCCCGACGAACGGCGCCGGAACGAGGGCGCTACAATCCGCGCCATGCGGACCTACCTCGATTTCATGCGGCACGTGCGCGACAACGGCGTGCGCAAGCAGGATCGCACCGGCACCGGCACGCTGTCGGTATTCGGCCACCAGATGCGGTTCGATCTGTCCCGCGGCTTCCCGCTGCTGACCACCAAGAAAGTGCACACGAAGTCGATCGTGCACGAACTCCTGTGGTTCCTGCGCGGGGAGACCAACATCGCGTATCTCAAGGCGAACGGCGTCACGATCTGGGACGAATGGGCCGACGCCAACGGCGACCTGGGTCCGATCTACGGCTATCAGTGGCGCTCGTGGCCGGCGCCGGACGGGCGTCACATCGACCAGCTCGCCGACGTCGTGGCCGAGATCAAGCGCAACCCTGATTCGCGCCGCCTCATCGTGTCGGCGTGGAACGTGGGCGAGATCCCGCGCATGAAGCTGCCGCCCTGCCACGCCTTCTTCCAGTTCTACGCGGCCGACGGGCGCCTCTCCTGCCAGCTTTACCAGCGCAGCTGCGACATCTTCCTCGGCGTGCCTTTCAATATCGCGTCCTACGCGCTGTTAACTCACATGGTCGCGGCGCAGTGCGATCTCGACGTCGGCGATTTCGTGTGGACAGGCGGCGACTGCCATCTCTACCTCAACCATCTCGAGCAGGTCGAGATCCAGCTCTCGCGCGAGCCCTACCCGCTGCCGCGGCTCGTCCTGCGCCGCAAGCCAGCTACGCTCTTCGACTACGCCTACGACGACATCGAGATCGTCGGCTACCAGAGCCACCCGGCGCTGAAGGCGCCGGTGGCGGTTTAGCCCACGTATTTCCCGAGGAACGCGAGCGAGCGCTCGCGGGCGAGCGCAGCCGACGACGCGTGGTAGGAGCCGCGCTGGTCGCAATTGAAGCCGTGGTCGGCGGGATACAGATGCACCTCCGCCGAAGGATGCGCCTGTGCGAGCTTCTGCACGCCGGCGACCGGGATCATCTGATCCTTGTCGCCGAAGTGCGCGAGCACCGGGATGCGCGGCTTCTCGCCGATCGCCTCGTGCATGCCGCCGCCGTAGTAACAGATCGCGCAGGCGAAGCCGTTCACGCGCGCCGCCGACAGCCAGGCGAGGTAACCGCCCCAACAGTAGCCGACCACGCCGACCTTGCCCGCCTCGGCAGCGACGTCGCGCGCGGCCGCGATGTCGGCCAGCGCATCGTCGGCCTTGGCCTTGGCGCGCAGGTCCCGCCCGCGCGCGACGTGCTCGGGGGTGTAGCCGATGTCCACACCCGGCTCGATGCGGTCGAAGAGGGCCGGGGCCACGGCGAGATAGCCGTCTGCCGCATAGCCGTCGCAGACGCTTCGGATGTGGCTGTTCACGCCGAAGATCTCCTGGATCACGACCAGGCCGCCGCGCGGCTTGCCCGGCGGTTCGGCGCGATACGCGGCGATCTCGACGCCTGTCGCGGGTGAAAGCTTGATCCAGCGGCCCATGGCGTATCCTCCCCGGATGAAAGGAGGCATTGTCGCATCGGCGGCCGGAGTGACTGTTAGTATGCGCTCACTATCGATGGGGCCGTTTGCGCAAAAGGAACAAAAAAAAGCCCGCCGGGAGGAATGTAGCGGGCAAGGGGGATTCCGATGACCGGAGCTTTGTACCCACTCCGCGGGGTCCGGGGCTAACGCCGTCCCGGAGGCGTGAAGGCGATCAAACGATGCTGCGCGCTGCGCTCACGAGATCGGCCAGTTCCTCCAGCGCGGCCTTGAGTTTCGATGCGTCCTCGTCTCCGCGGCGGCCGGCGTCGGCCGCTGCCGTCTTGCCCTCGGCGAGCCAGAACTTGGAGAACTCCGGTGCGAACGTATCCATCGCGAACCTCGTAGTGCGGACAGCGTGTTGCCCGCCCAATATCAAGCAAACCATGTGCCAAGATGCTAACTTGCGTCTTGGTCGAGCTCCACGCTCGATCCTTACGAGGGAAAACACCGTGCACCGGGACTCATTGCGCTCCTGCGACAACGCGTTGCCGCCGCGTCGCTTTGTCGCGGTTTGCCGACGCCTGCCATGACAACGGCATTAAGCGTCTGATTCATTGGGGTAAAAGTTGTCGCCCCGGCCCGACAACCGGAAAGAGACGCTTGCATCGGTTGCACACCACAGGCGGGGCCGTGCCCAACGCTGTGCGTCCGTGGGCGCCCGCCGCGCTGCGGCAGCGCCACGCGAGAAGGTCGACGCTGGACGTTCAGCGTGGCGGCGTGCGGCAACCCGTCAAGTCTTGGGCTCCTTGAACATCGCCGGCTCGAGGCGGTGCCGCTGCAGAAGCTTGTAGAACTCCGTCCGGTTGCGCTTGGCGAGCTGCGCCGCCTGGGTGACGTTGCCGCCGGTGATCTTGAGCAGGCGCACGAGGTAGTCGCGCTCGAAGGACTTGCGCGCCTCCTCGAACGGAATGAGCGCCGCGGCGTCCTCCTTGAGCGCGTTCTGCACGAGCGATGCGGGTATGACCGACGTTGTCGTCAGGGCAAGCGCCTGCTCGAGCAAGTTCAGAAGCTGGCGCACGTTGCCCGGCCAGGGCGCGGCGACGAGCAGCGCCATCGCGTCCGGCGCGAGCGTGGGCGCGGGCTTGCGGTAGCGCTCGGCGAGCCGGCGCAGGAAGTGCGCGGCGAGCACGGGGATGTCCTCGCGGCGATCGGCGAGCGACGGCAGCTTGAGCGACACGACGTTGAGGCGGTAGTAGAGGTCCTCGCGAAACTGGCCGGAGTCCTTCTGCGCGTCGAGATCGCGGTGCGTGGCCGAGATGAGCCGCACGTCCACGGGGATCGCCTGCGTCGACCCGACCGGCCGCACCTCGCCCTCCTGCAGTACGCGCAGGAGCTTGACCTGCAGCGGCAGCGGCATGTCGCCGATCTCGTCGAGCAGGAGCGTGCCGCCGTCGGCCGCCTGGAACAGCCCCTTGTGCGCCTGCACCGCGCCCGTGAACGCGCCGCGGGCGTGCCCGAAGAGCTCGGACTCGAGGAGCTCGGCCGGAATCGCACCGCAGTTCACGGCGATGAACGGCTTGTCGCGGCGCGGGCTCGCCCGATGGATGGCGCGCGCGAGAAGCTCCTTGCCGGTGCCCGACTCGCCGTGAATGAGGATGCTCGCATCCGATTCGGCGACGAGCTTGGCCTGGCGCAGGAGGTCTTCCATCACCGCGCTGCGGGTGATGATCCCTTCGCGCCACTCGCCCGTGGCGGCGTTGCCGCGTCCGGCATCGTCGCCTGAGAGCTTGAGCGCGGAGGCGACCTTCTGCAGGAGCTCCTGGCTGTCGAACGGCTTGGTGAGGTATCCGAAGACGCCGCGCTGCGTGGCGGCGACGGCATCGGGAATCGTGCCGTGAGCCGTGAGGATCAACACCGGCAGCCCGGCGTGCTGGCGGTTGATGGCGTCGAACAGCTGCAGGCCGTCGATGCCCGGCATGCGAAGGTCGGTGACGACCGCCGCGGGCCGCCGCACCGCAATGGCCGCGAGCGCGGTCTCGCCGCTCTCGGCCGTGCGCACGCGATAGCCGGCCGACGTCAAGCGCAGGCTGATGAGCTTCAGAAGGTCGGGGTCGTCGTCGACCAGGAGGATGTCGCTTTCCATTATTGTTTCCTTGTTAGCCACCGCCACCGCCACCGCCGCCCCCGCCGCCCGAGCCGCCGCCCGAGCCGCCGCCGCCGCCGCCACCGCTTCGCACGCGCTCGCGCATCAGCGCGCGCTCCATCTGCCGCAGCGCCTCGAGCTTTTGCAGCGCGGCGTCCGCCTTCTGCTGCTCCTCGCGCACGGCGCGCTGGCGGCCGGAGATCTGCATCTGGAGCACGAGCGCAAGCTGCTTGATCGCGGGCGATCCGGGGTTGCTCTTCGACACGTTGTCCAAAAGCTGCAGCGCACGCTGGTCGTCCTGCGGATTCACCCGCACGAGCGTGTAGAGCACCGCGAGGCGCACGCGATTGGCGTCGGTGCGCTGCTTGCCGAGGATCGTGGTGACGTTCGCAAGCTCGCGCTTGGCGTCGTCGTTGCTCAAGTTGCCGTAGCGCTGCAGGTCGGCGAGCAGCACGATGAGCTCGACGTCCTCGGGCGGCGCCGCCGGCGCGGGCACGCTCGCAGGAGGAACGGCCACGACCGACGGCGGCACGGTGGCGACCACCATCGGCGGGTCCGACGCCGTAGCGCTCGGCGCCGACGCCGGCGGTTCGGGTTGCGGCGTCTGCGCAACGATCGGCGGCTCCACCGGCTCGACCGGCGGATATTCGACGAGCGGCGACGGCACCTCCACGCGCTCGGGCTCGTACTCCTCCTCGGGCGTCATGATCGGCTCCGTCGAGGTCGCGCAGCCCACAAGCCACACGCACATCCCGACCGCCCAAACGAGGCGGAGGATCCTCACTTCGGACCCCCGACGGTGACCGGCGAGCGCGGCGCCTCGGCGAGCGGCGGCCGAGCGCCGCCGACCGACAACGGCAGGCGCAGGCGGAGGCGCACGCCGCGCTGGCCGTCGCTGCGGTCGAGCACCTCCAGGCGCCCCGATTGCGCGAGCGCGTATTCGCGCGCGATGGCGAGGCCGAGGCCCGACCCCTTCACCTTGCCGTCTGGCGGCGCCATGCCGGAGTAGAACGAGTCGAACACGCGGTCGCGCTCCGCGGGCGCGATGCCGGGCCCGTGGTCGGACACGTCGAGCACCGCGAATTCGTCCTGCTCGAAAAGATTGATCTCGATGGTTCCCGAGCGCGGCGAGTACTTGATCGCGTTCGACATGAGATTGTCGATCACGGTTCGGATCTTTTCGCCGTCGCCGGCCACCACCGAGGAGGCAAGCGTCGTGTCGAACGTGATCATGCGCGCGACCGCGGCGAGCTTCTGCTCGCGCAGCACGCGGCGCACGACTTCCGCCAGCGCGACCGGCGCGAGCGTGACCGGCTCGAGGGCGCGCGACTGGTGATACTTGAGGAGGTCCTCGATCAGCTTCTGCAGCGACAGCGTGTTCTCGCGCACGATCCGCACGATCTCCTGCTGCTCGGGGGACAGGCGCCCGCCGACGTGGTCGCGCAGGAGCTCCGCGCCTTCGCGCACGGCCGTGAGCGGCGTCTTGAGCTCGTGCGAGACGTGGCGCAGGAAGCGCGTCTGCTGCTGCTCGAGTTCGTTCAGGCGCATGCGCAGCCACTCGAGGCGCTGGCCGAGGTAGCGCAGATCCTGCGGGCCGTCGACCTCGACCGCGTGCGTGAAGTCGGCCGTGCCCATCTGCCGGATCGCCTGGTCGAGCTGGCGGATCGGGCGCGCGATCAGCACCGCGAACAGGACACCCAGCGCGAGCGCGATGGCAACGGTGGCGAGCGCGAGCCAGAACCATTTCTCGCGGCCCTGCGACGCCGTCTCCTGCAGGCGCTCGATGGCGCGCTGCGTGAGCTGCGTGGTCGCGTTCAGCATGCCCTGCGTGTCCTCGACGAGCGCGGAATAACCGTCGGCGAGGCGGGTCACGTCCGCCTGCGAGCGCTCCGGGGAGCCAAGAAGCTTGAACAGCGCCTCCTCGCGGTCGTGCAGGGCCCGAAGCGCGGTGACCTGCGCAAGATCGAGCGGCAGGAGCGACAGCTGCTGCATCGTCTGCTGGTATTCCTGCCGCATGCGCCCGTAGTCCTCGAGCAGCGCGGGATCCTCGAGGATGATCTCCTGCCGGGCCAAGCGCTCCAGCGTGGTCGCCTGCTCGAACAGCAGGCGCGAGGTGCGCGCGGCCTGCGACGCCTGCAGCACCTCGGCGCGGCTTTGCGTGGCGAGGCGGTCGAGCGAGAGGATGAGCTCGGCGAGCGCGTACACCAGCGGCAAGCTGACGAGCAGGAACCCGAGCAGTATGAACTTGAGGAAAGAACGCGGGTAATACACGCGGGCAACACCTGGCTATAATCGCGCGCATTATGGCACCGCCTTCGCCTTGGGCGGAGCCGGCTTGCTCGAGCGCGCGCCCCGGCGGCACTTGCGCGACCCGTCGTAGAAAGCCGAATTTGGTCCCCGAGCCCACGCTTGCGCTGATCGCGGCGGTCGCGCGAAACGGCGTCATCGGCGCCGACAACGCACTGCCCTGGCGCCTGCCCGCGGACCTCGCGCGTTTTCGCGCGCTCACCATCGGGCACGCGGTCGTGATGGGCCGCAGGACGTGGGAGTCGCTGCGCCGGCCGCTGCCGGGCCGGCAGAACATCGTCGTGACGCGCCGCGCCGATTTTGGGGCGGAGGGCGCACAGGCCGCGGGCTCGCTTCGCGAGGCGCTCGGCATGGTGCACATGCCGAAGCCCGTGTTCTGCATCGGCGGTGCCGAGCTCTATCGCGCCGCGCTGCCGCTGGCCGATGTGCTGTACATGACGGAGATCGACCGCGATTTTGAAGGTGACGTACGATTCCCCCCGTTCGATCGCGCCGCCTTTCGCGTCACGTCGCGCGAAGAGGTGCACCCGCAGGGCGGGTTCGACTACGCATTCGTAACCTACGAACGCATGAGGAAGGAGTGATGGCATGTCGGAAGAAGGTCTCCATGTGCACGGGGTACACGAGCACGAGGTCGAGCACCAGGCGCAGCACGGCGGTGACGACTTCGCCTCGCGCATGGCCGTGACCACCGCGATCCTCGCCACGGTGGGCGCGCTGTTCAGCTACCAGGGCGGCGCCACGCAGAACGACGCGCTGCTGTTCAAGAACGAGGCCGCGATCAAGAAGACCGAGGCCTCCGATCAATGGAACTACTACCAGGCGAAGAGCAACAAGCAGAACCTGGCGGAGCTCGGCGCCACCCTCGCCACGGGCGAGGCGGCGCAGCGCTACCAATCCGAGGCCAAGCGCTACGGCGACGAGAAGAAGGAGATCGAGGTCAAGGCGAAGCGCCTCGAGGAGGCGGCGGAGGAGGCCAACGTACGCAGCGAGGCTTCCATGCACGTGCATCATCGCTGGGCGCAGTCGGTGACGCTGTTCCAGGTCGCGATCGCGCTCGCCGCGATCGCGCTCCTGTCGCGCAAGAAGTGGCTGCAGTGGGGCGTGTACCTGACAGCCGCCGGCGGCCTGGTGGTCGGCGCGTTCGCCTTCTCCGGCGTCTAGGCGCGGGTCGCCGCGCGCTTGCGCATTCCTTCGCGGCGCGCCATGCCCATGGCACAGAGACCCGCTGCGAGCAGCAGCCAAGTGGCGGGTTCGGGAACCGTGTTACCTCCGCCGGCGGGGACGTACCGATTGTTGACGATGTAGTTGCCCGCGTTGACCGTGTAGCCTGGATTGGCGAAGTTAAAGAGCGCTCCGCCGAACGCGAGGTCGAGGCTGCGAGTGAAGTCGGCGCTGGCCGAGGCGTCGAGCCCGAGTCCCTCGGTGATGATGAGAAGGTCGAATTCCAGCGAAAACGGAGTGCCCACCGGCAATGAAATGGTCTGAGTTGCCAGGGCGGCGTTCATGGAGGTGCCGCCGTACAGCGCACAGAAGGACAGATTGACGTCGATGCAGGAGTCGCCCTGCGTGGAGTGCTCCACTTGCGCGGCGAAATCCATCCCGTTGACGATGACGTCGAACTCGACCACCGAAAGGCTGAGGTCCGCGCCCAGGCCGCCTAGGTTGCCCGCGAAGACGAAATTGAGCGAGCCGTTGACCGCGCCGATAAAGCCGGGATTCGCGGTATTGGTGATGAGCACGGAGCTGTCCGACCACCCCGCGTTCACGATCGACGACCAATAGCCGCCCGGCGCGATCACCGTCGAGTTGGCGCTCCCCGCGACGTGGCCCGACGCGGCCGCGGCGCTGCCGCCGCCGACGCCCGTGCTGTCGCTGCAGGTCTGTGTGACGCCTCCGGGTGCCGAGAAGCTGCTGTATTGCTGGAGCACGCAGCCGGGCGGGCTTGCGCCTGCCTGACTCACGCTGCCGAAGTAGGACTGCTGGGCGTGCGAAGCGGCTGAAGCTACGAGTGCAACCGAGAAGACCATCGTGGACAGACGCATGATGCCTCCCGACGTGTCTTGGTTCTTGTCTCACAGGCAGATGCCGGCGTCCTGCCTTGCGCCGAATGATGCCGCTGCACCGCGGCAGCCGGTGCCACGGAATCCGCAAGCAACATCTGGACGAGCGTCAAAGATCCGCACAAGGTCAAGCACTTGGGGGTTTTACCGCGGAACACGTCGCGCCCGTTTCGTAAGGAGGCTCGACACTGGGGTTGCCCCGCAAGCCAGGGGAAGCCTGGATGCTACGGCGCATCCGGCGAAAGCTCAGAAGATGCCGATATGAATCCCGCGTGCGCGATGCGTATCGGTATACGCCTCGATTTCCCGCGCGTCGACGGTGATGCGATGCTCGAATGCGGCAAGCCGCGCGAGGAGGCGCTCGCGTAGCTCGGAGCGCACGCGCTCGAGACGCGCGTCCGCACCTAGGTCGGCAAGCTCCAGCGGATCGCTTCCGACATCGAAGAGCTGCGGGCGCAGTCCCTGCCAGTGCACGTACTTCCATTGCGCCGTGCGCAGCATGAGCCCGCGGCATTCGCCGGGCCGCCGGCCGAGCGTCAGGCGTGCGCGCCGGTAGCTGTAGTCGAGCTCGCTCACGACTTCCTCGCGCCAAGCCGGCGCCCGCCCGCCGCGCAGGAGCGGCAGCAGCGAGCGGCCGTCGCAATGCGTGGGTGCGGTCACGCCCAGCGCATCGAGGAAGGTCGGCACGAGGTCGACCGCCTCGACGAAGCGATCCTCGCTCGCTCCGCGCGTCGAATCGGCGCGCGCGTCGGGGTCGACCACGATCAGCGGGACGCGCACGACCTCGTCATAGAAGAGCTCCTTCTCGCCTAAGCCCCGGTCGCCCAGGAATTCGCCGTGGTCGGACGTGAACACGACGAGCGTGTCGGCGAGGCGGCCCCACTCGCGCAGCGCCGCGGTCACGCGGCCGACATGCGCGTCCACTTCGGCCACGAGGCCCATGTACGCGGGCCGCACGTGGCGGGCGACCTCCTCGCGGCCGAAGCTTTGGCACTCGTCGTGGCTGCGGTACGCGCGCACGACGGGATGCTCGTCGACGGTGCCGTCCTGCCCGCCGCGCACGATCGGACCCGTGTCGGCTCCGCGGAACATCGCGTGGTAAGGCGCAGGCGCGACATACGGCCAATGCGGCTTGACGTAGGACACATGCAGCACCCAGGGCGCGTCGCCCTGGCGGCGAATCCAGTCGAGCGCGACGTCGGTCATGTACGCGGTCTCGGAATGCGCCGCGCCCACGCGCGAGGGCAGGTGCACGTTACGCATATGCCAGCCCGAGACGACGCGGCCGTTCTCCTCGGCTGCGATCACGTAGTCGGTCCAGGGATCGGCGCTCGCGTAGCCGCGCGCGCGAAGGTAGTCGGCGTATCCCGATTCCGGCCCCGGCGGCATGTGCCCGTCGTAGCGATCGACCTCGTCGAAGCCGCCGGCGAGGAGTCGCTTGCCACGCGCTGAGGCGATGTCGATGCCGAGCCGCTCGGCACCCGCGGCATCGGGCGTGACGTGCGACTTGCCGGCGAGCGCGACGCTGCGGCCCGCGGCGGCAAGGTAGGTGCCGAGCGTAGGCTGCGCGATCGACAGCGGCACGCGGTTCCACGTCGAGCCATGCGAGCTCGCGTAGCGTCCCGTGTAGAACGACATGCGCGACGGCCCGCACACGCCGGACTGCACGTAAGCATGCTCGAAGCGCACGCCGCGGGCGGCGAGGGCGTCGATGTTGGGCGTGGGCACGCGTCCGCCGTAGCACGACAGGTGATCGCGGCGCAGCTGGTCGCACATCACGAACAGCACGTTGCGGACGGAGCTCATCCTAGGGCCTGCGGCGTGCGGGGGCCGCCGAATTTGGCGATAATGTCACGCTCCGCCGGGATGACGGAACTGGTAGACGTAGCGGACTCAAAATCCGCCGCTGGCGACAGCGTGGGGGTTCGATTCCCCCTCCCGGCACCAAACCGAATCCAGTTGTGCAGCCGAGAGCAACACGATTGACATATTACGCAACGCGTAATATGCTTAGCGAGTGATCCGATCGTTCAAGGACCGCGATACAGCGCAGCTGTTCGATGACATCCTTGTGCCTCGGTTTCGCGCGATCGAAAGACAGGCGCGTCGGAAGCTCTTGTATCTGCACCGCGCTCGCGTCATCCAGGATTTGACCGCCCCGCCCGGCAATCGGCTCGAGGCACTGCGCGGCGACCGAAAGGGGCAACACAGCATCCGCATCAACGATCAATGGCGCATCTGCTTTCGGTGGAGAGACGGAGACGCACACGACGTCGAGATCGTCGACTATCACTGAACGTTTCCACATGGCAAGCAAGAAACTCGATCCCATTCCGCCTGGAGAAATCCTGCGCGAGGATTTCATGAAGCCACTCGGCATCAGCATCAACACGCTTGCGCGCGACATCGACGTGCCGACGAATCGCATAAGCGAGATCGTCAATGGCAAGCGTGCGATCACCGCCGACACGGCTTTGCGCCTTGGAAAGTACTTTGGCGTTTCGCCGGAGATCTGGCTCGATCTGCAGTCCGATTATGAACTGCGTATCGCCAAACGCGACGTCTGGCCCAGCGCGGAACCTCGTGTCCGGACCCGAGCAGCTGCATGAATGGGATCGAAGCTGCTTGGCAGGGACAAATTTGGGAAAGCGCCGCTAACGATGGGCGACAGTTCCCAAATGATCCCAGGAGTTACCCCATTGACTGCAATGGGAGCCGATAGCAATCAACACCGCGTGGTCTTGACTCAAGATCCGCCGCCGGCAACCGCGTGGGGGTTCGATTCTCCCTCCCGGCACCAGCCGTTTATGGGTGCGCGTCGTGGCGACCGCGCCGTCGTGTAATCGTAGCCGTCCGACCGGCCAGCCGGCGGCCGGTCACGCGGCGCCTACCGACGCACGCGTCTTCTCCGCCTGCCAGCGTTCGAGAATCTCGCGCGCGCCGTTGGTCGCCGGGTCCATCATTCCCGCGTGCTCCGGCGTCTTGGCGGTCAACTCGATCACGTACCCGTTCGGATCGCGGAAATAGATCGAGCGCACGAACCCGTGATCGGAAATGCCGCGGGTCTCTATGCCGCGCGACTTTCCCTTCGCCAGCATCGCGTCCAGGACCGGCGGCTCGACCTCGAGCGCGATGTGCAGGTCGAAGTCGTGCTGCGCCTTCCATTCGAACGGCATGTCCGGCGCTTCGAAGAAGGCGAGGTACGAGCCGTCGTCGAGGCGGTAGAACGTATGCAGCACCGAGGTCTTGCGGCCGCTCTTCGTCTCGCGGATGTCGAGGCTGCCGGACAGCGGCAAGCCGAGGAAGTCCTCGTAGAACCGGCGCGTCTCCTCCGAGTCGCGGCAGCGGTACGCGTTGTGGTGAAGTCCCTTGATCATGACTGTCTCCGAAGCCGTCAGAACCGCACGAATTCCTTCTCGTTGTTCGGCTCGACGACGTACCTGTAGAACGCCTCGTTGACCTTGGGCCAGCTTTTCAGCGCCTTCATGTTGCCCATCCAGCGCGATATGTTCGGATACGCGGCGAGGTTGCATCGTATGGCCTCGCCGCCCAGGACCATCATCGAGCCGAGATAGTCGGCGAGCGTGATGTCGTCGCCGCAGATGAAGGCGCTGCGCGGCCCGATGAGGCCCTGATCCAGCACCTTGAGCCATTTCATCGCCAGGTCCTTGCCCCATGCGAGCGTTCCCGCCTGCACCGTGTCGTCGGGCCTGCGCATGAACGGGAAGATCTGCGGATACAGGAACCCGTACGAGAAATCGCGATAGAACCCAGTGTTGAGCCAGTCCATGCGCTCGTTGACTCGCGCGCGCTTGCGCAAGTCCGCCGGATACGCCGGGGAGCCGACCTTGTCGGCGAGATACTTGAGGATCGCCGAGCTCTCGGTCAAGCGGAAGTCGCCGTCTTCCAGCACGGGCACCTGGCAGCTGGGATTGATCGCCGCATACTCCGGCTGATACTGCGCCCCGGTGAAAAGATCCACGATCACGAGGTCGAGCGCGATGCCGGACTCGGCGGCGAACAGCAGCACAGGGCGGCTCGTCGTGGACACCGGATGATAGTAGAGCTTCACGGCTCACCTCCTCGCGAAATGGATGATCGTTCGTCTTACCAGCCGTTGCGCAGCTCGCGCAGCTTGAGGAACACCGTTTGCCGGTCTGGATGCTCGGGCAGGTCCGGGAAGGCTTCGCGCAGTCTCGCGATCACCGTCGGGCTCGTCAGGCGGAAGAAGGTGTTGATCCTGCGCTCGACCTCGAGAGTCGAAACGTAGGCGCGGTTCGGGTCCTGCCCCGAGACGCTTTCGAGCATGTGCTGCGCGTCGCGGTTGTCGGGCTCGCGACTCAGCGTGAAGCGCAGGTTGTTCTCGATGTAGTCGTGGCCCGGATAGATCAGCGTGGACGGCGGCAGCCTGTCGAGCTGGTCGGAGAACGTCCTGTAGAGCGCCTCGGGATGCCCGCCGTTATGGCAGTTGCCGGCGCCAGCGTTGAAGAGCGTATCGCCGCAGAACAGCGCGGGCCGGTCGGTGTGCGAGCGCAGGCACACGTGACACATCGTGTGGCCCGGCGTGTCGAGCACTTCGAGCTCGACCGTCTTGCCTACCTTGATGACGTCGCCGGCGGAAAGACCGCGTGCGACGCCGGCGATCTTGTCCTTGGCGTTTCGGTGCGCGAGGATGCTCGCCCCGGTTGCGGCGACCATCGCCGCGTTGCCGCCGGTGTGGTCCCGATGCTCGTGCGTGTTGAGGATCTGGGTGATGCTCCAGCCCGCGTCCTTGGCGGCCTTCAGGCACTTCTCGTGGTCCAGCGGATCGACGGCAAGCGCCTCGCCGGTCTCATCGCACGCGATGAGATAGTTGAAGTTTCGATAGGCATTGGCGGTCCAGACCTGCTTGACGAGCATGGGACGATTTCC
>DATJXV010000136.1:0-3631 GCA_035499955.1 Casimicrobiaceae bacterium
CCGTGGCGGCACCGGGACGCTGAAGGCCGACGGCAACGTGGTGTCGACGCAGAAGATGGAGTTCACCGTGCCGCTGACCAAACCGCTCGACACCGTGGTGAACATCGGCGCGGCCGCCGGCACGCCGGTAGACGACAAGGATTACCAGATCCCGTTCAAGTTCAACGGCAGGATCGACAAAGTCACCATCCTGCTCGAGCCGCCGAAGCTCACGCCCGAGGACGTCCAAAAGCTGAAGGAGGCGCAGATGAAGCAGGCCGCCGACAAGTGACCACGCCAGACCGCAGAGCGGTGGCTGCGAGACACCCGCCGCAAATCAGATCATCGACAGCGCGCGTGCGCGGTTCACGGCCTGGATGCGATTCGGAACGCCGAGCTTCGCGAACAGGTTCTTGAGATGCCACTTCACCGTCTCGGGCCCGATGCGCAGGCTGCGGCCGATCTCCTTGTTGCTCATGCCGCGACTGACCAGCATCAGGATCTCGCGCTCGCGGTCGCTGACCGGTGCGCGGGACGCCGTCGGTTCCGGCGGGCTCGCGCCGGCACTTGCATCCTTCGACGGTCCCGTCCGGAGCTCGTCGAGGTAGGCGGCACTCGGCCACATCGTCGAGGTCGGTGCCGGCCGCTCGTGCACGAACAGCGATTCGACGATGCCGCGGTCCGCGGTTCGGAACGTCTGACGCAGCCCCAGTCGCTCCCCGATCGCCAGCGCCTCCGCAAGTCGTGTCCTGGCCTGCGGCCGGTCGCCGGAGGCATCGAGGACCTGGGCCAGCATGAGCAGGCCTTGCGCTCGCAAAGGGGCCGATGCGTTCGCGGGCAAATTGTCCACTGCCGAGGCAATCGTGTCCGCCCCGGCTGAGCCGACGCGATTGAACCCGTCGACATAGCCGAGACCGATCTCGCACAGATACATCGTCTGTATCCCGGCGACCGTCGCCTTGCCGGCGGCCTGCCAGAGCACGCGCAGGCGATCGGCGCCCGCCGCGAGCTTGGACAGATCCTTGGTGTCGGCCTGCCGCAGCTGGTCGACGCGAAGCGCCGCTTCCATTCGGGCCCAGTGACGCTGCTGCGCGAGCGTGCAGGCGTGCTCGAGCACGCGCTTCGCATCGTCGCGCTGTTCGGCCGCGTCGTGCGCCCAGGCGAGCGTCGAATACGCGGCCCATAGCCATTCGAGCGGCGCAGATTGCTCGATAACCGCCAGCCGCTGATCGATCGCCTCCTGCGCTTCGATCAGGTTCCCGCGCTCGAAGGACAGGCGCGCCGAGATCGCGCGCGCCAGCGCCGCCGTCACCGAATGGGCGCCGAATTCCTCGTCGGCATACTCGAGGGCATCGGTCCAGGCCGCTTCCGCGCCCCGGCCGTCGCCCTCGTGCCACGACGCCAAGCCTACGAGCATTTTCTGGTACGCGACCTTAAGCGGCGTCTCGCAGCGCGGGATATCGCGCGCGCGGCGATACTCGCCGCGAACGATCAGGCTGTACGCCGCGAGCGTCTTGTGAACATCGCCTATCCAGGCGGGAGCGCTCGCTTGTGCGTCCCACGTGTCGAGGAAATCGAGGTGGCTGAAATCGTCTTCCAGCAGCGCGACACCGCCGTGGACGAGATCCATCGCAGCCGAAAGCTCGGCGTCGTCGCGGCCGTAGAGCTCGCGGATGCGCGCGAGGACGCGACGCGCTTCGTCATGGCGCATCGTAAGGCCGAGCGCCCACGCCTGCGCGGCAAGCAGCCGCGGCCGCGCCTCCACGGCGGCACGCGGAAACTTGGTGAGCCAGTCGATCAGGGCTACGTACTCGCCGTGCTCGATGAGGCCCATCGCGTGGCGATCGACGATATCGATGGCTCGTTCCTGATCCCCTGCCGCCAGGGCGTGCCGCACGGCCTCGACCCATAAGCCCGCGCTTTCGAACCATTCGCTCGCCCGCCGATGCAGCTCGGGCTCGCTGCTCGGCTCGCGCTCGCGCAGCCGTGCATGCAGGAACTCGGCGAACAGCGCGTGATAGCGGAACCAGCGGCCGTGCGTGTCGAGTGCGACGATGAGCAAGTGGCGCCGCTCGATGTCCGCGATCGTGGTCGCGCCCTGCTTCATCCCCGTCACGCGCTCGCACAGCTCGGCGCAGAATCGCCCGAGGATCGAAGTGCGGATGAGGAACGCCTGGGCGTCCGCAGGCAAGCCTTCGAAGGCCTCCTGCGCAAGGTACTCGCGCAGGACGCGCGCCTCGCCGGTGAAGCCACGGACCAGGCTCTGCAGATGCTTTTTCCCGCCGAGCGCGACGAGCATCATCTGCAGGACCGCCGGCCAGCCCTCGGAGATGGTCTGCAGCTGCGCGATGTCGCGCGCCGACAGCGTCGTTCCCAGCGCCGCCTCGGCGAGCGCAGCCGTCTCCGCGCGCGTGAGGCCGAGCGTCTCGGGACCGATCTCCTGCACCTTTCCTTCCGCGCGCAGCTTGGCGAGGCGCAGGTTGGGCAGGCTGCGCGCCGCGATCGCGACGTCGAGGTTGTCTGGAGCGTGCGCGACGACGTTGGACAGGACATCGTCGATCGCCTGCGAGCGGACGCTGTGCAGGTCGTCGATGACCAGGAGATAGCGCTCGCTGCTTGCCGCGACCTGGTTGAGCAGCGGATTGAGCAGCGCCTCGGAACCGGGCATCGGGCCGCCGCGCGACAACTCCATCACGTCGGCGCCGATCGCGCCATCTGCGGCATTCAGCGAGGCCGCGAGATAACCGAGGAACGTCGCAACGTCGTCATCGTCGGAATCGATCGACAGCCACGCCACGCGCACGCCACTGGCCGTCAGCGCCTTCTGCCACTGCGCGAGGCACGCCGTCTTGCCGAAACCGGGTCCCGCGTGCAACAGCGTCACGCGCGCCGCCGGCGGCACGCCGAGCCGCTCGATCAGGCGCGCGCGCTCGATCCAGCGCGCGGGCACCTTCGGCAGGGCGATCTTCGTCGACAGGAAGAACGACGCGAGCGCGTTCGGGGCCGCAGTGGCGGCCTTGGTCGGTGGGCTTCCCACGCTCAGCTTCGCGCTTCATCGCCTTGGGGCAAGGCGTCTACGATAGCCGGCGCACCGGGCGTGTCAAGTCAGCGCCGCAGCAACAGCGCGAGCACCCGGCGGAAGACCGCCCCGTATGGCGGGTGCAGCACGCGCAGGACGTCGAGGCGCGGTGCGACGTAGACGCCGCGGGCGACGCTGAACGCCCTGAAGCCCTCGTCGCCGTGATAGCGGCCGAACCCGGAGTTGCCGCAGCCGCCGAAGGGCAGCGCGGTCTGGAACACGTGCTGCATGACGTCGTTGACGCAGGCGCCGCCGGAGGTCGTGGACGCCAGCACGCGCTCCGCCTCTCGCGCGTCGTCGCCGAAGTAGTACAGGGCAAGCGGACGAGGCCTGTCGTTGACGTACGCGACCGCCTCGCCGATGCTGCGATAGGTGAGGATCGGCAGCAGCGGTCCGAAGATCTCGTCGCGCATGACCGCGGCGTCGTCGGGGGGATCGACGAGCAGCATGGGCGGGACCTTGCGCACCGCGCCGTCGAACCTTTCGTTCGCCGGATTGATCTCTACGATGCGCACGTCGTGCGCCCGCGCATCCTCGACGTACGAAACAATTCGCGCATATTGAGCCGGCGTC
>DATJXV010000137.1:0-12409 GCA_035499955.1 Casimicrobiaceae bacterium
CTACCGCAAGGCGTTCCGCTGCAGCGTGCAATTCGACAGCGTTCTGAACGGGCTCATCTGCCGCAGCCGCGACCTGGACCGCGCCATGCCTAGCGCCGATCCGGCGTCGTCGCGCACGATCCAGCAATACCTCGCGGCGGCCGCGGAGCATCGGCCTTCGCACAGCGCCGGCGCCACGCGGCTCATCCTGGGACTGCTGCCCAGCGGACGCTGCACGGCGGACCTCGTGGCCCGCTATCTCGGCGTCGACCGGCGCACGTTGTCGCGACGGCTTGCGAGCGAGGGAACGACTTTCTCGGCGCTGATGGACGACGTGCGCCTGGAAGCGGCCCGGCGCCACCTGGCCAATCCGCGGCAGCCCATCGCCGAGCTCGCGCCCATGCTGGGCTTTTCCGCGGCGAGCGCGTTCACCCGATGGTTCTCGCACAAGCAGGGCTGCCCGCCCGGCGCGTGGCGGCGCGTGGCGGCGGCACGGCCGGCCGCGACCTCCGAGCGATGAACCGAAGCGTCATCGCGGTGGCGGCGCTCGCGGCGTGTCTCGCCGCCGGCGCGCGCGCCGCCGAGTGCAAGCTCGTCCGCATCGTGGAATGGCCGGTGCGGATCAAGGCCGGCCACGTCGTCGTCGACGGTGAGATCAACGGCCGCAAGGTCGACATCACGCTGGACACCGGCGCCTCGCGCAGCGCCATCGTCCGATCCGCAGCCGAACGCCTGGAGCTACCTCGGCACGACGCGAAGGGGTATCGCATGTTCGGCATCGGCGGCGAGCTCGCCGTCGAAATCGCCGACGTGGCCGAGTTCAAGCTCGGCGGTACTCTCATCAAGGACTGGCGCGTGATCGTTGCCGGGGACGCGGGCACCGATCTGCTGCTCGGCGAGGATTTCCTCTCGAAGTTCGACGTCGAGTTCGATCTCGCCCATGGCGCCGTGCGCTTGTACGAGCCGCGCGACTGCCGCGATGCGTCGCTCGCCTATTGGACCACCGACGTCCCCGGCGAGGTCGAGTTCGAGCGCATCGACGAAGACCGTCCGCGCATCACGTTCACGGTGCGCATCAACGGCCGGCCGATACAGGCGCTGCTCGACTCCGGCGCGGGATGGTCGCTGCTGTCGAAGCAGGACGCAGCCGCGCTCGGCGTCACGCCCGACACGCCAGGTGTCGACGCGGCGGGCACGGGCACCGGGCTGGGCGCCAGGGCCGTCGACGCGTGGATCGGTCCGTTCGAGAGCTTCGTCATAGGCAACGAGACCATCTCGGACGTGAGGATCGGCTTCGCGGACCTGTGGAAAGACTCGACCTACGAGAGCACCGGCAGCCACGTACGCAGAAAGTCGGAAGGGCAGCAGCCGATGCTCGTGGGCTACGATTTCCTGCGCGCGCACCGCCTGCTCGTGGCGCACAGCCAGCGCAAGCTGTACTTCACCCACAGCGGCGGCACCGTCTTCCAGCCGAAGCGGACGCCGCCCAAGACACCCGACGCAGCGAACGAGACGGCCGCAAAGCCCGGCAACTAGTCGATCCGGTCGTACGCCGGCAGCGTCAGGAATTCGACGAAGACGTCGTTGTCGACGAGGTCGGCGAAGATCTTCGCGGCGTCTTCGTACTTGCCTTCGGCGTAAGCGGGGCCCAGGAGCTCGCGGATCTTCGTCATCTCCTCGGGGATCATCGCCGCGACCATCGGCTTCGTGATCTTGCGGCCGTCGTCGAGCTTGCCCTTCGGCGAGCGGATCCACTGCCACACCTGCGAGCGCGAGATCTCCGCGGTCGCGGCGTCCTCCATGAGGTTGAAGATCGGCACCGCGCCCTGCCCCGCGAGCCACGCGCCGATGTACTGGATCGCGACGTTGATGTTAAGACGCAGCCCCTTCTCCGTGATCGGCTGCTCGGGCTCGAACTTCACGAGATCCGCCGAACCGACCTTCACGTCCTCGCGCTTCTTGCTCGCGATCTGGTTCGGCGTGGGCATGAGCTTGTCGAACGCCTCGAGCGCGACGGGCACGAGCGCCGGATGCGCCACCCACGTGCCGTCGTGGCCGTAGCGGGCCTCGCGCTCCTTGTCGGCCTCGACCTTTGCGAACGCCTCCGCGTTGGCCTTCTCGTCGTTCTTCACCGGGATTTGCGCCGCCATGCCGCCCATCGCATGGATGTTGCGGCGGTGGCAGGTCTTGATGAGGAGCTCGGCGTAGCTCTTCATGAAGTGCGTCGTCATGGTGACGAGCGCGCGGTCGGCGAGGCAGAAGTCCTTGTGGGTGCGGAATTTCTTGATGCAGCTGAAGATGTAGTCCCAGCGGCCGGCGTTGAGGCCCGCGGAGTGGTCGCGCAGCTCGTAGAGGATCTCGTCCATCTCGTACGCCGCGAGGATCGTTTCGATCAGCACGGTCGCCCGGATCGATCCGCGCGGCACGCCAAGCTCGTCCTGCGCCATCACGAAGATGTCGTTCCACAGGCGAGCCTCGAGGTGGCTCTCCATCTTCGGCAGATAGAAGTAGGGGCCGCTGCCGCGCGCGAGGAGCTCCTTGGCGTTGTGGAAGACGTAGAGCCCAAAGTCGAAGATGCCGCCCGAAATCGCCTGGCCGTCGACCTTCACGTGCTTTTCGGGCAGGTGCCAACCGCGCGGACGCACGAACAGCACCGCGGTCTTGGCGTTGAGCTTGTACGCCTTGCCTTCGGGCGACGTGAAATCGATGCGGCGGCGGATGGCGTCGCGCAGGTTGATATGCCCCTGCAGGTTGTTGTCCCACCTGGGCGTGTTGGCGTCCTCGAAGTCGGCCATGAACACGTTCGCGCCGGAGTTGAGCGCGTTGACGATCATCTTGCGGTCGACCGGACCCGTGATCTCGACGCGGCGGTCCTGGATGTCGGCCGGAATCGCGGCGCACGTCCAGTCGCCTTCGCGCACGGCGCGCGTCTCGGGCAGGAAATCGGGCAGCTTGCCGGCGTCGAACTCCACCTGCCGCGCCGCGCGTCTGCCCAGGAGCTCGGCGCGGCGGCCGCCGAACGCGCGCTGCAGCCTGGCGACGAACGCCACGGCCTCCGGCGTGAGGATCTGCGCGTACTCGGGCGTGATGCGCCCGGTGATCTCCACACCGGGACCGAAATTCGTGCTCATGGGCTGCCTCGCGAGGGTGGTTGCCAGCGAATGTGAAAACGATTTTCACAAACGCCGATTCTACCTCCTTTCCGCAACGCAGCAAAAGCTCCTACGCCACGGCCGAGTGCGTCGCCGGCAGCGTCATTATTCGGGCACGCAGGCCGCGGTTGATGGCGCTTGTCAGGGCCCGCAGCGTGGCGGTGACGATATTGGCGTCGCGCCCGACGCCGTAGACGGTGCGATCGGTCCCGACGCGAAGCTGAACGTACGACACGGCGGTCGCATCCTCGCCGGCGCCGATCGCGTGCTCGTGGTAGTTGACGACGTGGATCGGCAGCCGCATGCCGGCGCGCACCGCCGCCACGAAGGCGTCGACCGGGCCGTTGCCCGCGCCGTGGAGCACCGTCTCCACGCCGTCCACGCGCAGGTGCGCGGTCAGGTGCTCGACCGTGCCGTCGGCGCCGTTGTGCTGCGCGCGATGGCCCCCGTACGCGACCGGCGACGTTGCGGCCAGGTACTCGCGCTCGAACGCCGCGTAGATCTCGGCGGAGGAGAGCTCCTTGCCGCTCGCGTCGGTGATGGCCTGGATCACCTGCGAGAACTCGATCTGCAGAAGCCGTGGCAGCGCGAGGCCGTAGTCGCGCTCGAGAAGATACGCGATGCCGCCCTTGCCCGACTGGCTGTTGACGCGGATGACGGCCTCGTAGGTGCGTCCCAGGTCGGCGGGGTCGATCGGAAGATACGGCACGTCCCAGACCTTGTTGCCGCGCTCCAAGTCCGCGACGCGCGCGGCGAGCCCCTTCTTGATCGCGTCCTGGTGCGAGCCCGAGAACGCGGTGAATACGAGCTCGCCGCCGTACGGGTGGCGCGGGTGCACGGGAAGCTGGTTGCAGTGCTCGACCGTGCGGATCACCTCGCCGATGTCGGAGAAGTCGATGCCCGGGTCGATGCCCTGCGAATGCAGATTGAGGCCGAGGGTGACGAGGCATACATTGCCGGTGCGCTCGCCGTTGCCAAAAAGGCAGCCCTCGATGCGGTCGGCACCCGCCATGACCCCAAGCTCCGCCGCGGCCACGCCGCAGCCGCGGTCGTTATGCGGATGCAGCGAGAGCA
Organism: Casimicrobiaceae bacterium; assembly: GCA_035499955.1. Lineage (GTDB taxonomy): Bacteria > Pseudomonadota > Gammaproteobacteria > Burkholderiales > Casimicrobiaceae > VBCG01. Next base: position 4,206 of record DATJXV010000137.1, read on the forward strand.
CGATGCTGTCGCGCCGGGCGAGATGCCGGTGCATCCACTCGATCTGGTCGGCGTACACGTTCGGTGTGGCCATCTCCACGGTGGCGGGCAGGTTGACGATCGCCTTGCGCTGCGGGGTCGGCTTCCACACGTCGAGCACGGCGTCGCAGACGTCCGCAGCGAAGTCGAGCTCGGTCCCGGTGAAGCTTTCCGGCGAGTACTGGAACGTCCATTCGGTTTCCGGCTGCCGGGCGGCGCAGTCGCGCACGACGATCGCGGCGTCCACGGCGATCCGCTTCACACCCTCGCGGTCGAGGTTGAACACCACGCGCCGCTGCGTGGTTGAGGTCGAGTTGTAAAGATGCATGATCGCCTGCCGCGCGCCCCTGAGCGCCTCGAACGTGCGCTCGATGAGCGGCGCCCGCGCCTGCGTGAGCACCTGAACGTTGACGTCGTCGGGGATCAGGTTCTGCTCGACCAACAGGCGCACGAAGTCGAAGTCGGTCTGCGAGGCCGCGGGAAAGCCGATCTCGATCTCCTTGTAGCCCATCTTCACGAGCAGGCGGAACATGCGCAGCTTGCGCTCGGCGTCCATGGGCTCGATCAACGCCTGATTGCCGTCGCGCAGGTCGACGCTGCACCAGACGGGCGGCTTCGTGATCACGCGCGAGGGCCAGGTGCGGTCGGCGAGCGCAATCGGCTTGAAGGGGCGGTATTTCTCGGACGGATCCACTTTCATCGGGGCTTCCTCTGCGGGACGCATCCAATGCGCCCGCGGCACATGAGGCTTCGCCATCCGGTCCTGCTGGATGGCACGCGATACGGCTCGAATTGGAGGGGTTGGTTTATGTGCGCGCGAGGCGCAGCAGCAGGCCGCGCAGGATCAGCGCGAGTGCGGACAGCGAGGTCCGGGCACCGAGGGCGGCATGGAGAAGGCTGCTCATCGCATAACCATAACCCAGATGACGCAGCGCCGCAAGAGGCCCCGCCGAAACCCCGGATCCGCGGAGGGCGGCAATGGCATAATGCGCCGCGATCCGGTTTCAAGGCCTTGCCCGGCTTCCCGCCTTTGCTTCCGACTGCCGTAGAGACCCCGTCCGCGCTGCCGGCACGCTCCGTTCGGGCCACGCTCACCGACCTGCTACTGCTCGCCCTGTGCGTAGGCGTGGCCGGCGCCCTGTCCGTGTGGATGGGACAGGACGTCAACTGGGACCTCCAGAACTACCACTACTACATCGGCTGGGCGTGGTGGCACGACCATCGCGCCTACACGCAGGACATCGCGGCGGCGCAGCTGCAGACCTACCACAATCCGCTGCTCGACCTGCCGTTCTATCTCATGGTCGAGGCGCGGTGGAGCCCCCCGGCGATCGCGTTCGCGCTCGCGGTGCCCGCCGGCATCGCTGCGTTCCTGCTCATCAAGACCGTGCCGCTGCTCTTCGGCGAGCTCCCGCGCCAGGAGCGCCGCCTCGCGAGCTTGTGCGCCGTCGCGATCGGGCTCACCTCGGCCATGGGCGTGGGCGTGCTCGGCACGACGATGAACGAGTGGCCGGGCGCGGCGCTCATGATGGCCGCGGTCTTCGTGCTCGTGCGTGCGCTCTTGCGCGCTCCGGGCGCCGCGATTCCGGCAGCCCCGCTGATCGCGTCCGGCGTCCTCGCCGGCCTCGCCAACGGATCGAAGTTCACCTACGGCGTGTTCGCCGTCGGCCTGTGCCTGGGCATCCTGTGGCGCGGGCCGATCAGGTGGGGCTACATCCTGCGCGCATGGAAGGAGGCCATCGTGTTCGGGCTCGGCGTGCTCGCGGGGACCGCGGTGACCGCGGGCGCATGGATGTGGGCGCTGTGGACCCAGTTTCGCAACCCGATCTTTCCCTACGGCAATATCTGGATCAAGTCCCCGTGGTGGGGCGTGTACGAGGCGATGGGGCGGCCGTACGGCCCGCACAAGCTCCTCGAATGGCTCGTGTTTCCCTTCACGCTCGTGTCGCCGCCGCCGTTCTACGTCTCGGAAGTGCGATACACCGACGCCCGGCTCACGCTGCTGTGCGCCCTGGCGGCCATCGCGGGCTTTGCCGCGCTCGCGCCGCGCCTGATGCCGCCGTGGCGCCGGCGCGCGGCGACCACCGCGCGCCGCGGCGAAGTATGGCGCGTGCTTGGCCTCTTCTTCGTCATCACCTTTGTGCTCTGGACCGCGCAGTCGTCGATCCTTCGCTACCTTGTGCCGCTGTTCATGCTGTCGGGCGCGCTCATCGTCGCGCTGCTGCGCCACGTCGTGCGCCCCGCGATCGCGCCGAGCGCGATGGTCCTCGTGACCATCGTCCTCATCGGCTCGACGCAGGTCCAGGACTGGGGCCGCACCGACTTCGGCCCCTCCTGGTTCGACGTGAAGATGTCCGCCCCCGACAAGAACGCGCTCGTGCTGCTGACGAGCCAGGAGCCCATGTCGTACGTGCTTCCGTTCTTCCCGCCCGACGCGCGCTTCCTCGGGATCAACAACTCGATCAGCGACGCCAGGCGCAAGACCCTCATGGAGGAGGCCATCGTGCGCTCGATCCGCGACCACCGCGGGCCCATCTATTCCCTTTCCTACCCCAGGCATGGAGGCATCGACGCGCTTCTTGCGCGCGGGCTGCTGCAGGTCACGGAAACCTGTGTCGACATCGTCACCAACCTGCGCACGAGCCCGATCGAGATGTGCCGGGTGGTTCGCGCCTCCGACGGACGTGCTCCCTGATGAGTCGCGAGCAGGCGCGCGCACGCGCTACGGCCTGGTGGCCCTTTCTCGCGGTCATCGCGGCGTATGCCGCCGTCGCTTTGCAGCAGATCACGCTGCCGGGCGTGTACATGGACGCCGTCAACCCCGACTACATGGCCGTCAGCGTGCTCAACCGGCACGGCGAGCCCATCACGGCGTGGCTGCTGCCGGGCAACTACCTCGCGCAGCGCTATCCGGTCCTCATCTCGTTCTACCACGGCTCGCAGCAGTTCTGGCTCGGCCTGCCCTTCTTCTGGCTGTTCGGCACGACCGTCACCGGCCTTCGCCTCACGCACGCGCTCTTCGCGCTCGGCGTGCTCGCCGCGATGTACGCGTTCCTTGGCCGCGTCGGGATGAAGCCGTGGCTCGCCGCGCTCGCGTGCGCCGCGCTCGCCGTCGATCCCTCGTTCTCCTACGCCTTCCGCACCCAGAGCTACATCACGCTCGCGCCCGCGGCGTGGCTCTTCCTCGCGCTCTATTCGATCGTGCGTGCCGGCGAGACGGACGCGCGCGCGACGCGCTGGCTGTGGGCGGGCGGACTCTTCTACGGCTTCGCGGTCACGGGCTATTTCATCTACGCGTTCTTCCTGCCCGCGCTGGCGCTCGCCGTGCGCTGGATGCCGCCGCAGGCCCGCAGCGCGAGGGCGTGCGTCGCGCTCGTCGCGGGCGCGCTGCTCGGCGGCATCTGCTATCCCGTGGGTTACGCGCTTGCGATAAACCAGCTGGGCGGCGTCGCGGCCGCCTGGGACTACTTCCAGCAGACGCAGCGGGCGATCAACGCCTTCAGCGAGCAGCCCGACTGGACCACTCGCGTCGCGCACGTCGCGAACATGGTGGACGCGGTGTTCAAGAACTGGTTCCACCACACGCTCATCTTCGGCGAGCACGGCGAAGTGCCCGGCGGGGAGTTCAAGATGGCGCTGCTGCTCGGCGCGCCGCTGCTCCTGTGGGCGCGCGCCGAGTGGCGGCGGCAGCGCCCGATCGCGCTGCGCACGCTCGTCGCGCTCGGCATGTCGTACGCCGCGGTGGCGCTCGCATTCGGCACGCGCCTCTCCGGCCACCACTTCGTCGTGCTGCTGCCGATCGCCTATTCGGCGCTCGCGCTCGGAGGTGTAGCGCTCGCCGCGGGCGGCCCTGCGTGGCGCGCAGGCGCCTGGACGGTCGCCGCGCCGTTCGCCGCGCTGATCGGCCTCAACGTCGGGGGCCAGATCCAGGAAGCGCAGCGCCTGCACGAAACGCGCGGCGTGGGCCTCTACTCGGACGCCATCAGCCGCCTCGCCGCCGATCTCGACGCGAGGACGCGCAAGCCCTTCGTCTACTTTCCGGATTGGGGACTGTCGATGCCCGTCGCGTTTCTCACCGGCGGCCGCGTCGGCATGGACTCGATCGAGAATTACGCGGCGGCGCGCCGGATGCTGTGCACGGGCCGCGACGTCGCGGTCGCGGTGGTCACGGGAGACCGGGCGGCGCGCATCGCGGCCTGGCAGGCGGCGCTGCGCTGGGAGCCGCCGGCGGTCGCCGACTACCGTCAGGGCGACGGAACCGTAGCGTTCGCGCTCGCGACCTTCCGCGGCGACCCCGGAGGGTCCGACTGCGCCGCGACGCTCGCGCCGGCCGCCAAGTAGGCGAGCCGCTTCGCCTCGCGCCGTCCGCGCGCCACGCTGTCGAGGATCATGCCGCACGCCACGGACAGCGACGCGAGCAGCATGAGGCCGGTCGCGAGCACCGCGGTGGGCAGGCGCGAGACAAGGCGCGTTTCGATGAACTCGGCCACGACCTCGGCGCCGAGCCACAGGCCCACGACCGCGAAGAGGATCGCGAAGCCGAAGAAGAACGGCAGCGGGCGCACGTCGCGGAACATGCGCGCCATCGTGTACAGGATGCGCAGGCCGTCGCGGTACGTGGACAGCTTGCTGGTCGATCCCGCGGGCCGCTCGAAGTAGCTCGTCACCATCTCGGCGGTGGGCACGCGCAGCTCGAGCGCATGCACGGTGAGCTCGGTCTCGATCTCGAAGCCGCGCGCTTCCGCCGGGAACGACTTCACGAACCGGCGCGACATGGCGCGGTAGCCCGAGAACATGTCGGCCGGCCGCTCGCCGAACAGCATCCCCAGCAGCGCGTTGAACGCGCGATTGCCGAGCTGGTGGCCGCGGCGGTACGCGGCGTCGCGCTCGCCGTGGTCCCGCACGCCCGTGACCACGTCGAGGTCGTCGCGCATCAGCCGCTCGACCATCGACGGCGCGGCGGTCGCATCGTAGGTCGCGTCGCCGTCGGTCACGACGTAGATGTCGGCGTCGATCTCGGCGAACATGCGGCGCATCACGCCGCCCTTGCCCGGACGCTCCTCGCGTCGGACGGCCGCGCCTGACGCGCGCGCGATGTCGCCGGTGCCGTCGCTGCTGCGGTTGTCGTAGACGTAGACGACGCAGCCCGGCAGCGCGGCCTTGAAATCGCGCACGACCTTGGCCACGGTGAGCGCCTCGTTGTAGCAAGGCACGAGCACCGCCACGCGCGGCGTACCGATGCCGCCCATCAGTGCGGGTCGCCGGGGCGTCCCCGGCGCAGGCGCAGCCACGCCGACACGGCGTAACCGGAGATCGCGTACGCGACGAACACCGCGAAGAACACGAGCGGCGGCTGGAGTGCGGTGAGGCCGACGATCGCGGCGCCGGCGAGCACGACGAAGAACGGCACGCTCTTGCGCAGGTTGATCGTCTTGAAGCTGTAGTACTTGAGGTTGCTCACCATGGTGAGCCCCGCGAAGACGGTCACGAACAGCGCCCACCAGCGGACCGCCTCGGGATCGATGTCGTAGTCGTCCATCACCCATACGAAGCCGGCGACCAGCGCCGCCGCCGCAGGGCTTGGGATGCCGGTGAACCAGCGCTTGTCGGCCACGTCGAGCATCGTGTTGAAGCGCGCGAGCCGCAGCGCCGCCCCAGCGCAGTAGAGAAACGCGGCGACCCAGCCCAGCTTGCCGAAGTCGCGCAGGACCCATTCGTAGATCACGAGCGCCGGCGCGGCTCCGAACGACACCATGTCGGCGAGGCTGTCGAACTCGGCGCCGAACGCGCTCTGCGTCTTGGTCAGGCGCGCCACGCGCCCGTCGAGGCTGTCGAGCACCATCGCCACGACGATGCCCACCGCGGCCTGGCTGAAGTTGAGGTTCATCGCCTGCACGATCGCGTAGAAGCCGGCGAAGAGCGCCGCGAGCGTGAACAGGTTCGGCAGGATGTAGATCCCGCGCCTGCGGACGCGGTTCTTGAGGACGGCACGCTCATGGCGGTCGTAGTCGAGCATGTCAGTCGCGCCGCGCCGCCCCAAGTCAGGAGAACTCGGCGAGGATGGTGGTCGTGGCTGCGACCACGTCGCCGACGGCCACGCGGGGCCTGGCCGACGGGTCGACGTACACGTCCACGCGCGAACCGAAGCGAATGAAGCCGTAACGCTGGCCGCGCGAAAGATGCGCGCCCGGCTCCACGTAGCACAAGATGCGGCGCGCGATGAGCCCCGCGATCTGCACGCAGGTCACATCCTGCCCCCGCGTGGTGCGAAGCTGAAGCGCGTTGCGCTCGTTCTCGAGCGAGGCCTTGGGCAGCGCGGCGTTGAGGAAGCTGCCCGCGTGATACCAGCGGTTCACCACCGTGCCGTCGACCGGGCTGCGGTTGGAGTGCACGTTGAACACGTTCATGAACACGCTGATCTTGAGCGCGTCGCGGTCGAGATAAGGGTCGCGCGCCTTGCCGACGAGCACGACGCGCCCGTCGGCGGGCGACAGCACGGCCTTCTCGTCCGGCGGCGCCGTGCGGGCGGGATCGCGGAAGAACTGGAGGATGAACAGCACCGCGACCCAGGCGAGCGCTGCAACGACGTAGATGCCGAAGTATGTGAGGAGCGCGGCGACGACGAACGCGGCGGCGAGGAAGGGCCAGCCTTCGCGGGCGATGATCGGATGCGGGTAGTCGTCGGGCATGCTTTGCGGAGCGAGCGCGGACGGGGCGCATTATGCCCTAGCGGTCATTCAGTACTCGCCGCCGCGCTTTTCGCTTTCCTTCTGCAGCGTGTCCTGCAGGCCCCGGGCCCGGTCGAGCGCCGACGCCGGCGCGGGCGTCGCGCCGGAGACGTCGGTCTGCTCGACCACGCCCGCCGCCGGCGAGCGCGTGCGCTCGCCGGGCGTGCCGGGCCGGCTGTCCGCGGTCTCGGGTCCGCCCAGCATGCCGTACTTCACCAGCGCGTCCTTGGCGAGGTAGGCCACGATCAGCACGGCGAGGAGGAGCACGATCATCCCCACCCAGCCGCCCTGCTTGCCGATCTTCGGGTCCATGTAGAGGCGCGCGACCAAGTCAATTCCGCGCCTGGTCCACCAGCTTGTTCTTCTTGATCCACGGCATCATCGAGCGCAGCTTCTCGCCCACCACCTCGATCGAGTGCTGCCCCATTAGCCGCCGGCGCGACAGGAGCGTCGGCGCGCCCGCGCGATTCTCGGTGATGAAGTCCTTGGCGTACTCGCCCGTCTGGATGCGCACGAGCATCTCCTTCATCGCCTTCTTCGTCTCGGCAGTGACGATCTTGGGACCGCTCACGTACTCGCCGTACTCGGCGTTGTTGGAGATCGAATAGTTCATGTTGGCGATGCCGCCCTCGTAGATGAGGTCGACGATGAGCTTCAACTCGTGCAGGCACTCGAAGTAGGCCATCTCCGGCGCGTAGCCCGCTTCCACCAGCGTCTCGTACCCCGCCTTGATGAGCTCGACGGTACCGCCGCACAGCACGGCCTGCTCGCCGAAGAGATCCGTCTCGGTCTCCTCGCGGAAGTTGGTCTCGATCACGCCGGCGCGCGTGCCGCCGATCGCGGCGGCGTACGAGAGCGCGACGTCGCGCGCCTTTTGCGAGGCGTCCTGGTGCACCGCGATCAGCATCGGCACGCCGCCGCCCGCCACGTACGTCGAGCGCACGGTGTGGCCCGGCGCCTTGGGCGCCACCATGACCACGTCGAGGTCGGCGCGCGGCTGCACCTGGCCGTAGTGGATGTTGAAGCCGTGCGCGAAAGCAAGCGTGGCGCCCTTGCGGATGTTGGGCTCGACCTCGCTCTTGTAGACGGCCGCGATGTGCTCGTCGGGCATCAGCATCATGACGACGTCGGCGCCGGCCACCGCCTCGCCCACCTCGGCGACCTTGAGGCCGGCCTTCTTCGCCTTGTCCCACGACGCGCCGCCCTTGCGCAAGCCCACCGTCACCTTGACGCCCGAATCGTTGAGGTTCTGCGCGTGCGCGTGGCCCTGCGAGCCGTAGCCGACGATCGTCACCTTCTTGCCCTTGATGAGCGAAAGATCGGCGTCCTTCTCGTAATACACCTTCATCATGATCTCAGTGTCCTCTTCTTGTCAGACCCGCAAAACCCGCTCGCCTCTGCCGATCCCGGACGCGCCCGTGCGCACCGTCTCGAGGATCACGCCCGGCTCGATCGACT
>DATJXV010000138.1:0-9369 GCA_035499955.1 Casimicrobiaceae bacterium
TGTTCACCGATGCCAGCGCGACCGCGACAAACCCGAACCCCATCGCCCACCCGCTGGTGCCGAGCCCGGTCGCCAGCATCGCGCCGACAACGATCACCGACGAGATCGCGTTGGTCACCGACATCAGCGGCGAGTGCAGCGCCGGCGTCACCTTCCACACCACGTGGTAGCCGACGAAGCAGGCGAGCACGAAGACGGTGAAGTGTCCGAGGAAGGACGCCGGCGCAAAGCGGCCGATCAGCAGAAAGAGAATCGCGCCGACGCCGAACAGCACCGCCGTCTTCCCCGGCGGCATCGGCCCGCTCGGCTCGCCGTGGCCTTTCGGCCTCGCGGGCGGCGCTGCGGCACCGGCCGTCTTCGCCGCTGCCGGCGGCGCCGAAGGCAGCTTTGGCGGCGGCGCGGGCCACGCAATGGCGCCGTCCTTGATGACCGTAAGCCCTCGTATCGCGTCGTCTTCCATATTGACGACGACATTGCCGTCCTTGGACTTGCATAGCTCTTCGGTGAGACGCAGCAGATTGTTGGAGTAAAGCGTGGACGCCTGCGTCGCGAGACGGCTCGCGAGATCGGTGTAGCCGATGAGGGTCACGCCGTGCTTGACCACCGCCTTGCCCGGCTCGGTCAGCTCGCAGTTGCCGCCCTGCTCGGCCGCCATGTCGACGATGACGCTTCCGGGCCTCATCGTCTGCACCATGTCGGCAGTGATGAGCTTGGGCGCAGGCTTGCCCGGGATCAGCGCCGTGGTGATGATGATATCGACCTCGCGCGCCTGCTTCGCGTACATCTCGCGCTGCGCGTTCTGGAAGCCTTCGCTCATGACCTTGGCGTAGCCGCCGCCGCCGGAGCCCTCTTCCTCGTAGTCGACCTTCACGAACTCGCCGCCGAGCGACACCACCTGGTCCGCGACCTCGGCCCGAGTGTCGTTGGCGCGCACGATCGCGCCCAGGTTGGCGGCCGTGCCGATCGCCGCGAGCCCGGCCACGCCGGCGCCGGCGATGAAGACCTTCGCCGGCGGGATCTTCCCCGCGGCGGTGACCTGCCCGTTGAAGAAGCGGCCGAACGCGTTGGCCGCCTCGACGACCGCGCGATAGCCGCTGATGCCGGCCATCGACGTGAGCGCGTCCATCTTCTGTGCACGGGAGAGCTGGCGGGGCAGGCAGTCGATGGCGAGCACCGTGGCCTTCTTCGCCGCCAGCTGCTGCATGAGCTCGGGGTTCTGCGCCGGCCAGATGAAGTCGACCAGCATGCCCCCCTCGCGCATCAGCCCGACTTCGGCGGGCGCCGGGGGACGCACCTTGAAGACGATGTCCGACTTGGCCCAGAGCTCCGCAGCCGTGGGCACGACTTCGGCGCCCGCGGCGCGGTAGGCCTCGTCCGCGAAGTTGGCGGCGTCGCCTGCGCCCGTCTCCACGGCCACACGGAACCCCAGCTTGATGAGCTTCCCGACGACCTCCGGCACGGTGGCCACGCGCCGCTCGCCCGCGAACGTCTCCTTCGGAACCCCGATCAGCTGTGCCATTCTCGTGTCTCCCTTTGCTTTGCAGCGATTGTACGGATCAAATCGCGGCGGCGACCGTCTTGCCTAAATCCGTGGTCGTCGCCTTGCCGCCCAGGTCGGGCGTGCGCGGCGAGCCCTTGTCCGCGAGCACGCGCTCGATCGCCGCAACGATGGCATCTCCGGCCGCCTTGTGCCCCAGGAAGTCGAGCATCAGCGCGCCCGACCAGATCTGGCCGATCGGGTTGGCGATGCCCTTGCCGGCGATGTCGGGCGCGGAGCCGTGCACCGGCTCGAACAGCGACGGGAACTCGCGCTCGGGATTCATGTTGGCCGACGGCGCGATGCCGATCGTTCCGCACACCGCGGGACCCAGGTCGGACAGGATGTCGCCGAAGAGGTTGGACGCGACCACGACGTCGAAGCGCTCGGGACGCTGCACGAAGTGCGCGGACAGGATGTCGATGTGGAACTGGTCGGTGCGCACGTCGGGGTAGCCTGCCGCCATCGCCCGGAAGCGCTCGTCCCAGTACGGCATCGTGATCGAGATGCCGTTCGACTTCGTGGCCGACGTCAGGTGCTTCGCCGCCCGCGTGCGCGCGAGATCGAAGGCGAAGCGCATGACGCGGTCGACCCCCTTGCGCGAGAACACCGACTCCTGGAACACGATCTCGCGGTCCGTGCCCTCGTACATGCGCCCGCCCACCGAGGAGTACTCCCCTTCCGTGTTCTCGCGCACGACCACGAAGTCGATTTCGCCAGGCTTGCGGTTGGCAAGAGGCGACGGTATGCCCGGCATGAGCTTGCACGGGCGCATGTTCACGTACTGGTCGAAGTGGCGGCGGAAGAGGATGAGCGAGCCCCACAGCGACACGTGATCGGGCACCGTCGCTGGCCAGCCGACCGCGCCGTAGTAGATCGCATCGAACGGCTTCAGCCGGTCGAACCAGTCCTCGGGCATCATCCGGCCGTGCGCGGCATAGTAATCGCAGCTCCAGTCGAACGACGTGAACGAAAGGTCGACGCCGAACTTGCGCGCCGCCGCCTCCACCACCCGCAGCCCCTCCGGCATGACTTCCTTGCCGATGCCGTCGCCCGCGATCACCGCGATCCTGTGCGTTGCCATGCCAAAGCCCTCCTTGCCGACACGCAATCTTAAATGGCCTCATCCGAATGTCCTATGCTCGTCCTATCCGCAGCCCCCTCATGATTGCGCCCATGTCGCAAAAGCCACCCGAGGAAACGCCATGAGCCCGCGCAGCTACTGGATCGGTGTCGTCAGCAAGAGCCACGTCGACTTGGGCGTGGCGGGCGGCTTCACGCAGCTCAACCACGGCAAGGCCGGCCCGCTCGAACGCATGCGGCCGGGCGACGGCTTCGTGTATTACTCGCCGCGCGCGGATTACCCGAACGGCGAGCCGCTGCAGTCGTTCACCGCCATCGGGCGCGTCGCGGCGGGCGAGATCTTCCAGGCGCAGGACGGGGCGATGAAGCCCTTCCGGCGCGTCGTCGAATACCTCCCGGCGCGTGCGGCACCCATCAAGCCGCTCATCGACGAGCTCTCGTTCATCCGCAGCAAGGAGCACTGGGGCGCCGCCTTCCGCTTCGGCTTCCTGCGCGTGCCGGAGCAGGACTTCGCGCGCATCGCCGCCGCCATGGGCCGCGATTTCGCGTGCGATTTCGGGAGCAGCGCCGACTCGACGTAGCGCGCGGGGCGCGCTATCGTGGGCGCCCTTGCGCGAGGCTCGCGGAGGCGACGATGGGCGTGATGGTGATGGCGCTGTTCCGTCCGAAGCCCGGGATGGAGCGCGACTTGATGGGCTGCATGCGCGACCACCTGCCGGTGCTGCGCGGCCAAGGGCTCGCCACCGATCGCCCGAGCACGATCCTGCGCGCGGCCGACGGCACGCTGGTGGAGATCTTCGAGTGGGTCTCGCAAGACGCCATCGATGCCGCGCACCGCAATCCGGAGGTCGGAAAGCTCTGGGACCGGTACGCCGCGTGCTGCGATTACGTCACCCTCGGCGATCTCCCCGAGGCGCGCGAGAGGTTCCCCGGCTTCGCGCTCGTGATGCTCTAGATTTTCCAGCGTGGTAACGTCGCGGCTTTTTCGCCGCGACCGCCGTGACGTCCGCCCCGATCGACCCCGCCCGCCATCGCCGCGCCGTCACGATGATGGTCGCCGGCGCGCTCTGCTGGTCGACCGGCGGCCTCCTCGTGCGCCGGCTGTCGATCCACAACGCCTGGGAGATCGTCTTCTGGCGCTCGCTCTTCATGGCGGGGTTCGTCGCCATCGTGCTCTGCGCGATGCACGGCCGCTCGATGCCGCGCCGCGTGCTCGCGATCGGCGCGCCGGGGCTCGTAGCGGGCGCGTTCCTCGCGGGGACGTTCTTCTTCTTCATCGGCTCGATCACGCGCACCACCGTCGCCAACACCTTCGTGCTGATGAGCGTGTCGCCGTTTCTCGCCGCGATCGCCGCGCGGCTCGTGCTCGGCGAGCCGGTCGCGCCTCGCACGTGGATCGCCATCGCGATCGCGCTCGCCGGCATCGCCGTCATGTTCGGCGGCGCGCTCGACGCCGGCCAGCTTTCCGGCAATCTCCTGGCGCTCGGCGTGTCCGTATGCTTTGCCGCGCAGCTCACCGTTCTGCGCAAGTTCCACGCGACGGTCGACATGCTCCCGATGGTGTTGGTCGCGGGGCTGTGGTCGATCGTGCCCGCGTTCGCGCTGATGGGCCCGGTCACGGCCAGCGGCCACGACCTCGTCGTACTGGCGGTGATGGGCTGCGTGCAGCTCGGGGTGGGTTGCCTCCTCGTGACCGCCGCGTCGCGCACGCTGCCGGCGACCGAGCTCGGCCTCCTGGCCCTGCTCGAGCCCATCCTCGGACCGGTCTGGGTCTGGGTGTTGCTCGGTGAACACCCGGGGTCGCGCGCGCTCACGGGCGGCGCCGTTGTGCTATCGGCGCTCATCGCCAACCAAGTGCTGGCGGCGATGCGCGGACGCGCGAGCGAGGCGGTGGAGCCGCTGCCCGGTCCGTAGGCTTGCGCTATGATGCGTCCACGATGAAGCAGACCTTCCTCGACTTCGAGCAACCGATCGCCGAGCTGCAGCAGAAGATCGACGAGCTGCGCTTCGTGCACGAGGACTCCGCGGTCGACATCTCCGATGAGATCTCGCGGCTCACCAAGAAGAGCCAGCAGCTCACGAAGGAGATCTACGCCAAGCTCTCTGCCTGGCAGATCGCCCAGGTGGCGCGCCATCCGCAGCGTCCCTACACGCTCGACTACGTTGCCGGCATGTTCAGCGACTTTCGCGAGCTTCACGGCGACCGCAGCTACGCCGACGATGCGGCCATCGTCGGCGGCCTCGCCCGCTTCAACGGCGTCCCGTGCATGGTGATCGGGCACCAGAAGGGCCGCGACACCAAGGAGAAGATCCACCGCAACTTCGGCATGCCCCGGCCGGAGGGCTACCGCAAGGCGCTGCGCCTCATGAAGCTCGCCGAGAAGTTCGGCCTGCCGCTTTTCACGTTCGTCGACACGCCCGGCGCGTATCCCGGCATCGGCGCCGAGGAGCGCGGGCAATCGGAGGCCATCGGCCGCAACCTCTACGAGATGGCCGGGCTGCGCATCCCGATCGTCGTGACGGTGATCGGCGAAGGCGGATCCGGCGGCGCGCTCGCCATCGCGATCGGCGACGTCACGCTGATGCTCCAGTACGCGACCTACTCGGTCATCTCGCCGGAAGGCTGCGCCTCCATCCTGTGGAAGTCGGCGGAGCAGGCGCCCGAGGCCGCCGAGATCCTCGGCATCACGGCGCCGCGCCTGAAGCAGCTCGGCCTCATCGACAAGGTCGTCAGCGAGCCCACCGGCGGCGCGCACCGCGACCACGCGGCGATGATAGTCACGCTCAAGAAGGCGCTGACCGAGGCGCTGCGCCACCTGACCGAGCTTCCGATCGAAACCCTCCTCGAGCAACGCGAGGACCGCATCCTCGCCTACGGCAAGTTCAAGGAGATCACGGCGGGCTGAGCGGCGCCCCCAAAGCATGCCGGCAGCGAAAAGCGATCCGCTCGAGCGCATCAGGGCCGCGGTGGCGACATCGCTCGCCGCGAACGTGCCCGAAGGCGTCAGCATCGCGCTCGCCCTCTCGGGCGGCCGCGACTCGGTCGTGCTGCTCGATGCGCTGGCGGCGGTCGCCCCCGCACGCGGCAGCGTGGTGCGCGCGATCCACGTGCATCACGGCCTGTCGCCCAACGCGGACGCCTGGCAGGACTTCTGCGAAGGGCTTTGCGCGCGGCGCGGCGTGCCGCTGACGACGGCGCGGGTCGACGTCGTGCGCGTTGCCCAGACGAGCCTCGAGAGCGAGGCGCGGCGCGTCCGGTACGCTGCGCTTGCCGACGCCGCCCACGCCGGCGGCACGCATTACGTCGCGCTCGCGCATCATCGCGACGACCAGGCGGAGACGCTGCTCCTGCAGCTCCTGCGCGGCGCCGGCCCGCACGGCCTCGCGGCGATGGCGGAGCTGCGCATCGATGCGCGCGATGTCGCCTGGTGGCGGCCGCTGCTCGACGTCGCGCGCACCGAGATCGATGCCTACGCGGCGCACGCCGGCTTGCGCTGGGTCGACGACGAGAGCAACGCCGCGACGCGCCATATGCGCAACGCGATCCGGCACGCCGTGATGCCCGTGCTTGCCTCCGTCGCCGGCAACGCGCAGCGCACCCTCGCACGCGCAGCGGCACACCAGGGCGAGGCCGCGCAACTCGAGGACGATCTCGCCGCACTCGACGCGCGCGACGCGTTCGACGGCGTCACCCTCGCGCGAAGCGGGCTCGCCGGGCTGCCCGCGCATCGGGCGCGCAACCTCCTGCGCTGGTGCTTGCGGCAATGGGGCTTGCCCGCCGCATCGTCCGCGCGCCTCGCGGCGATGCTCTCGCAACTCACGGGCGCGCGCGGCGATGCGAGGGTGCGGCTTTCTCACGCGGGCGCCGAGCTCGGCGTGTACCAGGGACGCGTACACGTGCACGCACCGCCGCCTCGACCTTACGACGTGCACTGGAACGGCGAGGCGGACCTCGCGTTGCCGCACGGCCACGTGCGCATCGAGCGCGCCGACGGCAAGGGCATCGACGTCACGCGCATCGCGCAACGCTCGCTGCACGTCCGTCCCCGGGCGGGCGGCGAGCGAATGCAACTCGCGACCGACCGTCCGAGGCGCGCGCTGAAGTCGATCCTGCAGGACGCCGGAGTGCCGCCGTGGTCGCGGCAATCGCTGCCGCTCGTCTACGTCGACGACGAGTTGGCCGCGGTCCCCGGCATTGGCGTGGATGCGGCGTTCGCCGCGCCTGCCGGAACGCCGGGCTTGAGCTTCCTGTGGCATCCGGCGGCCGATTCACGCTGACCGCCATCGACCGGTGCGGCGGGCCCTGCCGGCGGCGGCCGGCAGGGCAGTGCGCTGCACGCTGTCCTCCTCCTACTGTGGTCACGCCCGGACTCTCGCGGCCCGGTGGCGCCTATGGTAAACCACGGCCGCCGGCACGTCACCGCCGGAATTTCAATGCCTTGCGCTCCTCCGACGAGCGGCGCTCCGGCCCCGCCCGCGCGCCGGTCCCGCGCCGCGGGAACCCCTGCGCATGGTAGAATTTTGGGTTTATTCGAAGTTACACCCGCCGGAGCAGAGAAATGGCTGTCGAACGTACGCTTTCCATTATCAAACCGGACGCAGTCGCCAAGAACGCGATCGGGGAGATCCTGTCCCGCTTCGAGAAGGCCGGGCTCAAAATCGTGGCCGCCCGGATGGCCTGGCTGTCGCGCGCCGAAGCCGAGGGATTTTATGCGGTTCACCGCGAGCGCCCCTTCTTCCGCGACCTCGTCGAGTTCATGACATCGGGCCCGGTGATGATCCAGGTGCTCGAAGGCGAGAACGCGATCGCCCGCAACCGCGAGCTCATGGGTGCGACCGATCCGAAGAAGGCCGCGCCGGGCACGATCCGGGCCGCCTTCGCGCAATCCATCGACGCCAACGCGGTGCACGGCTCCGACGCGCCGGAGACCGCGCGCGTCGAGGTCGCGTATTTTTTCCCGACGCTGGCGGTGTACAGCCGGTAAGCGCGAAAATGGGTGGGATGTGAACCAAGCGAGGATGCCCGCGGTCGCCTCCACCCATTCTTCCGCTCAGCCGTTCACCGACGTCATGAACCTGCTCGATCTCGACGGACGGGCGCTCGCGGCGTTCTTCGCCGAACGCGGCGAGAAGCCGTTTCGCGCGCACCAGCTCATGCGCTGGGTGCACCAGCGCTTCGAACCCGACATCGCGGCGATGTCCGACCTCGGCAAGTCGCTGCGCGAGGCACTCGCCGCGTGCGCGGCCGTCACGGGCCCCGCCGTGATCGGCGATACGATCGCGTCGGACGGCACGCGCAAGTGGCTGCTCGACGCCGGCGGCGGCAACGCGATCGAATGCGTCTACATCCCCGAGGACGACCGCGGGACGCTGTGCGTCTCCTCGCAGGCGGGCTGCGCGCTCGACTGCGCGTTCTGCTCCACGGGCAAGCAGGGATTCAACCGCAACCTCACCACCGGCGAGATCATCGGACAGCTCTGGCACGCCAACCGCGCGCTCCTCGCGGACGGGGTCAGCGCACCATGGATGGAGCAGGGCCGGCCCCCAATCACCAACGTGGTGATGATGGGCATGGGCGAGCCGCTCGCCAACTTCGACAACGTCGTGCCGGCGCTTCGTCTCATGCTCGACGATCACGCGTACGGCCTGTCGAGGCGCCGCGTGACGCTGTCGACGTCGGGCCTCGTCCCGCTCATCGACCGCCTGCGCGAGCAGTGCCCCGTCGCGCTCGCCGTCTCGCTGCACGCGCCCAACGATGCGCTGCGCGACCGCCTCGTCCCGATCAACCGCAAGCACCCGCTCGCCGACCTCATGGCCGCCTGCCTGCGCTACCTCCCCGCCGCGCCGCGCGACTTCGTCACCTTCGAGTACGTGATGCTCGACGGCGTGAACGACAGCGCGTCGCACGCCGACGAGCTCTCGCGCCTCGTGCGCGACGTGCCGTGCAAGCTCAACCTCATCCCGTTCAACCCGTTCCCCGGCACCGAGTTCCGCACGAGCCCGCGCGCGCGCATCGTCGCCTTCCAGAAGCGCCTGCAGAACACGGGCCTCGTCGCCACGGTGCGCAAGACGCGCGGCGACGACATCGCCGCGGCCTGCGGCCAGCTTGCAGGACAGGTCAAGGACCGCACCAAGCGGCGGCTCGCCACCCGTATCGTTCCCATCTCCGCATCGTGACCGCTCGTAGCCTCTGCCTCCTCCTCCTTGCCGCCGCGCTTGCCGGATGCCAATCGGACTCGTCCAAGACGCCTCCGGCGCCGCCGCAGCCGATCCCGCAGCCGCCCCCGCTGCAGGAGGCCCCCGCACCGGTCCGCGCGCAGCTCCACCAGGAGATCGCCGCCGGCTTCTACGAGCGCGGCCAGATGGACGTCGCGATTCAGGAGCTGAACCAGGCGGTCAAGCTCGATCCGAAGAACGCCAAGATCTATAACGTCTATGGGCTCGTCTACGCGACGCTCGGCGAGGAGGCCAAGGCGCAGACCAATTTCCTGGCGGCGCTCGATCTCGCGCCGAACGACTCCGAGATCCGCCAGAACTGGGGCTGGTACCTGTGCACGCACGGCCGTCCGCGCGAGTCGATCCCCGAGTTCGAGCAGGCGTTCCGCAACCCGCTGTACAAGACGCCGGACATCGCGCTCACCAACGCGGGCAAGTGCTCGGTCGAGATCGGCGACAACGCTCGCGCCGAGGACTACTACAAGCGCGCGCTGGCGATCAACCCCAACAACATCTCGGCCGCGTACAGTTAC
>DATJXV010000139.1:0-10387 GCA_035499955.1 Casimicrobiaceae bacterium
CAGCACCGCGATGGAAGCCGCGAGCGCGAGCGGCCACGCGAGCCAGCGCTCGCCGCGGGCGCGTGCAGCCTGCCGCGGCGCGCGCTTCGCTCGCACGATGGCGGCCTCTACAGCGCGATCCGTGGACGGCGGCGGAAGGGCGTCGGCGACGGCCTCCTTGAGGGCTGAGATGCGGCGGTCGAGATCGGTTTCGGTACCCACGGTCATCCTTCGGCGGCGCTGGACTTGGCGTCGGAGGCGGAAAGCCAGCGTGCGATGAGCGCCCGCGCCCGGAAAAGGCGCGAGCGGACGGTGTTGAGCTCGCAGCCGCAGATCGCGGCGGCTTCGGCATACGAGCGCTCGGCGAGCTCGACGAGCACGAGCACATCGCGGAAGTGCGGCGGCAGCGCGGCGATGGCGGCGCGCAAGCGGGCGAGATCGCGCTGCGTGTCGAGGGCGGCCTCGGGGCCCGGCTCGAGCCGCGGCGCGTCCGCGTCCTCGGCGTCCTCGTCGTTGCCGACGTAGCGGGCGTCGACCCCGGTGCGCTTGTGCGCGAAGTTGCGGGTGATGCCGAGCAGCCACGGCCGGAGCGGCCCGCGCGCGGCGTCGTAGTCTTCGGCGTGGCCGAGCAGGTGCAGGAACACGTCCTGGGTCACGTCGGCCGCCACGGCGGCCGAGCCGGACCACAGCAGCGCGAAGCGATAGACGCTTCCGCGGTGGCGCTGGTAAAGCGGACCCAGTGCATCCGGGTCGCCGCAGGCAACGCGGGCGGCCAGGGCAGCGTCGTTGGCCGACAGGCGCTCGGAGAGTTCGGCGGGCATGTCCTGGGCGTCTGGCAAATGGTAGTCCCCGGCGTATATTGCCCCCGGGGCCGGAAAAGGTTCCCGCTGGCGTAGGCCCCCGGCCGCCGGCGAGCGCCCGGGCCCGTTCGTCGCAGACGGGTTCCGCGGTGGCGGCGGGCCGCGCGAGGATACGTCCCGTCACCCAGGCTTCGCTTCGACCTGCCAATGGCCCGCGCGCATCCCGACCCGACCCCCGAATTCCCGGCCTTTACGCCGGTGCGGCGCAGCTTCCATCCGCTCGAGCTCATCCCGATCTTCTCGCGCTGGTCGCCGGGTCCGCTTCGCGACTTCGTCTATTCGTTCATCTTCAACACGCTGATCGCCCTCGTATTCACGGCGCTCGCCACGCTGTTCTCGGACCGCATCGAGCTCGACCGGCAGTTCTTCGTGACGTTCGTGTTCGCGCAATGCATCGGTTACACGATCTATTTCATCTTCTTCGTGCTCGACGCCGTGATCCCGGTCGAGTCTCGGCGGCGGCCGCCGGTGCGCTGGCTGTACTTCACCGTGATTCCCGTCATCGGCTGCTTCATCGGCTACTGGATCGCGACGCTGCTGCTCGGTTTCCGCGACACGCGCGCCGAGATGTTCACGCCGCGAGGCGTGATCTCGATTCTCACGGTCGCGCTCATCATCGCCGGCATCCTGATCGCGATCTTCGTGCCGCGCGAGCGCGCGGCGCGGGCGCAGGTCATGGCGGCCGCCGGCGAGGCGCGTGCGAACGCCGCCGAGCGCGCGGCGGCGCTCGCGCGACTGCAGCTCCTCGAGGCGCAGGTCGAGCCGCATTTCCTCTACAACACGCTCGCCCACGTCGTGAGCCTCGTCGACCGCGAGCCCGCGCTCGCCAAGCGCATGCTGCATCGGCTGATCGACCTGCTGCGCGCCACGGCGTCGTCGGCGCAGCGGTCGAGCACGCTCGGCACGCAGATCGAGCTCCTGCGCGCGTATCTCGACCTCATTGCGCTGCGCATGGGCCCGCGGCTCGCGTGGTCGATCGACGCGCCGCCCGACCTCGCTGCCCTGGGCATTCCGCCGATGCTCCTGCAGCCCGTCGTCGAGAACGCCATCAAGCATGGACTCGAGCCGTCGATCGAGGGCGGCCGGGTCGAGGTCAGCGCGCGCCGCGACGGCGCCACGCTCGTCCTCACCGTCGTCGACACGGGCCTCGGCGTATCCCCCACCCGGAGCGCGGATTCGAGCGGCCTCGGCCTCGCCAACCTGCGGGCCCGCCTGTCCACCCTGTTCGGCGACGCCGCGTCGCTGCGCATCGCCGACAACGCGCCGGCCGGCACGCGCGTGACGATCACGCTGCCGATATGAGCGACAAGGGCAGGGTGACCGCGATCGTTGCCGACGACGAGCCGCGGCTCGCCGACTACCTGAAAGGGCGGCTCGCAGCGCTCTGGCCCGAGTTGGTCATCGCCGGAGTTGCGCACAACGGACCGGAGGCGCAGGCGCTGCTTTCGGCCGAGGCGCCCGACATCGCGTTTCTCGACATCCGCATGCCGGGCCTGTCCGGCCTCGACGTCGCGCGCGCCGCGCAATCGCACGTGCGCATCGTGTTCGTGACCGCGTTCGACCAGTACGCCGTGGCCGCGTTCGAGCGCGCCGCCGTCGATTACCTCCTGAAGCCCGTAAGCGACGAGCGCTTGGCCGAGACGGTCGCCCGCCTCAAGGCGCGGACCGCGGCGCCGCCTGCCGGCATCGCCGACGTGCTGGCCGCGATCGAGAAGTTGAATCCCGCCGCGGCGCAGGAGCACCTTGCGTGGATACGCGCGTCGCGCGGCTCGCAGGGGATGCTGATCGACGTCGACGACGTCTGCTACTTCCAGGCCAACGACAAGTACACGAGCGTGTTCACGGCCGAAGGCGAAGCGCTCATCCGCACGCCGCTTCGGGAGCTCGCCGACCAGCTCGATCCGAAGCGCTTCTGGCAGGTGCACCGCGGCACGATCGTCAACGTCCGCCAGATCGCGGCGACCACGCGCGATCTCGCCGGGCGCGTGACGCTGACGCTCAAGCGGCGCCCCGAGGAGGTGACCGTGTCGCGCGCGTACGCACACCTGTTCAAGCAGATGTAGCCGGCGCGTTGGCGCACGCTGCACAATGGCAGGGAGCGGAGCGCCGCCATGGACCACGGCCACGACCATTACTTCGACCACGACCACGAGGACGAGCCGCGGCACGTGCACGTCACGGGCGACGGAACGCGCGGCGCGCTCCTTACGGCGCTTCTGCTGACCGCGGGCTTCGCGCTGGTCGAGGCCGCCGGCGGCTGGTTCGCGGGCTCGCTCGCGCTCATGTCGGACGCCGGGCACATGATCACCGACGCCGGCGCGCTCGGCCTCGCCCTCTTCGCCGACGCCGTGGCGCGGCGGCCTCCGTCCAAGCGCGCCTCGTACGGCTACGGCCGGGCCGAGGTGCTCGCCGCGTTCGTCAACGCGATCGTGATGCTCGCGCTCGTCGCCTGGATCTGCATCGAGGCGGCGGACCGGCTGTTCGCGCCGCACGCGGTCGCGGGCGGCGTGGTCACGCTGATCGCGGCGATCGGGCTCGTCGTGAACCTGGTCGCGGCGTGGGTGCTGTCGCGTGCGTCGGGATCGCTCAATGCGCGCGGCGCGTTCATCCACGTGCTGGGCGATCTATTGGGCTCGCTCGCGGCGCTGATCGCGGGCGGCGTGATCGTGGCCACGGGCTGGACGCCGATCGACCCGATCCTGTCGGTGGCGGTGGCGCTGCTCATCCTGCGCTCGACGTGGCAGCTTTTGAAGCAGTCGACCGGCGTGCTCATGGAGGGCGTGCCGAAGCACCTCGATTTCGAAGCGA
Source organism: Casimicrobiaceae bacterium (assembly GCA_035499955.1). Lineage (GTDB taxonomy): Bacteria > Pseudomonadota > Gammaproteobacteria > Burkholderiales > Casimicrobiaceae > VBCG01. Next base: position 3,648 of record DATJXV010000139.1, read on the forward strand.
TCGGGACGTCGCTCGCCACGCTTCCCGGCGTCACCGACGTGCACGACCTTCACATCTGGAACATGTCGAGCCAGGGGGTGGCCTTGTCGGCGCACGTTTCGATCACGCGCGGCGAGGACTGGCTCGGGATCCTCGCGCGGGCGCGGCGGATGCTCGCCAAGGAGTACGGCATCCGGCACACGACGCTGCAGCCGACGTGGCCGGTAGGCCACGCCGCGAAGGATCGGCGGGTGATTCCGGTGCGCGCCGCGGAGGAGCCGCCGCACGCGCACTAGCGCTATTGGTGGGCCACGTTCGCGTTGTTATTTTCCGCTGAGATCTCGGCGTCGGTGGGGGAGAGACAGGTCTCGAGATAGATGCCTTCCCCCATGCTTTGAAGAAACGTGTTGCCGGAGATCTCCCCGAGCGTGAGCTCGCAACCGAACAGGGACAAGCCGGCACCGTGTCCGCGTGTCCCGTTGTTGGTGAACACGTTGTCCTGGATGTGCAGTTCCTTTGGGAACGAACGCCCGGAAATGTAGCCGCCGCCGCCGAACTTCTTCGCCTGATTGCCTATCAGCCGGTTGGTCTTGAAGGCGAGCTTGTCGAATGAATGAGCGTAGAAGCCGCCTCCGGTGACGGCTTCGTTGGAAGTGAAGGTCGTTACGCCGTTCACTTCGACGTTCAATTTTGGAGCGTTGGCCATCAGAAGGAGGGGAACGTTCACGAAGCAATAGAGCCCGCCCCCGTCGGCGGAGGCAAAATTCATCGCGAAATGCGCGGAATTCACGGTCAGACTGGCCTCTGTAAACCCGGACTTCTTCAAATACTGCTCAGTATCGGGATTCTGCCGTACGAGGAAACACGCACCGGCGCCGTTCTTGGCTTGGTTGAAATCGAACCTCGTGTCGCCGACGGCATGAAGGCGCGAATTCTCTGCATATGCGCCGCCCCCATAGCCTTCCTTCGCCAGGTTGCTGCTCACTTCGGTGCCGTCATCCAGCGTCACGTCGCAGTTGGCGGTGATGTAGATACCCCCGCCGTCGTGGGCCTCGTTTTGCAGTCGAATCCTGTTGTTCGAGAGCTTGACGTTCATCGAGTACCCGATGAAGACGCCTCCGCCATACCGGTCCGCGTTGTTGTTGGCGATCTCGTTGTTCCACAGGTAGACGTCTTCGACGGGCGAGACTCCGCCCGGCGGAGGCGTTCGCGGATCGCCCACGATCGCGACGGCCCCGCCGCTAGCGGCTTTGTTGCCCGCGGAGAATAGCGAATCGAGAATGACGACCTGCCCCTGGGGCGCCGGTCGGCCCAGGAACATCGCCCCGCCGAACTCGCCGGCCGAATTGCGCAGGAACCGAGTCTGCTTGCCGACGACGTAGACGGACTTGCAGTCTTCGGCGTAAAGCGCGCCTCCGCGCCCGGGGCCTATCGCGGTTCCCTCGGCCTGGTTCTCCCTGAAGTCGCAGTCTTCAATCCGGATGCTTCGGCAACGCCGCAGGAATCCGCCGCCTCCGTTGCTCGTCTGCGCGGTGCCCGGTCTGGCCTGATTGTCGAACACCCTGCATGAGTCGATGACGCATTCGCCGGACGTGCAGTCGACGAATGCAAAGGCACCGCCGCAGTTCGCTACGTTCCCTTGAAAACAGCAGCTATCGAGCGATACCTGGGTCTCGTGCGCATAGACCCCTCCCCCCATCGAGGGAACGTTGGGCGCGCTTCCGTTCACGATATAGAGATTGGTCAGCCATACGTTCGTCGCCTTGGCGATCGTGAAGACCGTATCCTGGCTCTTGGCATCGACGACCGGGCGACTCTCGCAGTAGGCAACGGTGTCGTCTGCCCCTGGCGCGGTCGGAGGCGCGGTCGGGGCCGGCACGTCGCCGCGTATCTCGATGTTCGAGTAGCGCGCCCCCTCCATGCGGACGCCGCCCGCGTATCGCCCGCTCTGCACGTGCAGCATGCCGCCGCCCAGACTCGCGAGCTGGTCCACGCCGTACTGGATCGTTTTATAAGGAGCGCCTGGCGAGCCGTGCTGCGGGTCGTCGGCGCAGTTCTTCACGCCTACCCATTTCTCTTCCATCGAAGCCTTTCTTGAAGCCGACCCGTCGGAACACTCGCCGCTACAGCCACTTCAGGCGGCGGAAGTGGAAGTACAGGTAGACGTCCACGGCGAGCATGATGGCGATGGAGACCGGGTAGCCGAAGGTCCACTCGAGCTCCGGCATGTTCTTGAAGTTCATGCCGTATATGCCGGCGACCATCGTCGGCACCGCGATGATGGCGGCCCACGCCGCGAGCTTCTTGGTCACCTCGCTTTCGGACAGCGAGATCATGCCGAGGTTGACCTGGATCGCCGTGGTCAGCATTTCCCGGATCCCCTCGATCGACGAGTGGATGCGCGAGAGGTGGTCGTACACGTCGCGGAAATACTCGCCCATGCCGGCGCAGATCTGCGGCACGCGGCCCCCGTACAGGCGCCCGGTCGCCTCCATGAGCGGATCGACGGCGTGCTTGAGCGTCATGAGCTTCTGCTTGAGCGCGTACAGCGCCTGGATGTTGCTGCGCGCCGCGTTGCGCACGAAGATCTGCTCCTCGATCTTCTCGAGCTCGGTCTCGAGCGCGTCGATCACAGGGAAATAGCGGTCGACGACGTTGTCCATCACGGCGTAGAAGACGTAGCCGGAGCCGCGCTTCAAGAGCTCGGGCTCGCGCTCGGTGCGCGCCCGCACCGCCGCGAACCCGACGTGCGTGCGGTGGCGCACCGTCAGCAGGTAATTCGAGCCGACGAACATGTCGACTTCACCGGCGACGAGCTCGTCGCTGCCGTCGGGGGCCTTCTCCCGCTCGATGGTGTGCAGCACCGCGAACAGCGAATCGCCGTACTCCTCGATCTTCGGACGCTGGTGGCCGTGGCGGGCGTCGTCGACGGCGAGCTCGTGCAGGCTGAACTCCTGCGCCATGACGTCGAGCTCCTCCATCGACGGCTCGAACAGCGCGACCCAGACGAAGCAGTCGCGCTGGCTCACGTACTCGCTGATGTCCTCGATCGGGATGTCGGCGAGCTTGCGGCCGTCCTGGTAGGCCACACAGCTGATCAGCATGCGAAGGAGCGGGCGGGAAAAAGGATGGCGGCATCATAGCGGGGCGTCGCCCTACGACCAACGCGACGCCTTCGAACCCGGTGCAAACCCGGGCTCGGCGGAGCCATTCGACGCCGCCTCACCTGCGGTATACTTCAACTGACCCGCGGTCATTTGTTCTTCCGACGACCTTGTCAACGCCCCATGCCGCGCCCGCCACGGCGCAAGCGAACGCGCGACCGCGCGAGCTCCTCCTGCTGCTCACGCTCGCCGGCATGCAGTTCACGAACATCGTGGACTTCATGATCCTGATGCCGCTCGCGCCGCAGCTCATGCGGATCTTTCAGATCGACCCGCGGCACTTCGGCCTGCTCGTTTCCGCGTACACGTTCGCGGCGGCGGGAAGCGGCTTCATCGCCGCGTTCTGGATCGACCGCTTCGGCCGCAAGCGCGCGCTGCTCACGATGTACACGGGCTTCGCCGTGGCGACTGCGCTGTGCGGTCTCGCGCCGAGCTACCCGCTGCTGCTCGCCGCGCGCATCGTGGCCGGCATCTTCGGCGGCGTCATCGGCGCGCTCGTGTTCACCATCATCGCCGACGTGATCCCCTATGCGCGGCGCGCGCGCGGCACCGCCGTCGTCTCGGCCGCGTTCTCGCTGGCCGCGGTGATGGGCGTTCCGCTCGGGCTGTGGATCGCGGCGCAGTCCTCCTGGCGCGCGCCGTTTTTCGTGCTCGCGGCGGTCTCGGTCGTGGCGTGGTGCGTTGCCTGGCGCGTCGTGCCGACGCTCGACGCGCACCTTCGCGGCGGCGAGCGGCGACGTCCGCTCGCGCAGCTGCGTGCGGTGTTCGGCGTGCACAATCACCTGCTCGCGTTCGCTTTCATGATCGCGCTCATGACGAGCGTGTTTCTCGTCGTCCCCTTCATCGCCGCGTACAACGTCGCCAACGTCGGCGTCGCGGAAGGCGAGCTCACCTATATCTACTTCGCGGGCGGCCTCGCGACGCTCTTCACGGCCCAGATCATCGGGTGGCTCGCCGACCGCTACGGCAAGAAGCGCCTGTTCACGATCCTCGCGTTCGTGTCGATGGCGCCGATCCTCCTCATCACGCACCTGCCGCCGCTTCCCCTCGCCGGCGCCGTGGCGGTGGCGGTGTTCTTTTTCGTGTTCGTGCCCGGCCGCTTCGGGCCCGCCATGGCGCTCGTCACCGGCAGCGTCTCGCCGCGGCTGCGCGGCAGCTTCCTGAGCTTCAACGGGGCGGTGCAGCAGCTCGGCGCCGGCGGGGCGTCGTTCGCGGCGGGGCTGCTCGTCGGGCGTGGCGCGAACGGCGCGCTGACCGGATTCGGCGTCGCCGGGTGGTGCGCGGTGGCCGCCACGCTCGCGGCGGTCGCGATCGCCTCCCGGATCTTGATCGTGCCGGACGGCAGCGGGGGTCCGGAGCAGAGGGGTCCGACCTGACCCTGGATAGGGCAAGCGAGGCCGGCTCTGGAGTAACATCGCCCGCCTACGCATCCTGCCGGCGCCACATGATCATCCCGTCGCTACTCGACACGGACCTGTACAAGTTCACGATGATGCAGGTCGTGCAGCACCACTTCGCCGAGGCGCAGGTCGAGTACCGCTTCAAGTGCCGCAACGCCGACATCGACCTGTCGCCGTACGTGCACGAGATCGAGGAGGAGATCCGCGCCCTGTGCGAGCTGCGCTTCGCGCAGGACGAGCTCGCCTACCTGCGCCGCTGGCGCTTCTTCAAGAGCGACTTCGTCGATCTCCTCGGCCTGTTCCGTCTCGACCAGCGCTTCATCACGGTCTCCCGCCTGCCCGAGTCGGACAACGAGATCGACATCACGATCAAGGGGCCGTGGCTGCACACGATCCTGTTCGAGGTGCCGGTGCTCGCCATCGTTTCGCAGGTGTACTACCGCAACACGGTGAAGGCGCCCGATTACGAGGAAGGGCGCCGGAGGCTCGCCGCGAAGATCGCGCAGGCCAACACGATCGGCAGCCACGACTTCCGCATCGCCGACTACGGGACGCGCCGCCGCTTCTCGCGGCAGTGGCAGGCCGAAGTGCTCGCCACGCTCAAGCGCGACATGGCGGCGCACTTCGTCGGCACCAGCAACGTCCGCTTCGCCTTCGAGCAGGGTCTCACACCGCTCGGCACCATGGCGCACGAGTACCTGCAGGCGTGCCAGGCGGTCGGGCCGCGCCTTCGCGATTCGCAGTCGTTCGCCTTCAACATGTGGGCGCGCGAGTACCGCGGCGACTTGGGCATCGCGCTGTCCGACGTGGTCGGCCTGAGCGCCTTCCTGCGCGATTTCGACCTGTTCTTCTGCAAGCTCTTCGACGGCGTGCGCCACGATTCGGGCGATCCGTTCGAGTGGGGAGACAGGCTGATCGAGCACTACAAGATGATGCGCATCGACCCGCACACCAAGACGATGGTGTTCTCCGACAGCCTGAACGTCCCGCTCGCGATGCGTCTGTACGAGTACTTCAAGGGCCGGGTGCAGACCTCCTTCGGGATCGGCACCAATCTCACCAACGACCTGGGCTACGAGCCGCTGCAGATCGTGATCAAGATGACCCGCTGCAACGGCCAGCCGGTGGCCAAGATCAGCGACGAGCCGACCAAGACGATGGATTACGACCCGTCGTACGTGAAGTACCTGCGCGAGGTGTTCCAGGTGCCGGACACGGCGCCCGCGAAGGCGGCCTGACGGCGCACGGCCGGGCCGCTTCCCTGTCCCCTATTCGCAACGCGAGGGCTCGGCGGGGGCGCACCGCCGACGGGCGTCCGGGAAGGGCGCGGGGCTGCGGTGTAGGATAGCCGCATGGCCTCATCGACCTCCAGCGTCAAGGCGCCGCCCGCACCCACGGCAGCGCCACCCGCCGCCACGGCCGCGAGCGTCGCGGCGCGCGCGCCCAAGCAGCCCGACCGCCGCCTGCGCCTCGAGGACATCCTTCGCCTCATGGCCGCCGATGGGCTCATCTCGGCGGCCGACGCCGAGCACCTCGGCCGCTCGCGCACCAAGCAGTACGACCATCCGCTCGAGCTCATCGCGGTGCAGAAGTGGAAGTCCGCGAAGCCGCCGCAGAAGCTCATGACGCTCGAATGGCTCGTCGAGTGGCTGGCGGGGCGCCTCAAGGTGCCGTACTTCCACATCGACCCGCTGAAGATCGACTTGGGCGCGGTCACGCAGACCATGTCGAACGCGTACGCGGAGCGCTTCCGCATCCTGCCGGTGGCGGTGGACCGCCTCACCGTCACCGTGGCCACGGGCGAGCCCTTCGTTCGGGCGTGGGCGGACGACCTCGAGGAGATGATCAAGCGCGAAGTCAAGCTCGTCTTCGCGAACCCGGCCGACATCAAGCGCTACATGGGCGAGTTCTTCAACCTCGCCCGCTCGATGAAGCGCGCGCAGGAATCGAACAAGGGCGAGCTCACGCTGCGCAACTTCGAGCAGCTGGTCGAGCTCGGCCAGCACGCCCACCTCGACGCCAACGACCAGCACATCGTCACCATCGTCGACTGGCTCTGGCAGTACGCGTTCGAGCAGCGCGCCTCCGACATCCACATCGAGCCGCGGCGCGACGTGGGCACCGTGCGCTTCCGCATCGACGGGATCCTGCACCAGGTCTACACGATCCCGGGGCCGGTGCTGCTCGCCATGACCTC
>DATJXV010000140.1:0-4889 GCA_035499955.1 Casimicrobiaceae bacterium
GTCGCCCGTCGGCAACCCTGCCGCAGCCGCCTGCACGGCCGCGCCGGCGTCGAGCATGCCGGCGCCGCACGTGCTCGCCGTGCAATAGCATTCGTTCTGCGCGATCGGCGTGCCTGTCGGATCGAGTTGCGGCGCGGTGCAGGCGACGATAGTCGAGTCGGAAGCGCCGGTCGTGGGAAACGGGCGTGCCGTGGCCTTGAGGATCTGCGTCAGCTGCGCGGGCGTCAGGCTCGGTTGCGCCGAGAGCATGAGCGCCGCAGTCCCCGAGACGAGCGGTGTGGAGAAGCTCGTGCCGATCGACGGGTTGTACGCGTCGGTGTACGAGCTCGCAACCGGCACGGTCGTTCCGGTATTGGTCGTGCTCAGGATCGGATAAAGGCACGGCGTCCCGGCCGCCGTGTTCACGCAATTGCCGCCAGGCGCACTGATCGTGACGCCCGCTCCGAGGTTGGAGAACCCTACCTTCGTGCCGACGTGGCGCAGCGCACCGACCGAGACGACGCCGGGGCAATTGGCCGGCTCTTCTGGACCGATGCCGTCGTTGCCGGCGGCCGCCACGATCGCCACGCCCGCGGCGGTGATCTGGTTGACGGCGTCGACGTACGCAGCGCTGCACGTGTCGCCTCCGCCCAGGCTCATGCTGATGACGCGCGCCGGATTCGGGTTGGTGGGCACGCCAGGCACGGACATGCCCGCGGCCCAACGCATGCCGACGAGGATGTCGGAGTCGAGCCCGCCGCACTTGCCGAGCACGCGCACGGGCAGCACGCGCACCGTGCGGCCGACGCTCGCCATGCCGACGGCGTTGTCGGTCAGCGCAGCAATCAGGCCCGACGTTTGCGTACCATGCCAGGAGCTGTCTTCGGGCGCGTCCGTGCATCGATAGAACGGGCCGTTCGTGTTCGCCAGCTCGGCTTGCGTGACCCAGTCGCCCGGATCGGAGGCGTCGGCGTCGCGGCCGTCGCCGTCGTTGGCGGCGGCTGCATCGCTGATCATGTCGTAGCCCGGCAGCAGGTTGCCGCCGGTGGCGACGGATCGATTGTCCGGATGATCGAAGCGCACGCCGGTGTCGAGCACGGCGACGACGATGGCGGGACTCCCGATCGTCACGGCCCATGCCGGCTCGACGTCGATCGACGATTTCACGTCGCCGGCATTCGGACGCAGGTACCACTGCCCGGACGCGGGGCCGGTCGCGCCGCCCGTTTGGTAGAGCGGATCGCTTGGCGCGACGCGCTTGAACTTGCGGCGGTCGGGCACCGCGTACTCGACGTCGCCCTGCTGCGACAGGCGCTGCGCGAGATCGCCGGAGGTCAGGCCGCTGCCGACCACGACCTGGGTGTCGTCAGAGATCGCGATGCCCGCGCGCAACGCGACGCCGATGCGAGCGCCCAGCGCGGCAGCGCGCACCGACGCGGTGTCGACAGGGGTTGACCCCTGCGCCGCGAGCATCTTCGATTGCGGCCTCAGCTTGACGATGACGCGGGCCTCGTCGCCACCGGCCTCACCCGTAACGGTCAGGGCGTCACCACGAAGCGACAGCAGCGTGAGGCAGCACGCGAGCAGGGCCGCGAGGATGGAACGGGTCACGTTGGGGCACTCACAGGACGGTGGCACGTATAGGACAGACGCGAATCCGAAAGTTCCTTTTCCGAGCGCGCAGATTCGGTGGAACCCGCGGTTCGACAAAAGAAAGGCCGGCGGTCGCCCGCCGGCCCGTGATCACAACGGCACTCCGATTGCGCTTACGCGGCGTCCGCCGACACTTCCGAGGCCGGCGCTGCCGCCGCGGCGGCCTGCTCCTCTTCGGTCATGAACGCCGCTGCCGCGGCTTCGGCACCGCCCTGCTTCGACTTCTTGCGCGTCGTGTGGTACGCGAGGCCGGTGCCCGCCGGGATGAGGCGCCCGACGATCACGTTCTCCTTCAAGCCGCGCAGGTCGTCCTTCTTGCCCATGATCGCGGCCTCGGTGAGCACGCGCGTGGTCTCCTGGAACGACGCCGCCGAGATGAACGAGTCGGTCGAAAGCGAGGCTTTGGTGATGCCGAGCAGCATGTGGTGGTACTGCGCCGGCTCCTTGCCGTCCTTGATTGCGTGATCGTTCTCGTCGAGCAACTCCGAGCGCTCGACCTGTTCCTCGCGGATGAAGCGCGTGTCGCCCGGTTCCGTGATGACCACGCGGCGCAGCATCTGGCGGACGATCACCTCGATGTGCTTGTCGTTGATCTTCACGCCCTGCAGGCGGTACACGTCCTGCACCTCGTCGGTGATGTAGCGCGCGAGCGCCTCCACGCCGAGCAGCCGCAGGATGTCGTGCGGGTCCGCGGGTCCGTCGACGATCGTCTCGCCCTTGTTCACCACCTGGCCGTCGTGCGCGGTGACGTGCTTGTCCTTCGGGATCAGATACTCGTGCGCAACGCTGTCGAGATCGGTGATGACGAGGCGCTGCTTGCCCTTCGTATCCTTGCCGAACGACACGGTGCCGGTGACTTCCGCGAGCATGCCCGCATCCTTCGGCGAGCGCGCCTCGAACAGCTCGGCCACGCGCGGCAGGCCGCCCGTGATGTCGCGCGTCTTCGACGTCTCCTGCGGAATCCGCGCGAGCACCTCGCCCACCGCCACCTGCTGGCCGTCCTTTACCGTGATGATGGACCCCAGCTGGAAGGTGATGTTCACCGGCAGGTCCGAACCCGCGAGCTTGATCTCCTCGCCGTTGTCGTCGAGAAGCTTCACCTGCGGGCGCACGCCCTTGGCGGTCGACGTCGCGCGGCGCTTCGGATCGATGACGACGAGGGTGGTGAGACCGGTCACGTCGTCGACCTGCTTCGCCACGGTCACGCCTTCCTCGACGTGCTCGAACTTCACGCGTCCCGCATACTCGGTGATGATCGGGCGCGCGGTGGCGTCCCAGGTCGCGAGGACCTTGCCCGCCTTCACCGCATCGCCATCCTTCACCTGCAGCGTCGCGCCGTACGGCACCTTGTGACGTTCGCGCTCACGGCCGTTGTCGTCGTGGATCGTGACTTCTCCGGAACGCGCGATCACCACGAGGTCGCCCTTCGCGTTCGTGACGTAGCGCATGAGCGAGCTGAAGCGCGCCGTGCCGGCCGACTTCGACTCGATCTGCGAGGCCGCCGCGGTACGCGACGCCGCGCCGCCGATGTGGAACGTGCGCATGGTGAGCTGCGTGCCGGGTTCGCCGATCGATTGCGCGGCGATAACGCCGACCGCTTCGCCGACGTTGACGAGATGGCCACGGCCCAAGTCGCGGCCGTAGCACTTCGCGCACAGCCCATGCCGCGTGTCGCAGGTCAGCGGCGTACGCACCTTGACCTCGTCGATGCCGAGGGCTTCGATCTGCTCCACCTCGTCCTCGCCGAGCAGCGTGCCCGGGTAGTACAGCGTCGCCTGCGTCTCCGGCACGACGACATCCGCCGCGACCACGCGGCCGAGGATGCGCTCGCGCAGCGGCTCGATGACTTCGCCGCCTTCGACCAGCGCCTTCATCGCCACGCCGTTGCTCGTGTTGCAATCGTCTTCCGTGACGACGAGATCCTGCGTCACGTCGACGAGACGGCGCGTCAGGTAACCCGAGTTAGCGGTCTTCAGCGCAGTGTCGGCAAGACCCTTGCGCGCGCCGTGGGTGCTGATGAAGTACTGCAGCACGTTCAGGCCCTCGCGGAAGTTCGCCGTGATGGGCGTCTCGATGATCGAGCCGTCGGGCTTCGCCATCAGGCCGCGCATGCCGGCCAGCTGGCGAATCTGCGCGACGGAGCCGCGGGCGCCCGAGTCCGCCATCATGAAGATCGAGTTGAACGAATCCTGCTTGACGTCCTTGCCCTCGCGGTCCTGCACTTCCATCGTGCCGAGCTGCGCCATCATCGCCTTCGCGATGTCGTCGCCCGCGCGGCCCCAGATGTCGACTACCTTGTTGTAGCGCTCGCCCTGCGTGACGAGACCCGAGGTGTACTGCGCCTCGATCTCCTTCACTTGCGACTCGGCGTCGGAGATGATGCCCGCCTTCTCGGCCGGGACCAGCATGTCGTCGGCCGCGAACGAGATGCCGCCGCGGGTGGCGAGCGAATAGCCCGCCTGCATCAGCTTGTCGGCGAAGATCACGGTTTCGCGCAAGCCGCAGCGGCGGAAGCTCGCGTTGATGATGCGCGAGATCTCCTTCTTCTTGAGCGGCTTGTTGATGAACGAGAACGGCAGCCCGGGCGGAAGGATCTCCGACAGGAGCGAGCGGCCGACGGTCGTGTCGTAGCGCGTGATCTTCTCGACACGCTCGACCGAGCCGTCCTCGTTCGTCCGAAGGTCGACCTCCTTGATCCGAACCTTGATCTTCGCGTGCAGCTCGGCCTGGCGCGACTCGTACGCGCGCGTGACCTCCGCGATGTCGGCGAACATCTGGCCCTCGCCCGCCGCGCCGATCTTCTCGCGCGTGGCGTAGTACAGGCCCAGAACGATGTCCTGCGACGGCACGATGCAAGGCTCGCCGTTGGAGGGCAGCAGCACGTTGTTCGACGCGAGCATGAGCGTGCGCGCCTCCATCTGCGCCTCGAGCGACAGCGGCACGTGCACGGCCATCTGGTCGCCGTCGAAGTCCGCGTTGAACGCCGTGCAGACGAGCGGATGCAGCTGGATCGCCTTGCCTTCGATCAGCACCGGCTCGAACGCCTGGATGCCCAGGCGGTGCAGCGTCGGCGCCCGGTTCAGCATCACGGGGTGTTCGCGGATCACCTCTTCCAGGATGTCCCAGACCACCGGCTCCTGCGACTCGACCATCTTCTTCGCGGCCTTGATCGTGGTCGCGAGGCCCATCGTCTCGAGCTTGTTGAAGATGAACGGCTTGAAGAGCTCGAGCGCCATCAGCTTGGGCAGGCCGCATTG
>DATJXV010000141.1:0-11091 GCA_035499955.1 Casimicrobiaceae bacterium
GACACCGGCGTCAAAGGCTTCAGCCCGGCGATCTTCGAGTGGGCGCGTCGCTTCGAGGTGTGGGACTATAGCGAGCGGAATCTCGCGCGCTTTCGCGATCTCGGGATCGACCACGTCAAGCGCCTGCGGCTGGGATTCCAGGCCGAGCTCGTGCGCATCCGGCGCTCGCCCACGCCCGATATCGACGTCCTCTTCTACGGAACGATGAACGATCGCAGGCGCCGCATCTTCGAAGCGCTCGAGCGGCGCGGTGTCGCCGTTCATTGCGTGTACAACGTGTACGGACGCGAGCGGGACGGCCTGATCGCGCGGTCGAGAATCGTGCTCAACCTGCACGCTGGCGACACGGAGATCTTCGAGATCGTACGCGTCTTCTACCTGCTGACGAATGCGGTACCGGTCGTGGCCGAGGTCAATCCGACCACGTCGATCGATCCCATGTATGTCGAGGGCATCGCAGGCGTCCCGTACGAGGGGCTCGTCGCCGAGTGCGTCGATCTCCTGCGTGACGAGGCGAAGCGCTCGGCGCTCGGCGCACGTGGTCTAGAATGCCTGTCGCGGTTCCCGCAGCGCGAATTCACGCGCATGGTCCTTTCCTAGGACAACCGGATGCATCCGACCGCAATGCTCAACTGCCGGAATTTCTTCGAGTGCTACGGCCCGGAGTTCGACCGTGGCGGCCCCGTGAAGGTGATCGAGATCGGCGCGCAGGACATCAACGGCTCGCTGCGGCAAACGTGCCCGAATACGTTCGAATACATCGGCGTCGACTTTGTGGCGGGGCCGGGCGTGGACGTCGTGCTGAGCGATCCTTACTCGCTCCCGTTCCTGGACGCGGAGGCGGACATCGTGCTGTCGAGCTCGTGCTTCGAGCACTCCGAGATGTTTTGGCTCGTCTTCCTCGAGGTGCTGCGCGTGCTCAAGCCTCGGGGCCTGTTCTACCTCAACGTTCCCTCCAACGGCGTGTTCCACCGCCATCCGGTCGACTGCTGGAGGTTCTATCCCGACAGCGGAAACGCCCTGGCCACCTGGGCCGGTCGAAACGGCATCCCGACCATGCTGCTCGAATCGTTCGTCTGCTCCCAGCTCGACAACGGCGCGTGGTGGAACGACTTCGTCGCGGTGTTCGTCAAGGACCGGTCGTTCGCACCGGAATTCCCGAGGCGCATCGTGGACACGTTCCAGCACTTCAACAACGGCATCACGAATCGGGACGGCCAGTTCCTGAACCCGGCGGAGAGGAGCGAGGACCACCGCAAGCTCGCGGTGATCGACGCCGTCGTCCGCGGCGAGATCAGGACGAAGTGAGAGGGACGCCGTCGATCGCGCCGTCAGGTCAATCCGAAGCTCGCGCGGCAGGCGAAGCGCGATCCGGATCCCGCAAAGCTCCGCTGACGGGTTGCTGGTAGCAATCCTGAAATCAGCCCTGCGGCTGTCCGCCGCGGCCCTCCTTCAGGAATAGGTCGGGTTCCGCGATGTTGGCGTTCGTGCCTGCGGCGCGCTCGCGCCGACAGGCGTCGCTCGACGCGATTCCCGCTGTCGCAAGGCCGCGCTCGCGCCGGATTTTCATGAACCCGCAACGCGCGGAAGGATGTGCCATGTCTTACTTCTCCCGACTCGCGCGCCGGGCCTTACCCGCGACAGCATTCGCCGTGGGTCTCGCTCTGGCGTTGCCGACTTACGCAGCCCCGAACGCATACGCCGTCACCAACCTCGACTCCGACCAATCGGGTGTGGCGGCACGCACGGACGCCAACCTCGTCAACGCGTGGGGTGTGGCGTTCAACCCGAACGGCTTCGTTTGGGTGAGCAACAACGGAACCGGCACGTCGACGCTCTACGACGGCAGCGGCGTCGTGCAGAGCCTCGTCGTGAACATACCCGCCGCGAACGGGCAGGGCAACGGGAACCCGACAGGGATCACGTACAACGGGACGAACGACTTCAACATCGTGACCAACGCGCCGCCGAGCAGCGCCAACCCGACGCCGGCGCGCTTCATCTGGGCGAGCGAGGATGGCGCGATCACGGCCTGGGCGCCGGGCCTCACCACCGCGATCACGAAGGTCACCGCGAACGCGGAGTACAAGGGCATCGCCATCGCGGGCAACGGCACCGCGAACCAGCTCTACGCGGCCGATTTCACCGGCATGAAGATCGACGTGTACACCAGTACGTTCACGCCGACGACGGTCCCCGGCGGCTTCTCCGACCCCAATCTGCCCGCGAGCTACGGCCCGTTCAACGTCATGAACATCCAGGGCAACCTCTACGTCGCGTTCGCCAAAGTGAATGCCGCGACCGGCGACGAGATCGCGGGACCCGGCTTCGGCTTCATCGACGTTTTCGACGCGGACGGTTTCCTGCTCAAGCGGCTTGTCTCGCGCGGCCCGCTCAACGCGCCATGGGGCATGGCGCTCGCGCCGGCGGGCTTCGGTCCATTCAGCAACCTGCTGCTCGTCGGCAATTTCGGCGACGGCATGATCAACGCGTTCGACACGGTCCTCGGCATCTGGGCCGGGCACCTGCGCACGAGCGAGCGCAAGGATCTCAAGATCGAGGGCTTGTGGGGCATCGCCTTCGGCAACGGGGTGCAGAGCCAGCCGACCGACACGCTCTTTTTCGCCGCCGGCCCCGGTGACGAAAGCCACGGCCTGTACGGACGCATCGACCCCGCCTCGTCGCTGGGTGGCGGTCAAGGCGGCAACGGCAAGGATTGAGGAAGCCTTCGAAGGGCAGGCGTCGGCCGCATCGACGCTCGCCCTGGCGCAGTTCACGGCGCGTCGCCGGCCTGCCGCAGCCTTCCGGAGCCTGCGATGGTTTGCATCACCTGGGGGCGCCCGTAGTAGGCGATCTCGCCCGAGCCCGCAATCGTGGCGCGAAGCGCGTCCTTCGCCCACACGGTCGCCTCCGCCGAGCCCTGCAGGGTCGCGCGCACGTCGCGGGTGGCGAGCTTGCCGGCGGCCAGGTTGCCTGATCCGGCCAGCGTGGCATCGAGCGAGTCCGCACGGCCTGCCAGGACGATGCGGCCGCTGCCTCCGAGTGTGGCGGCGACGGAGTCGGCTTCGAGCGCGTCGATCACGATGTCGCCCGAGCCGCCGACCTTCGCGCTGAAGGCCGTTGCCGCGAGTTTGGGCGCGTGAATCCGGCCCGAGCCGCCGAGCGCGATGCCGTCGAGCGTCTTGGCGTCGACGACGATCGCAAGTTCGCGATAGCGCGTGCTCACGTTCCCTCGCACGGGCCAGCGGATCTTGAGCACGCCTGCCTCGACGACCGTCTCGACGAGCGGGACGATGTTGTCGTCGCCCGTGATGGCGAGGGACTCCGTCGCGCCCTGGCGGACCTCGAGGTGCGCGTCGACGCCAAGGGCTATCGCGTGGAATCCCGCGACCGGGCGCGTCTCGGTCTTGCTCACGCCGGAGCCGACGGTCGTGGCCGCCGGCGCTGGCAGCGCGAGCAGGCACAGCAGCAAGGTCGCTAGCGCAGGGGTCGGCAGGTTCACGGCGGTATCCTCCATGGACGGTGGCAAGGTTGGATGCAAGCCGGAGCGCCCGCGGATTCACGCGTCGTCCCCGCAGGGGCGCCGGAGTAGACCGCAGGCCGGCGGCAACCGCGATAGAATCGTCGGCCCCCGTGCGAACAAGTCTGCGCCCATAGCCATGTCATCCCGCGATCCCGCCTCACGCTTCCTCGAAGAAGCGCTCGACATGCTGCGCGAGGCGGACCGCATGCACCGCCAGTTCTTCACGCTCGCGCTCGGCCGCAGCGGACCGTGCTGGGAGCCGCCCATCGACATCGTGGAGGACGAGCGCGCGCTGGTCGTGCGCGTGGCGCTTCCCGGCGTGGTCGCGAGCGACGTGGACGTGCGCACCGACGGCGCGCGGCTGTCGGTGGCCGGACGGCGGCTGCTGTCGGGTACGGCATCGGAGACGATCCACCGCCTCGAGATTCCCTACGGGCGGTTCGAGCGCGCGATCGACTTGCCGCCGGGGCACTACGACCTGACCGGCCGCGAATTCGTCGACGGCTGCCTCGTGCTCACGTTGCGGCGGCTGGCGTGAGGAACCGATGAGCGCCGAGTCCACCCCCGTCGACGCGCCGGCCCAGGCCGCGCCGCTGCCGTCGGACGCGATCATCATCGTCCCGGTACGCAACCTCGTCCTGTTCCCCGGGCTGATCGCGCCGCTCACGCTGGGCCGCCCCGATTCGGTCGTCGCCGCGCAGGAGGCCGTGAAGGCGCAGCGCAGCATCGGCGTGCTCCTGCAACGCAACGCGGAGGTGGAGTCCCCCGCAGCGGGTGACCTGTACACCGTCGGCACGAGCGCGACGATCCTGCGCTACATCACCATGCCCGACGGCGCGCACAACCTCGTGCTGCAGGGCGAGCAGCGGTTCCGCGTCGCGCAATTCATCGAAGGCCGCCCCTACCGGGCGGCGCGCGTGGAGCTCCTTCCCGACCCGGCGCCGATGAACCGCGACATCGAGGCACGCATGCTGCAGGTCAAGACCCGCGCGACGGAGCTGCTCGAGCTCACGCCGCGCGTTCCGCAGGAGGTCGCGGCGACCATCGAGCGCGTGACGGAGCCCGGTCCGCTCGCCGACTTCATCGCGGGGCTCCTCGACATCAAGACCGCCGAGAAGCAGGACCTGCTCGAGACGTTCGACGTGCAGACGCGGCTCGACCGCGTGCTCGCGTTCCTGCTGAGCCGTATCGAGGTGATGCGGCTGTCGCGCGAGATCGGCGAGCAGACGCAAGGACGGCTCGAGGAGCGCCAGCGCGAGGTGCTCCTGCGCGAGCAGCTGAAGACGATCCAGAAGGAGCTGGGCGAAAGCGAAGGCAACGCGGCGGACGTCTCCGAGCTTACCGAGCAGATCGCGCGCGCGAAGATGCCCGAGGAGGTCGAGAAGCATGCGCGCAAGGAGCTCGCTCGCCTCGCGCAGATGTCCGAGCACTCGCCCGAGTACTCGATGACGCGCACGTATCTCGACTGGCTCGTCGAGCTGCCGTGGGCGCTGCCGGCGGAGGAGCCGATCGCGATCGACGAGGCGCGGCGCATCCTCGACGCCGACCATTTCGGCCTCGAAAAAGTGAAGCGGCGCATCCTCGAATACCTCGCGGTGCGCAAGCTCAACCCCGAAGGCCGCATCCCGATCCTGTGCTTCGTCGGGCCGCCGGGTGTCGGCAAGACGTCCCTCGGACAAAGCATCGCGAGGGCGCTCGGCCGCAAGTTCCAGCGCCTGAGCCTGGGCGGCGTGCACGACGAAGCCG
The DNA here is from genome assembly GCA_035499955.1 of Casimicrobiaceae bacterium. GTDB lineage: Bacteria > Pseudomonadota > Gammaproteobacteria > Burkholderiales > Casimicrobiaceae > VBCG01. Next base: position 5,270 of record DATJXV010000141.1, read on the forward strand.
AAATCCGCGGGCATCGCCGCACGTACATCGGCGCGCTGCCGGGCAACATCATCCAGGCCGTGCGCAAGGCCGGCACGCGCAATTGCGTGCTGATGCTCGACGAGATGGACAAGCTCGGGCAGTCGATGCACGGCGACCCGTCCTCCGCGCTGCTCGAGGTGCTCGACCCCGAGCAGAACTCGACGTTCCGCGACAACTACCTTGCTGTGCCGTTCGATCTCTCGCGCATCGTGTTCATCGGCACGGCCAACGTGCTCGACCGCATTCCGGGACCGTTGCGCGACCGCATGGAGGTCGTGAGCCTGCCGGGCTACACCGAAGCCGAGAAGCTCGAGATCGCGCGCCGCTACCTCGTTGCGCGCCAGCTCGCCGCGACGGGTTTGACCGCCGCGCAATGCGAGATCAGCGACGAAGCGCTGCGCGCGGTCATCGGCGACTACACGCGCGAGGCCGGTGTGCGCAACCTCGAGCGCGAGATCGGCAACCTGTTCCGGCGCGCCGCGATGCGCGTGGCGGAAGGCACAGCAACGCAGGTGCGCATCGACGCCAAGGACGTGCCGGAGATCCTCGGGGCGCCGCGGTTCGAGAACGAGGTTGCGATGCGCACCAGCGTGCCGGGAGTGGCCACGGGCCTCGCCTGGACACCCGTGGGCGGCGACATCCTGTTCATCGAGACGTCGCGTGTCCCCGGCACGGGCAAGCTGATCCTCACCGGCCAGCTCGGCGACGTAATGAAGGAGAGCGCCCAGGCTGCCCTCACGCTTGTCAAGGCGCGCGCCGCCAGCCTGGGCGCGGACCCCGCCGCCTTCGAGAAAAGCGACGTCCACATGCACATTCCGGCCGGCGCCATTCCCAAGGACGGGCCGAGTGCCGGGGTCGCGATGTTCGTGTCGCTCGCCTCGCTCGCACTCGGCAAGCCGGTGCGGCACGACCTCGCGATGACCGGCGAGATCAGCCTGCGCGGGCTCGTCCTCCCCGTCGGCGGCATCAAGGAGAAGGTGCTCGCCGCGCTGCGCGCCGGCATCAGGACCGTGATGCTGCCGGGGCGCAACAAGCGCGACCTGGAAGACATCCCGCCGGACGCCCGCGAGCGGCTCGATTTCGTGTGGCTCGAAACCGTGGACGACGCGCTGCGCCACGCCGTCGGGCTCGAGATCGCGCCGGCCGAGGCCCATCCGTAAGCTTCGTTTCAGCGATCTGTAAGTCGCGCAGGTTACTCCGGCCGTGACGGGCCCATCCGCCGCCCCACGCCGGGTCGGCCCTCGATGGTCTTAGCTATTTCAAAGAGTTAGCCGACGTGCCGCGACTCGGCAAGCACATGCGCATCCGTCAGCCATCGGCCAGCGGCCTACCCGCACACTGCATTCCATCGAAAGCGCCGGAGTCCCGGCGCCTTGCTCGGAAGAAGGTTCGGGAGAAGAGCGATGCAAGCGAAACTGGTCACCGGGGTCATGGAGTTCGGACGCCTCCTTCAGCGCGCCGGACCCTATGTCATCCTCGAGATCGTGCTGCCGGGCGGGACGCTCTTCGCGCTGATCCTGTACCTGTACCGAACGGGCCAGCTGCGCAGTCTCGCCGACCTCGGCGCGATGCTTCGGAGCGTGCTCCGGGCAGCGGGTCATGCCTTCGACCAGCTTGCGTTCGCGCTGCAGCCCTTGGGCACGCTGCCGGACGGGCCGCGGCCGCGGGACGGGCTCGAGCCGATCGACCTCTTGGGTAAGCGGTGACGGATCGCAAAAAAAGAAGCGGCCGCGCGCGGCGGCCGCTTCCGTCGTTCGTACAGGACCAGGGGAGTAGTCCTTCGCCTTCCGTCGAACCGCTGCCTAGGGGCGGAGTGTTGGGGCTTCGTCCGCAGGCATCGGAGATCCGTCTTTGGCGGTACTTGCGACGCCTTCATGTTGCCGCGCCGGCTCGCTTCGCGCGGTCAGACAAACCCCCATTTGCGTGTCGGCGGCTTCCGACGTGACCGGTCTCCGCCCCAAAAAAAGCGGCCGCACAGGTGGCGGCCGCTGGGGTCTAGAACACGAGGCTCGGGAGTAGCCTTTCCGCTCCCGGGGGTAGTGCCTTCGCTCTCGGGCGGAGGCTCGGCTGACTGCAGTTGCCCGCTACAGCGGCCGGTGGACCGGGGTCGGAAAGTGTTCAGGACAATGCGATGGTGCGCCCCCGGCGCGGCCGTTCGTACCGGCCGAACTTCCATTGTCGTGTCGGAAGATTCTTACAGGAGCGGCTTGACGGGCATCAAGGCACGGCGCGTGCATCCCATTAGAGTTCGCTGGTGCAGACGCGGAAGCACTGGACGCTGGGTTCGAAGCTCGCGCTCGTCGCGACGCCGTTCGTGGTGCTTGCGCTCGTTTCGATCGCGCTCACGCTCTGGGTATCGTGGCAGCTCGACGGCGGCGCCGCCGCGGTCAACGAAGCCGGACGGATGCGCATGCAGTCGTACCGCTGGTCGCTCGCGGTTGCGCAGCGGGACGATGCGGCGCTGCCGGGCCTCGCGGCGGAGTTCGACCGCAGCCTCGCGCTGCTGCGCAAGGGCGATGCGGAGCGCCCGCTCGCCGTGCCGTGGGATGACGCCGTGAGTCAGCGCTTCGCCGTGGTCGAGCGCGACTGGGGCCGTTTCCGCCAGCACTGGAGCGCACCGTCGAGCGAGGCGCCGCCCGGGCTCAGCGAAGAGACGGCCGCGTTCGCCTCCGACATCGACGCGCTCGTCGCCGGCATCGAGCGCCACATGGCGCGCTGGACCGCGCTGCTTCACCTGCTGCAGATCGCGATGATGGCGTTCGCGGTGCTCGGGGCGGCAGTGCTGCTCGTCACCGGCTATCTCTTCGTGCTCGAGCCGGTCGGCCGCCTGAAGCAGGCGACGGCACGCATCGGCGAGGGCGATTTCGGCGCCCGCGTGGAGCGTGTCACCACCGACGAGTTCGGCTCGCTCGCCGAATGTTTCAACGGCATGGCGGAGCACCTGCAGTCGCTCTACCGCGACCTCGAGGGGCGTGTGGCGGAAAAGACCTCGCAGCTCGAGGAGAAGCGCGAGCGTCTCGAAGCGCTCTACGACGTGACCGCGCTCGCCGCCAACGCCGCCACCCTCGGTGAGCTCTCCGACGGCTTCGCGCAGCGCCTCGCCCGCGTCGCGCGCGCGGACGGCGTGGCGGTGCGCTGGGCCGACGACGGCAGCGACCGCTTCGTGCTGCTCGCTTCGGCGGGCCTGACCGAAGCGATGGCCGCGGCAGAGCAGTGCGTGCATGCCGGCCAGTGCTTCTGCGGCTCGCACGCCGCGGAGGGAGGCGCGCACGTCATCGCGGTGGAGGACATCCGCTCGGCGTCCACCAAGCATTGCATGAGCGCCGGCTACGCTACGGTCGTGTCGCTGCCGATTCGGCTGCACGACCGCGTCATGGGCGAGGTCGATCTCTTCTTCCACGCCAGGGTCGATCCCACGCCGGCCGAGCGCTCGCTGCTCGAAGCGCTCGCCGCACACCTCGCAAGCGCGATGGAAAACCTGCGGCTGACGGCGCTCGAGAAGGAGTCGGCTGTCGCGCAGGAGCGCGCGTTCATCGCGCGCGAGCTGCACGACTCGATTGCGCAGGCGCTGGCCTTCCTCAAGATCCAGGTGCATCTCATGCGCGACGCGGTCGACGCCGGCGACGTCGAGCGCGCACAGAAGGCGCTCGCGGAGATCGACGCCGGCGTACGCGAATGCTACGGCGACGTGCGCGAGCTCCTCGTCCATTTCCGCACGCGGCCGCAGGGCGGGGACGTCGAGCCCGCCCTGCGCACGACGCTTCGCAAGTTCGAGCACCAGTCGGGGCTCGCCGCGCATTTCACGATACGCGGCCACGCGCTGCCGCTCGCCCCCGACACGCAGATCCAGGTCCTGCACATCGTGCAGGAGGCGCTGTCGAACGTGCGCAAGCACGCACACGCCGAAGGCGTGTGGCTCACCGTCGAGCGCGAGCCGCAATGGCGATTCGTCGTGCGCGACGACGGCGTCGGATTTGCCGATGCGGCGCAGGCCGACGAGACCAAGGTCGGCCTGCGCATCATGGCCGAGCGCGCGGAGAAGATCGGCGCCATGCTCGACGTCGACTCCATGCCGGGGCAGGGCACGACCATCGTGCTGACGCTGCCGCGCGCTGCCGCCATCTCGACGGCAAGCGACGCCCCGGCCCAAACCGTTTCGTGAGAAACTTCACAGCCATGCAAGCGACGGCACCGATCCGCGTCATGATCGTCGACGACCATACGCTGTTCCGCCGCGGCCTCACGGCGCTCCTCGCCAGCGATCCGCGCATCGCGGTGGTGGGCGATGCCGCCGACGCCGGAGCCGCGCTGCGCCGCGCCCGCGAGCTCGCGCCCGACGTCGTGCTTCTCGACAATCACCTCCCGGGCGTGAACGGCGTGGACGCGCTGCCCTCGCTGCGCGAAATCGTACCCGGCGCGCGCGTCCTCATGCTCACGGTCAGCGAGGACGCGCAGGACCTCGCGGCGGCGCTGCGCGGCGGCGCGTGCGGGTACTTGCTGAAGACGATGGAGGGCGACGCGCTCGTCGACGCGGTGCTGCGTGCCGCGCACGGCGAGTCCGTCGTGGCGGAGGCCATGACGGGCAAGCTCGTATCGGCGTACCGCGATGCGGCGGGCGGCAGCCCCGAGCCGGCGGCGCCGCCGTCGAAGCTCGCGCTCCTTTCCCCGCGCGAGCAGGACATTCTGCGCGGCATCGCGCGTGGCGCGAGCAACAAGGAGATCGGCCGCGACCTCGGAATTGCCGAGACGACGGTGAAGATCCACGTGCAGCACGTCCTGCGCAAGCTCGATGTCGCGTCGCGCGTCCAGGCGGCCGTGATCGCGTCCGCCAACGGGCTCAACTAGGACGCGCATGGACGAGCCTCATCGCGTCGTTTCCGAAGGCGTGCGACGCGACCTGACGCAAACGGTGCTGGCTGTGCTGCTGACGGTCATCCTCATCGGGGCTTCCTTCTGGATACTGCGCCCCTTCCTGCTGGCGATCATCTGGGCCGCGATGATCGTCGTGGCGACCTGGCCCATGATGCTTTCGCTTCAAGGCCGGATGCGCAGTCGCGCGCTCGCGGTCGCCATCATGTCGAGCGCGATGGTGCTCGTGTTCGTCGTTCCGCTGGTGCTGGCGATCCAGACGCTGGTCGACAACGCGGCCACGATCAAGACGTGGCTGAGCACGCTCGCGACCGCGGCCATTCCGCCACCCCCCGACTGGGTATCGCGCATCCCGCTCGTGGGCGCGAAGCTCGCGGACGCCTGGGCCGGCATCGCAGCGGCGGGCAAGGCCAGCCTGGTCGCGCGACTTGCGCCGCACGCGGTCGCGGCGGGCCAATTTCTGCTCGACGCGCTCGGCGGCCTCGGCGTGGCTGGCCTGCAGTTCCTGCTCACCGTCATGATCGCCGTCATCATGTACATCCAGGGCGAAGCGGCTAGATCGGGTCTCATCCGCTTCGGCCGCCGCCTCGCGGGTGACCGCGGCGAAGGCGCCGTGATTCTCGCCGGCCAAGCCATCCGGGGCGTGGCGCTGGGCGTGGTCGTCACCGCGTTGGCTCAAACGGTTCTCGCGGGCATCGGTCTCGCCGTCGCGGGGATTCCGTTTGCGGGCCTGCTGACCGGCGTGGTCCTCCTGCTTTGCATCGCGCAGGTCGGTCCCCTCCTCGTGCTCGCTCCCGCTGTGGGCTGGCTCTTCTACACCGACCAGACGGGGTGGGGCATCGCGTTGCTGGTGTGGACCGTGATTGTCGGCTTCATGGACAACTTCCTGCGCCCGTTCCTCATCAAAAAGGGCGCGGACCTGCCGCTGGTGC